>CAZBOE010000156.1:0-1105 GCA_964493365.1 uncultured Tepidisphaeraceae bacterium | reverse complement strand
TGCATCAGCTCGGCCGACCTGTCCATCCGCGTCACCAACTGCTCATAGCTCTCCCGCGTCCGCTCGAGCAGATCCTCCGCCTGTCGCTTCAGCGAATCATCCCCCTCGATCTGCTCGATCTCCCCGCTCCACTCGTCGAACAGCGCCCGCGCCACATTCTTCACCGACGCGATCCGCCCCCTGACTTTCTCCGCCTGCGACACCGACCGCTCATATTCCTTGTTCAGCCTGTTGTAGGCATTTTCCAGATCGCCGCCCTCGAAGTTCGTCACCGCCTTGAACTGCTCCAGCGCCGAGACGAATTGCTCCTTCGCCTGGTCCTGCTGATCCCGCACGGCCGCCACGTTGTCCACCAGCCGCTCGCGCTTGGCATATCCAAACTTCTCCCACGCGTTGTAATACCCCGTCCGCGCCGCCTGACACCCGGCCATCATCACCACCCCCGCAACCGCCGCCGCCCAGATTCTGCGCTTGGTCATGCCCCTTCTCATACCCCGCCCCCCAGCCCGACACAACGCCCAACCCCCTCACACCCCTCGCCCCCCCTCACCCCTCTCGCCCCCGGTTGTCTCACTCCCCACTCCCCATCAACCCGTCACAACCCCCGAATCACGCTCCCCAGTTCCGCCCGCGTCTTCACCCCCCGTCGCTTGTAAATCCTCCCCACCCAACCCGTCACCGTCCCCGTCGCCAGCCCCAGCTCCCGCGCCATCGCGCTGCAGCTCAGCTCCGTCTCCACCAGCATCCGCTCGATCTCCCTCGCCCGCGGCGATTCCCACCTCACATCCTTCCCCCAACCCACCCGCCCCTTCCCCGCCATCCGCCGCCGCTGCCCCGTCCACCAGCTCGGCCGACCCACCTCATGCCCATACATCAATCCCCCCGTCAGATACCCCACCAGTTCGTTCCAGCCCCCATACAACTGCCCATAGTTGTGCACCCCATGACACCGCGTGCACGCCAGCGTCTCCGCCACGCCCACCGCCGCCGCCTCCCTCGCCTCATCCATCAGCCCCCATCCGCCCGCTACGCCAACCCCCGCCATCCCAACCCCCGCCGTCCCACCACCCGAAACCCCCCCACCCGCCGCCCCTTCCCGCCTCTG
>CAZBOE010000155.1:0-11278 GCA_964493365.1 uncultured Tepidisphaeraceae bacterium | reverse complement strand
GTTTCGGACGACCGCGCGACGTTTCGGACAACCACGTGACGACTCCAGCGACCGGGTGAAGATTCGGCCGACAGGGCACACACGCGGCCGGCCAGGCACACCCCCGGCTTTCCCGGGTTGTCTTTACGGGGGTTGGCGGCGGCGCTACCATGTCCTCCAGATGAGTGAAGCGACGATGACGGACGCGGTAAAACGCGTGACCGGGGCGCGTCCCCTGCGCGAGCTTGCGCGCGCTCTGGCGGAAAAGCAGGTCGCCAGCGTGCATGGGCTTTGGGGGTCGTCGGTGGCGGCGGTGGTCGCCGCCGTGCAGGCGGAGCTCGACCGACCCGTGCTCCTCGTCTGCGGCCACCTCGACGAAGCCGACGACCTTGCCGACGACCTCGAGCTCTTCGACGGTGTCCGCCCCGAGGTCGTTCCCGCGCTCGAACTCTCCGGGGCGCTGGGCAGGGCATCGGAGGAGAATGTCGCGGCCAGGCTCGAACTGGTCTCGCGGCTGGCGCAGCGCCGCGCCGGCGGGGGCGATCGCGCGCAGCGCGAAACCTCGGTGGTGGCGCCGATCCAGTCGCTCATGCAGGCCGTGCCTTCGCAGGCACAGCTCAAGCAACTGGTCCGCCAGATCAGCGTGGGGCAGGAGCTCGAGCCCGAAAAGCTGATCGTCTGGCTGGCCGAGCATGGCTACAACCGGCTCGAGCAGGTCGAGGTGCCGGGCGACTTCGCCGTCCGCGGCGGCATCATCGACATCTACCTCCCCGGGGAGCACGACGAGGCCCCGGGCGAGCTGGGCATGGCCGTCCGCCTCGACTTCTTCGGCGACCAGGTCGAATCGATCAAGCGATTTTCTCTCGAAACCCTCGGCTCGATCGGCACGCTCCCGCAGGTCAAGGTGATGGACCTGCGCGGGCAGATGGATGACGCCGAAACCGTCAGCCTCTTCAAATACCTCCGCCCCGACACGGTGGTGGTGTTGTGGGCGCCGCTGGAGATCGCGGAGCAGAGCAGGAGCTATCTCGACCGTCTGCCCGACAGCGTCCGGGGGATCTACCCGCTGTCGGCCATTCTCAAGCTGGCCGAGCAGTTCACCCGGCTGGAGCTGAGCCAGTTCGACCAGGGGGCCGCCAGCAGCGCATCGATCCTGGGCGGGCCGGGCGTGACGGTGCCGGAGCTGCGCGCGCCGGTCAGCTCGCTGCAGCGTTTTGAGGTCGAGCACAAGCGCGCGATGGCGGAACTCGCCGAGCTGGCAGACACCCACCAGGTGAGTGTGCTCTGCGAGAACGAAGGCGAGCGCAAGCGATTCCGCGAACTGCTCGAGGCGGAACAGCCCGGCGCGCTGTCGAAGATCGACACGCCCATCGGTTACATCCACCGCGGGTTCATGCTCGACACGGGCGAAGGCCGGCCCGTCGCGCTGCTGGGGCACCATGAGCTGTTCCACCGTTATGAGCAGCGAAGGCGCGTGCGCAAGGTGGTGGCGGGGAAGCCGGTCGACAGCTTCCTCGACCTCAAGGTCGGCGATTACGTCGTTCACGTGGCGCACGGCATCGCCAAGTTCACCGGCATCCAGCAGATAACCAAGGACGGCAAGAGCGAAGAATACCTGACGCTGCGTTTCGCCGAGGAGGCGACGCTGCACGTGCCGGCGACGCGGATCAACCTGATCCAGAAATATGTCGGCGGATTCACCGGTCACCCCCAGCTTTCGCGGCTGGGCTCGGGGGTGTGGGAGAAGCAGAAAGCCAAGGTCAGCGAAGCGGTCATGGACATGGCCGCCGAGCTGATCGAGGTGCAGGCGGCACGTAGCGCCGAGGTCGGGCATGCGTTTCCGCCCGACACGCCCTGGCAGAAGGAGTTCGAGGAGGAGTTCCGCTTCGAGCCCACGGTCGATCAGCTCACCAGCAGCGAAGAGATCAAGCAGGACATGCAGAAGCAGCGTCCGATGGACCGGCTGCTCTGCGGCGACGTCGGATATGGCAAGACCGAACTGGCGATGCGCGCGGCGTTCAAGGCGGTCGAGAGCGGCAAGCAGGTGGCCGTGCTCGTGCCGACGACGGTGCTCGCCGAGCAGCATTACCGCAGCTTCAGCGAGCGAATGGCCAACTATCCTTTCGCCATCGAGTCGCTGAGCCGATTCAAGACCGCCGCGCAATCGCGCGACATCATCAAGCGCGCCCGCAACGGCGAGATCGACATTCTCATCGGCACGCACCGGCTGATCTCGAAGGACGTCTCGTTCGCCGACCTGGGGCTGGTGGTAGTCGACGAAGAACAGCGGTTCGGCGTCACCCACAAGGAGCGGCTCAAGCAGCTCCGCAAGATGGTCGACGTGCTGACCATGTCGGCCACGCCCATCCCCCGCACGCTCCACATGTCGCTGCTGGGGCTGCGCGACATCAGCTCGCTCACCACCGCGCCCCAGGACCGGCGCAGCGTCGTGACCGAGGTGATGTCGTACGATCAAAATCGCATCAAGATGGCCATCGAGCGCGAACTGCAGCGCGAAGGCCAGATCTACTTCGTCCACAACCGAGTCCACTCGATCCGCGACAAGGCGGAGGAAATTCAGGCACTGGTTCCCCACGCGCGGATCATCGTCGGTCACGGCCAGATGGAAGAGGGCGAGCTCGAAGAGGTCATGCTCAAGTTCATCCGCCGCGAGGCCGACGTGCTGGTCGCGACGACGATCATCGAGTCGGGGCTGGATATCCCGACCGCCAACACCATCATCATCGACCAGGCCGACCGGTTCGGGCTCTCCGAGCTCCACCAGCTCCGCGGGCGTGTCGGGCGCGCCAAGCACCGCGCCTATTGCTACTTGCTGCTGCCGCCCGACCGGCCCGTCACGCCCGTGGCGGCCAAGCGGCTCAAGGCGATCGAGGAATACAGCCACCTCGGCGCCGGCTTCAAGATCGCCATGCGCGACCTCGAGCTGCGCGGCGCGGGCAACATCCTGGGCCCCGAGCAGTCCGGCCACATCGCCACCGTGGGCTATGAGATGTATTGCCAGTTGCTCGAAGAGGCGACGCGGCAACTGAAGAACGAGCCCAAGCCCGCATCGCCCGAAGCGCATGTGGAGATCGGCGTCACTGCCTATCTGCCCAAGACCTATATTCCCGGTGACCGCCAGCGCATGGACGTCTACCGCCGAATGACCCGCTGCAGCAGCATCGCCATGCTCACGCAGCTCGAGACCGACATGCGCGACGCGTTCGGCGATCCGCCGCGCCAGGCGATCGTGCTTCTGGCGCTGACCGAGGTTCGCCTGCTGGCCGGCCACTACGGAATCGAGTCGGTCATCAAGCAGGAGCCCGATGTGGTGTTCAAGGTCCGCGATGCCGCGCGGGCGCAAGCGGGGCTGACCGGCGCGCCCGGGCGGCTCAGCGTGATCGACGAGCGGACGGTCTATCTGCGCATGCCCCCGACCTTCAACGAGCCCGAAACGCTGCTGATGGTGCTCAAGAACCTGATGCGCCCCGCCTACGACCGCGAGATGGGCCCGGCCGCTCCGGATGCACAGCTCAGCACCGAAGGGGCACCCGCACCGGCATCGGCAGCCACTGTGCCGGCGGCCAAAGCCGCCTCGCCCTCTGCGCCGGGGCCGGGTTCGACCGCGGTCTCGTCCACCGTTTCGGGCCGAGGTTCGGCAGTCCCCGCGGCGGCCCAGTCGGCATCGCGATCGACCGCGCCCGCCGGCGGCGCTGCCGCACGCACATCGGCCGGTTCAGCCAATTCCACCGGCCCGCGCGACGGGGGATCGGCGGAGCGTGTCACCGCGGTCGACAGCAAGGCCACCCCTCCACGCCAGCCGTATCCGCCAAGGAAGAAGCCCGTCGCCGCCTCGACGCCAGACGATCGGCCGGCAGCGCCCGCCGCGCCGCAGCCGCGCGACTCGGCGGCCAAGCAGCTTGAGCGGCTGGTCGCCCTGCGCGACCAGGGCCTGTTGACCGATGAGGAGTTTCAGGCGCTCAAGAAGCGCGCTCTGGCGGCCCACCAGGCCGATCAGTCTCGGTGAGGACCCACGCCCCCGCATCACGCCCGAATCGGCTTGCCCATCAGCGCCATGTAGCCCGTGGCGGCGGGGCGGAGCCAGCGGGCTGTCGATAGCGCCCAGTCGGCCGCGGTGGGGCACGAAAGCAGGATCGCCGCGCCCCTGCATGCCGCCCGCCGGACAGTCCACAGCCCGCGATATCGCTGCGTCAGCCTGCCCACGTCGACAGCCCGTCCGCATGCCATCGCTTCGCGCACGGCGTCGGCAGCCAGTTCGGCGCTGGCGAGCGCGAGGCCCATCCCCTCGCCTCCGACGGGTTCGAGAGCGGCCGCAGCGTTGCCGACCGGAATCACACCCGCAGGCCACGCCCGCCTCACCGCAAAGCGCGGCAGGGGCGATGCCAACCACTCGCCGGCTCGTGTAGCGCCCTCCATCGCCTCGGCAAAGCGCTTGTTGTAAGCCATCGCCGCGGTCATCACCGACTCGACATCGCCCCCCGCGGCCTTCAGCTGCCACGCGGGAACCGACGCCGCGACATTCCAGAGATTCCCCTCGACCGGTGCGAGCCCGACGTAGTGCCCGTTCAACCCGAAAAGTCCGATCGCATCGGGCGGCGCCCGCACGCCCATGTAATGCGCTTTGACACCGATGTCGCCTGTCGGCGCCGCCCGGCCCATCGCCAGCGCGCCCTTCCCGTCGGCGATGATCACCACCCGCGCGACCAGCCGGTGTGACTCGTTCGACACCAGGTTCCGGGCGATGGCCGTCGGCGTCGCGCCGCCTTCCACCTGCTCGCAGCGCCACGGCTGGCAAACCTCCACCCCCGCATCACGGGCGAGGCTCAGCAGCAGGGCGTCCATCCGGCGGCGGGTCAGTCCCCACATCGGACGCGCCAGATCGACCTCCAGCGACCAGCCCGACGGCGATACCAGGCAGGCGCGGTTCAGCGTTCGCGGCATGGCATCCGAAGCCAGCGCGTCGGCGGCGCCGACCCGCTTGAGGGTCTCAACCCCCACGCTGCTGACGCACTCGCCGCAGACTTTGTCGCGTGGAAACCGCTGGCCCTCGAGCAGTGTCACCTTCAGCCCGCCGCGCGCCAGCAACAGCGCCGCAACCGCCCCCGCAGGGCCGCCGCCGACCACGACAACATCAGTTTGAGGCGATTGCATCAGCCAGGGTCTGAAAGCCGCCATACACAAGCGATACGCCGCTGCTGCGCCGGCCGGCCTGCGACCGACTCGGGCGCAGCCTCGCCCCGTCACCGCGGCTGATTGAGCCTGGCAAGTCACGCCGGGGCGGGTGATCAAGCCATCGCGGTTTCGCGCTCGGTCGCCCGCTGGCGCAGCGTTTCATACATCTCGCGGACTTCCTGCGCATAGCGGGAGTTCGGAAAGTCGCTGATCAACTCATCACCCACGCGCAGCGCCTCGGCGTATTTGTGCTGCTGCACCGCCAGCTTAAACCGCATCGCCAGCGTCTGGCGCTTTTCGGTGCCGACGTTCCGGGCGGTTTCGCGCAGGTCTTCGACCTCCGCCGGCGTGAGGTAGGCGTCGAGCATGCGGATGATCTCGAAGCTCGCATCGACATCGTGCCGGTCAACCGACGCCGCGAGGTCGGCGAGCAATTGTCGCTTGCGCTCGCCCTTGCGCGAATCGACCTCCGCGGGAAGGCGTGTCGCCTGCTCGATCTGCGGATAAAGCTGTGCGACGCGGCGGGCCTCGGTGCGGGCCGATTCCCATTCCTCGGCCCGGCAGTGTCGATCAACCATGGCCGCGGCCTCGGATACCTGCCGCCGCAGCATGTCCATCTGCTGCGTCTCGATCTGCTCGCGGAAGCGCTGCGCCTCCTGCCGATAGCCGAAGATCGATTCCATGTCGTCGACCAGGGCCCGCGCGGCTTCCCAGTCCTTCGCCGCCATCTCCTCGACGATCGCGCGGCGCAGCGTCTCGCGGTCTTTTCCGCGATAGGCCACAGCCCGGGCGCGGTCGCTGACAAGCTGCTGCTCGCTGATGACGTTGAGCATGACCGAGACCTGCTGCAGCCGGTCGCTCAGCGTGTCGAGCAATTGTGTCTGATGCTTGGCCGTCGATGACCTGATCGCCGACAGGTGCGACGCGATCGGCCAGCAGACCAGCGTCGCGATCACCCCCAGACAACCCACCCCCAGCACCACGCTGCCCACTTCGACACGGGGCTGCGGCGCATACACCGCCAGGTAAAGCCCCAGCGCGAACAACCCGAGCGCGAGAATCAGCACGAGCGGATACAGCAGGCCCGACGATGGCGATGTTTTGTGATCCATGGTGTTGCCGATGTCGACAGTGCCTGCAGAGGTGTGGCCACGGTCAGCATGACCGCGTCAGCGAGCCGTCGGCGGCCTCGACAGACTTGCTCCGCCGTCCATGGTAGACGTCGGTAAAATAGGGGTCAACGCGAGAAAGATGACACTCAAGCCGCCCCCGGCTCGATGCCCGTCGCTCCGTCGGCCCGGGAATAGCCCCACCCGAGCGTCTGATTCGGCCGCGCGACCGGCCAATCGGGCTCCCAGCCAGCCCCGATCTTGCCCGCGGATCGGCCCTACCCCACCTGCCGCTGGCTCATTTGGCTTCACCCCATCGACTGCCGCCGCGACCGTGTGCCCACGCCGAGCTGGCCGGCGCCGGTGGGCACATGCTGCTACACAAGCCTCGTTTCGACCCCACGTCTATTTCCTGTGCTTGTTTTGCCCGCGCCGGGAGGTGCCATTACCATCGCGCCATGCTGATTCCACGGTGGTCTGTGATGTGCCTGTGTCTGCCGCTGCTGCTGGCAGTGGGGTGTCAGTCGTATGAAAAGCGGCGGTTCGACGTCGTCATCAAAAACAACGCGTCCAAGCCCATCACGATCGGGCTCTCCAAGCGCGGCGGACCACCCGAAGAAGTCTGGGCTTCGCCCGAAGAACTCGCCGTCGACCCACGCTCGGGCGACACCGCCTGGGGCACGGTCGTGCCCCCCGGCAAGACGGCCTACCCCTCCAACATCGTCGGCCACTTCACTCGCAACGGCGTGGGATACGTTCGCATCTATGCCGGCGACCTGACCCTCACCGAGATCCTCGCCATCGGCCGGGGAAGCCGCGAGCGCATCGACTGGCGGCTCCGCCCCGGAAAGACCACCCTCGTGGTCAGCGACCGCGGCGAGGGCATCGACGTCTTCGAAAGCTTCCCGGACATCAACGAGCAGATGGCAGACCCCCAACCAGCGCGTTGAACTGGTCGACGAGGTTTGCTGGTGGGCAATCGTCAGACATGGAAGCAGCTATGTCATACTCCGCTCACCGCTCGGCCGCCTCTGGCGTGACGGCGCGGTGTGTCATCGTCACACTCAGCGACACGCGCACGCCCGCAACCGATCAAGCCGGGCCGATCATCCGCCGGCATATCGAGTCTGGCGGGCATGTCGTGACGCGGGCAGAGCTGATCCCCAATGACGCCGACCGGCTCAACGATCTGGTCGATGCGTGTCTTTCCGGCCGCGATATTGATGCCCTGATCACCACCGGCGGCACGGGCATAGGCCCGCGCGATATCACGATCGACACGCTCGCCCCGCGCTTCAGCCGCACGCTGCCGGCATTCGCACATCTTTTCGCGATGCTCAGCCACCAGCAGATCGGCAGCGGGGCGATGCTCAGCCGCGCCGCGGCCGGTGTGATCGACAACATGCTGGCGTTCTGCCTCCCGGGCAGCGCTGCCGCCGTCGACCTGGCGACGCAGGCGCTGATCGCGCCCGAGCTCTCCCACCTGCTCACCCAGCTCCGCCGGTCGTGACGGCAACACGATGGCGCCGCCGACCGCAGGTCTGCGGCCGATCGACCTGCCGGGTGGGTCACAACTTACGGAAACTACCAATGGAGAAGTTTCACACTTGCTGCTCCTGCATAGCCGCTCCGACACCACAACAGCACGCCCCGCTCTAAGTGTTGCATGCAGGTTCGTCGAACGAGGCAGGCATGGTCGTGCGAGGTTCGCCTGCGCTGCCCGGCGAGCCAGCCTGCACCCTGGCAGCACGGGCCGACACGCGTCGCAGTATCAGGAACAGCAACCCCAGTGAAACCCCTGCCAGCCAGATCGGACATGACATCTGGATGAACATCGCCGGATCCATGTGGCGATAATAATGAGCAGTTCGCGACAGCCTGCTGACATCGAGTTCGGCATAGAGCCCGGGATAGAGATACACGCCCAACCCATCCGACGTGATCGGCCAGTTGGACGCAACCGCAGTCTTGCTTGCGAGCTTCAATCGATGAAATTCAGGTTTGGCCCCTGGGTAAAGCGTCATGTATCGCATCGAGTGACTTTCAAACCAGTGGCCATCATCAATCGTCTCGCGATCGATTGTCTGCAGCGCGATTGATGAGGCGTGGAATGCGACCACCCCTTCGTTCTGATGAACAAACAGCATGCTCGAATCGGTCGGAAACAGTCGCACACCCCAAGGCTCCGGCCACGTCGACCCCTGCAGTACCAAGGCGTACGCGATCAGCCCGACGGCCAACCAGCCCAGCGGCCGTTCAACGCGGCGGGCAAAGGCGGAGCGAAGCCTCCGCGGACGGTCCGCCGGCCGTGACCCGAGCCCGCACTCGGGGCAGCGGTCGGGTGTTGCCCGCAGGTTGTACCCGCAGCCCGCGCACAGACCCAGCCGCCGGCGAATGGATCGCCTGAAGACGATCGCGTAAATCTTGTCGGCCAGACCCAAAACCCCAAGAGCGAGCCCTCCGATCATCAATGCCGGAGCTGAACAAAAGATATGCAGGACGGTGATGGGATGTAAGCGGCTTCCAGCAAGCGACCCCCAATCGGATGCGCAGGCGAGTCCGAAATGTTCCGCGATAAACAGAGCGGATCCTTGAAAACCAGTCGGCATCTGCTTAGCCCTCGGGCGACGAACCTGTCGCAATTCAATGGCGGAAGAGGCTGTTTTAACGTCGGGGGGAGACGTCTCTACGACTAGACAGCCACCGTCGATCCAGAATGAGACTAAGCGATTCTGCCCGAGGAAGACGAGGCAGCCAGAGGCTGCCCATTGTGCGGAGTTGTGCTTGCCGACAAGTCCGCCGGCCAGCAGCTTTGCGCTGTCCCAACTGCCCACTGCGGAGTGCTTACCCGTGAGCTGAAACGCACCAAGAAGCCCGCCGGCAACCATTGCCACGCCGAGGAGAACAATGGAAAACCGAAGTGCATGACTTACCCATCGCAGCATATCAGGTCTATCAAATCTTGAGATGGATAACTACGGGGATCTTCGCGCCCTTCTTCGGCGTGATGGTGAGAATGTAGTCGCCGGGTGTGGCGGCAGGTCCTGCGGGCCCGCCTGGTGTCGCAGGCGGAGCCGGTGGTGCCAAGACGATCTTGACCTTGTAGATGATGCCACCGCCTTGGTTCCCACCCGTCTCAATACTGACGAGGCTGAGGCTGGTTCCGGCAGGTGGCGGTGCGGCGGGCGCTGGCGCAACAGGTTTTGTAGCAAATGTCCAGGTAACGTCTTTGTCGGTTACAGTCGTCCGTTCACCTGCACCATCCAGCGCAATGACATAATTATAGTACTGCGGCTCGTCGGCAACCAATTGGAGCCGGTTACCGTCCGTCGAACCAGAATTGACATTGTTGTAATGCGATAGTTGCTCGACTTCCGCGTTTGCCATCACCAACTGCACCGCCGTCTGCTTCGGGTGAGGCTTTGGTTGTCCGACCGCCGGGTTGATGAAGGTCTGCGCCTGCATCACCGTGTCGGTCGCGTCGCCGGGTTCGTTGTTCCACACGCCGACCACTGCGTCGGCGAAGAGGGGGATGAACGCCGCGTCATCGTTAAGGGCCGCCTCGGCATCCTGGAAGTATCCTTCCTTGAGCTGCAGATCGACCTCGTTGATGGCCGCTTCGAGCGCGTCGTCGACATCGAGGTTGCTGTAGCCGCCGATGTTCTCCGATCCGCCGGTGAAGAACGTGGGGTAGAGCCAGTCTTCGGCCGTGTTGATGTCCAGACCGTAGCGGCTGAGCAGATAAAAGTCGGCGTGCGGGCGATCGCTGGGAGAGTTGAAAAGTTCGGGCGAAACAGCCACAGCCAACACATCGACGTTGACGGCAGCAAGCGCGCTCGCGATAGCCGACGCCGTGTCAGCGTGCAACTGGTTGCCGGCGTCGTAAGCCAGCGTGAAGGTCGGCAGCGTGACGCCGTTCTTCACCCGCGCCTGCGTCTGCGGGTCGTACTCCCAGCCCGACGCTTCGAGCAGCGCGCCGGGGTCGCTTGCGTTGTAGTTGATGATGTTCTGACCCCCAAACATCGCGTGGCTCTCGGGGAGTGCACCTCTCAGCGGCGCCAAACCGAGCGTATCGGCCAGTGTCTGCCGATCAATGGCGGCAATGATCCCCTTCCTCAACGCCGAATCAGCCAGCACAGCCGAGTTGTCGATGATCTGCCCGGGAAGATAGTTCACCGCTAAATAGGTCATCCCGATCGGCGCATTGCTCACCGTGGCTAAGGGGGGGCTGCTCTGCGTCGCGACGAGCGTAGCCGCTCGTCCTGCAGGCATGTTGGCGACGTATTGGACGGTTCCAACGGCCAGCTCAGCCTCCGCAACGTTGACCGAACTTAGAAACCTCACATTCATCGCTGCTACGGTCTGGATAACGTCGTTCTCTTCGCCGTTTAGGTCTCCCAGACGGTGATAACCGCTGTACACCCCGAACTCAGCACCATCGCCCTGCACAAAGCTCGTCATCTCGAACGGCCCGGTGCCGGCGTCGGTCGAGCCGGTGATGCCGCTCGTGCTGTTGATGACGGCCGGGTCGACCATCACCGCCATCGGGTGGGCGAGGTCAGCAAGGAACGACGGGTCGTCGACGGACAGGTCGATCACGAGCGTGAAACTGTCTGGCGTGGTCACGCTGGAGATCGAGTTAAACCGGCTTCCCAGCGGGCCGGCGGTCATGCGGTTGACCGAATAGGCTGCGGCATAGGCGTCGAAGAGATTCTGGCTGTGAAAGTAGATATCGTCACGCAGCGTGAAGGTGTAGGTGAAGCTGCTCGGATCGTAATCCCACTCCGTGGCCAGGTCGCCCACGATGACCGGATCGCCGTTGGAATCGAGATCGGTCGTGACCAGGCCGTTATAGCTGTTGCGGAGCAGGTGAATTGCGGCGCTGCTGGAGGCGAAGTGGGGGTCGAGCGTCTCGGGGTCGCCGATGAGGCCGTAGGTGAAAGTGACGCCCGTCATGAGCCGTCGCTGTTCGAGTGTTTCGACCCCCGTCGCCCGCG
>CAZBOE010000154.1:10356-11325 GCA_964493365.1 uncultured Tepidisphaeraceae bacterium | reverse complement strand
AAGCTGCTCATAGATACGCCGCGCCTGCTCGACGTTGCCTTGTCGGCGGTAGAGCGCTGCGAGTGTGACATCGCGGCGGACGATGGGCGGGTCGCCCGCGGCGGCGTTGGCATAGTCGGGCTGCGATTGCAGATCGCTCGAGTCGGCCGCGTCATCCGATGCCCTGTTGAGCAGGTCGACGGCGCTTTGCACATCGCCCAGATCGGCGAGCGTGGCGGCGAGCGCCGTTCGCTGAGCGAGCGACAGCCCCGGGCTGCGCGCCACCCGCCGAGCCGAGTCGAGCGCCTCGGCATACTTGCCCTGCTGGCGGAGCATCGAGATGAGCTCGGCGGCGATGGCGACCGAGTCGGGATCGAGCCGGGCGGCGGCCGAGAGCTGATCGATGCCGCCCGCGACGTTGTTGACCGAGCGGAGCGCCTTGGCGAGCAGGAGCCGCGGGGCGACAAGGTCGGGGCTGGTTCGGACGATGTCGGATAGGAGAACGACTGCCTCGGCCGCGTTGCGGTCGCTGGCGGTGCCCGCGGCTCCGGCGGCGCGGTCGGCGGTATCGAGCAGCAGCCTGGCGCGGGCGAGGCGCCAGCCGACGGCTTCTTCACCCGTGAGGCGGCGCAGGCGATCGATGGCGCTGCCCGTGGCCTTGGGGTCATTCCAGAGGGAAGCCGACGCGACAGCGGCAGCCTGCACATCGAGCGATGTCGGGCAGGCCTCAGCGAGCCGCGACCAAGCCTGGCCTGCGTCGGGTGAGCGTGTCTGCTCGAGGAAACGACACGCCGCCAGCCCCCAGCGCGGGTCTGTCATGACCCTTGAGAGCGCGTCGGTGGGGTGCTGCGGGTCGGCCGGGATTCCGAGCGCTGCGGCGCCGCGCGAGAGAATCAGATCGAGGCCGGTGTGGCTTTCGCCTTCGCCGGCGAGTTGCAGCGCCCGGGCGAGGGCCGCGGCGGGCGAGGCGGCGGACCGCATCTTGACCGT
>CAZBOE010000154.1:10093-10346 GCA_964493365.1 uncultured Tepidisphaeraceae bacterium | reverse complement strand
CGGGCGAGGCGGGGCATCGCTCGTCGAGCACGGTCAAGATGCGGTCTTCGAGGTTGAGGCCCGCAACCTGCGACGCCGAGAGCAGCCGCAGCAGGGCCTGGTCGTCGTGAAACGACGCATCGTCGAGCGCCGCGGTGA
This sequence comes from uncultured Tepidisphaeraceae bacterium, assembly GCA_964493365.1. Lineage (GTDB taxonomy): Bacteria > Planctomycetota > Phycisphaerae > Tepidisphaerales > Tepidisphaeraceae > CAZBOE01. The sequence continues at coordinate 10,208 of CAZBOE010000154.1, read as the reverse complement.
GCAGCGTCTCGGCCGCCGCGGTCTGACCGTCGCGGCACAGCAGCACGATCTGGAGCGGAAGTAACTCGCGATCGACGCGCTGGGCGGCGGCGTTGTCGGGCTGATTGGCGATGGT
>CAZBOE010000154.1:0-10054 GCA_964493365.1 uncultured Tepidisphaeraceae bacterium | reverse complement strand
CAGATCCTTGATCTGTGCAGGTCGGGCGTCGGGGGCGAGCTGGCGATACGACGCGGTGGCGAGGCTGGCGGCAGCGGAGACGGTCGGAGCGCGGGCGAAGGCTTCGCGGGCGGCCGACTGCGCCTGCTCGAGCTGGCCCGAATCGGCCAGCGCGCGGGCGAGCAGCGCCTGCGGCGCCGCCCAGTTCGGCTGCTGGCGGGCGACGATCCGCCACTCGCGGATGGCAAGTTCCATCTCGCCCAGCCGCTGATACGCATCGGCCGCGAGGAAATGGATGATCGAGTTGCGCGGGTCACGGACCAGCGCCATGCGATAGTCGGCGATCTGCTGCGTGGGCGACATGTCGGGCGCGAGGTAGGCGGCGCGGATGGATGTGGCCCAGGCGAGCGCCGCCGGATCGTCGCGGCGGTCGAGCAGAGCGTCGACGATCCGCTGCGCGGCAGGGCGATCGCCGCTATCGATGTGACCCAGAGCAAGCATGGCGAGAAGGTGGGTGTCTGCGCGTTCGTCGGCGGGGTCGAGCGACGCGAGCCGATGGGTCAGTTCGTCAGCCCGTCCGCTCTGCCACAAGCGAACCGCCAGCAGCCGGATGACGGCAGGGTCGTCGGTGCGCGATGCGGCGTGTTCGAGCAGTCGGGCCGACTCATCAAACAGCCTCAGCCGATCGAGCAGCCCTGCGAGCATCTGGATGAATTGTGGATCGGTCGGCGCGTCGGCGGCGGCCGAGCGGAGGTATCCGGCGGCGGTTTCGGGGCGGTTGGCATAGAGCTCGGCAAGGCCGCTGAGCAGCAGCGTGCCGGGCTCGCCCGGCTGACGCGCGCGCAGCGACTCGGCGGCGGCGAGGATGCGATCGGGGTTGCGATCGACGGCCCAGTAAAGCTGGAAGCACAGCTCGTGTCCGCCCAACTCGCTGGGACGAAGGGCGATGTAGCGTTCGACCGAGGTGAGGGCCGCATCGAAGCGACGCAGCCGATAGAGCGCCACCGCCCGACCCTTAAGCGCCGCGGGATCGTCAGGGTGAGACGAGAGGATCGCGTCTGCGAGGTTCATCGCCTCGGCGGAATAGCCCGCCTTGTTGTAGAGCTCGAGCAGGTCGTGGCGGGCTTTGAGGTCATCGGGCGATAGTTCGAGGTAGCGACGAAGCACGCCGATTCCCTCGACAACATGCCGGCCGTCGGGTTCTTCGACGCGTGCCCGCGACTGCCCGTAGACCAGCAACGCATCGGCATCGTCGGGATAGCGAGCCACGTAGGCCGACAGCAGGTGCAGCGCGTCGCTGTAGCGTTGCTGTTCATAGGCGGCCATAGCCGCGTCGCGGCTGGCGGAGAGCGCCTGCCTGAGCTGCGACTGGCGATACTGATAGGTTCCGAATCCGGCGCCGCCCAGCGCGGTGGCGACCGCCGCCACAATGGCGAGGCGACGTTTGGTCTTGGGGCGAATGGTCATGCGGTGAGTCCTCCTCAAAGCAGTGTCTGGTTGATGATGCACGGCGCGTGCCGGAGCGGCCGCGGCCTGTTGCGGCTGCGGGGCTGGTTTCAGATTCGGCCCGCCTTGCGGAGCATGCCGGTGATCGTGCGTGCGATGATGACCAGGTCGAGCCAGAAGGAGCGGTTTTCGACATACTGCAGATCGAACTTGATCCACTCCTGGAAATCCGAGCCGGCGCGGCGCGTGCGCATGACCTGCCAGAGCCCGGTGATTCCGGGCCTCACCGAGAGGCGGGCTTCGCGCCAGCCGGGGCAGTACTGGTTTTCACTGCGCGGCGACGGCCGCGGCCCGACGACCGACATGTCGCCGCGCACCACGTTGATGAACTGGGGCAGTTCGTCGAGGTTGTATTTCCGGAGAAACGTTCCGACGCGGGTGAGCCGCGGGTCGTTTTCCATGTAGAACTGCGGCCCGTCGGCCTGGTTGACGCGAGCGGCGAGCAGCTCCTGCTTGATCCGCTCGGCGTCTTTGCGCATCGAACGGAACTTGAGGCAGCCGAACTCGCGTCCGCCGAGTGTTTCGCGCCGGTGGGAGAAGAAGAAGGGCCTGCCGTCTTCGAGCAGGATGGCGAACATGATCAGCGGATAAAGCGGCAGGGTGAGCGTCAGCGCGACGAGGGAAAACAGGATGTCGAACAGTCGCTTGATCGCCCGGCTGAACGGCGGTACGGGCGTGATCTCAGGCTCGTCGGGCGCGGGGGCGGGCTCGATCTCGAGCCAGTCGATCGGCTCGAGCGGGGGCCGATGCCGCGGATGATCCCAGACCACAGCCGGCCCGACGACCGCATCGCCCGCGGAGATTGTCCGCCCGGCGCCGATCCAAAGCGGGCCCACCAGCCGCGAGGCATCCTTCACCTCCGCATCGGCATGGGCCCAGACATCTCGCGCCACCTGGCGGATGTGGGGGATTGTCGCGTCGGGGCGCTTCCACGTGTTCATCAGGCGGCTGAGAAACGCCACCTGCTCGCCGCGGTCGGTGCGGTCGAAGACATCGCCCCTGACGGTGACCACTGCGCGGTCGCAGGGCGAGATGACGCGCCGCAGCCGGCGGATGGCCGAGACGGTGTCGGGGGCCGACTGCCAGAGCATGGCGATGTCGCGGTCGGGGGTGAGCGCGACGCGCGTCAGGCGAAAATCGGCGACGTCATACAACCGGTGAAAGCCCACCAGGCGGTCGTCCTGATCGCTGAGCAGATATTCGCGATAGCCACGCTGCCGCGGATCGATCAGCCGCACGAACACCAGATCAGCCCTGGCCCAGTTGAGGGCATCGAGCGAAGCCGCGAGTGGAAACAGCACAAGCGAGCGCGGGTCTGTCAGGAGAAACAGCTCGGCCTGCCTGACGATCTGCGACGGCTCGCCCTGCCTGACCACCTGCACACCCCGGGCGGCCCAGTGTCGGATATGGAGCTGCAGCGGGTCGAGGCCCCAGACGCTATGTGGCAGTGTGCAGGCGGCTGCGTCGGCCGGCGGCTCATGCGAGCTGTCGGCCGGGGCGTCGTAGTCGGGGCGGGTCTGGGGCGACGTGTCGAGGGAGGTCATAGGCTGCGGTCACCTCCGGTCGTCGGCGGCGGCGCCGCCGCCGACACCGACCGACATCGCATCGACCACCGGTCCGGCCTTGCCCGACTGCCGGGCGTGCGAGGCTGTCAGGGCGAGATCGGGCGCGCTGCGTGTGAGACGGCTGACGCTGCGGTCGAAGTCGGTCGATGTCGCGCGGTTGAAGACGATGCCTGACAGCCGGGCGCCGATCGCCATCAGGTGGTTGAGCGATCGCTGGACCATCGCGCGTTGACGCCCGCGGGCCACGACCACCACCACCGCGTCGGCCGCGACGCACGCGGGAGAGGCTTCGATCGAGCCGAGGATCGGACCGGTGTCGATCAGCACTGTGTCGAACTGGTCCTTCGCCTCGGCCACCAGGCGGGTCAGCGCGGCGGGCGACAGGACGCTGGCGTTGACCAGCGAATCGGTGCCCAGGGGAAGAATCTTGAGTTGATCGACATCGGTCGGCTGGACCAGGTCGCCCAGCGAGCGATTGGCGACGGCCTCGAGCGTGCCGTGAGGGTGGCGGGCGTTCATGCGGGCGCTGAGCCCGCCGCCGGTGATGTCGCAGTCGATCAGCAGCGTCCTCGATCCGCTGGAGGCGAAGCTGAGCCCCAGTGCCAGGCAGAGCGAAGTCTTTCCGTCTTCCGGAGAGGGGCTTGTGATGGCGAACACCCGTCGGTTCTGGTGATCGGCCGCGATCTGCAACATCGTGCGGATCTGGTGCACGCAGTGCGCCGCGAGCGAGGCTTGGGAGGGGTCGTTTGCCATGTCGGGCAACTGGGGCAGGATGCCCAGCAGCGGCAGGTGGGGCAGGTGATCGCCCGCATCGTCGCTGTAGCGGTAGCGGGCATCGACCAGGCCGACCAGCAGCAGCAGCGCCACGGGCAGCGCGCCGCCGCCAGCGAATCCGACCGCCGCCATCTGTTTGCGCCGATCGACCGCGGGCGCGGTCGGCTGATCGCCCAGACTGATCACGGTGAGCTCGCCGCCCATGAGCGTCTCGGCGCTAAGCTGTTCGATGCGGTTGGTGATCAGGTCGAGATCGCCCTTGAGCCGCTCGACGTCGTTCTGCACCGCCTGAATATCCAGCTTCCGCCGGCCGATGCTCTGGGTGGTGGCCAACTCGGTGTCATACTGCTGCCTGAGAAACTGCACTTTCTGGCGAAGCTGGCGGAGAAGGTCCTGCGACACGGGCATGGGGGTCTGCGTGGCAGGATCGATAAGGATCGCCACATATCGCGATCGGAAGTCATCGACCAGCGTGGCGATCTGCTGGCTGATGATCGCAAGCTCGTTCTGGGCTGCCCGCGAGAGCCGGTGGTTGATGCCGTAGGACGCCTCGCGTCGCTGGAGCTCGGCCGCCTGCTGCGCTCGCAACGCCATCAGCTCACGGAGCGTCGGATCGACCTGGGCGATGTCTCTCTCAGAGAGCGCCGATGCCGGCGACGCCGCCTGCGTGACGCCCGGGATGCCCGAGGGGTCGGTGTTGACCGCCCCCTCGACTGTGGCGAGCGTGTGCGCCGCACGCTGCATCTCCGACTCGATCTGCACGAGCTGGCGGAGCTTTTCGTTGTGGAAGGTTTCGAGGTTGTCTGTCGCGTAGGTCGACGACAGGTCGAGAATCTGCTGGCGCTTGAGGTCGATCTGATTGCGCAGCATCGTGCGGTTCTTCTCGAGAAGCTCGATCTTGCGCTGGGTGTCGCCCGTGTTGATCTCGCCATAGACCTGCTGGTAGGCCCTGATCACCGACACCACGCCCGCTCTTGCCACCGCGGCATCAGGGTGGTTGAACGTCACGCGGACATAGGTCGACCCGGGGATGATCTCGGCCATCAGGCGGCTCTGGAAATCCGCGGTCGTCGACGCCGACGTGCCGAGCCCGGTGCTGCGCCACTCGGCGGAGTTGGTCGCCATCTCGATCACCCGGCGGCTCTGGATCATCGCCACCTGGTTGTTGATGAACGAGTTGAAGTTGAGCATCAGCCGGTCGTCGCGGAGCAGCGAGGGGATAATCGGGCGAAGCTCGACCAGGCCCGTCGACTGGTAGACCGGTGTCTGCGAGCGGAAGCCGAAGTAGGCGCCGGCCGCCGCACCGAGGATCGCCAGCAGGATGGCCAGGATGTATCGCCCGCGCAACAGCGTGTGGATCTTGCGGATCGGCGAGGTCGCGTGCGCGGCGCCACCCGAGGCATGACCGGCGACGCCGATCGCACCCGAACCGAGCGCACCCGAGCTGTGAGCCGCGGCGTGAGACGGTTGGCCATGCGCCGCCTGCCAGGGGTCGCCGCCGGCGGGTCGAAGTGACAGATCAAAACTCATAGCGATCCTCCTGAATGCCCGGGCTCGTTGCCCCGCCGAGCCCGTTGCTCGATTGGCCCGATGGCCTGCGGACTTTGATTCCCAACTGGCCTTTGAGCTGATCGCAAGGCGGGCTGATCGACTGACCGATCGGTTGATGACGCACGCCTGTCGCCAAGGTCGATCGCTCGTCCTGAACGCGCCACCTGCGCCACCGGCGGCGACGAGGCAGGCGCGTGGTCGGCAAGGATGGCGCGCAGTGCCGGCTCGATGCCGGCGATCAGGTCGGCCGCCACTTCGTCCCGGCGGTGCGGGGGCAGGTCGGCCGAGACGGTGACCTGGATTTGTGCCGCGCCGTGCAGGCGTCGCTGGTAGCTCGAGGCGGCTTCATAGATGGAAGACATGTCCTCCACCGCGCCGACCCCGGGGACAAGCAGAATGTTGTAGACAAAGACCCTGAGCGACTGACCGCCTGCATGGGCGGAGAACTCATACACGCGCCCGTCGAGCGTGAGCGGCTCGCCCTCGGCGGCCAGTGTCCATGTGCGGGGCGCAGCGCTGTCGAGTGTCTGGCCGTGGGCGACGTAGCAGATCGGTGGATAGTGTCCCTGCATGTCGCGCGGGTCACGGCATTGGATGATCACGAGCCCGGCGCGGTCGTATGTGAGCGAGCGTGGGTCGCTGTAGACATAGGTGCGCGAGAGCAGCGCGTTGGGCCGAAGGAGTTGCTGCGCCGCGGGGGGAATGGCGTCGTCGGCGCCCGTCCAGTATCCGATGGTGTAGGGCACGCTCGACACGGCCGCGGCGACGCGCTTGTGATAGGGCTCCACATCCGCGGCGGTGTCGCGCGAGGCCCGCTCGACCAGTGCGGCGCCGAGTGTCAGCAGGCAGATGGCCGGGGCGATGGCCGCGGAGAGTGAGATGGATCGTGTCGAGGCGGTCATGGTCGGGTTTGGAGTCGGTGGTCAAGGTGAGTGGGCAGATGCCGCGAAGCGTGATCGGGCGGGTCATTGTGCCGAGGCCAGGGGGAACCGATCGACGGGCACCATCGTCCACCGCAGCAGCGCGACCGCGCCGTAGAGCAGCACGAACGCCAGGGGGAGCATGGCCCACCCGCTGTAGTCGTGAAACAGGTCGGCCATCTGCTGATCGCCGTCGCCGTAGAACCAGACGGTGGGGATGATCCGGATCACGTTGCAGGCGATCGCCGCGAGCGGCGAGAGGATCAGCAGCAGCACGCGGACGCTGTTGCGCAGCGGCATGGCGAAGGCGAATGCGAAGACCACCATGATCAGCGCAAAGACCATGCGCAGCCCGTTGCACGCCTCGGCCACGGTGAGCGTGGTGCCGTTGATGCTCAGCGTGTTGCCGGCGGCGACGACGTTCTGGCCGAATGTCTCGAACACCGCCTGTGTTGTGCGGGCGGTCCACGCCTGAAGCGGAAGCGCGATGCCGTGTCGAATCTGGCCGGGCACCGGGATCAGAAAAGCCATCACCGCCACGGCCGGGAAGAAGGCAAACAGGACATTCTTGCCCACCACGGAGAGCACACACCCCAGCAGCGTGAGCACGGCGCCGCCATGCCATGCCGCCTGCACACCGCTGTAGAAGCCCCATGTTGACACCGCCACACCCAGCACCGTCATGAGCGGGCCGACCAGCCGGCCACTGATGGGTGTGCACCGGAACCGGGCCCGGCGAATCCACACCAGATAAGCCGCGACGAGGGGAACCAGGAAGATGTGTGAGTGTTCTTCGTCGATCGACGCGATGGTGTAGATGTCGCGCCAGACGGGGAGCGTTGCCAGCACGCACACCAGCGCCATGAGCGCCGCCGCGACGGCATGTCCGCGTGAGAGACGCCGGCGCAGCAGGCTGCCGCCACGACGGGTCTGACCACGCGGGGGCAGCGACTTCTCCCGCGGCTCGGCGACAGCCGACGGCGAAAAACTGGTTGGCGCGGACACAGTGGTCATCACAAGCCTCCTCGTCGGCCGCGGCGCTGCTGGCGCGAAACCACAGAATCGACGACCTTTCGTCCCGTCTTGATCGTGACACCCGGCCCGATGACGCACCGGGCCAGCACCGCGTCGGCCTCGACCGCCGCGCCGCTGAGCACGACTGCGTCATGGAGCCTCGCCCCAGGCGCCACGTGAGCGCCGGGCTCGATAATCGCGAAGCAGGAGTTCCACGCCGCGGTGTAGGGATCGGGCTCGGCCGCCGCGGCCGATCGGTGACCCCCGGGAGTGACGATTCCGTCAACGCCGTCGCCGGGAGCCGCCGGGGTTGCGGCGGCGATGCAGCGCAGCGCGGCGATGTAATGATCGAGCGTGCGCAGCGCGAAAACCGGGCCGCCGGCCGGTCCGCAGACGCGGACGTCGAAGCGATCGCGCAGGAGCGGAAGGGCCTGTTCCTTGAGGTCGATGAAGCCGACGGTGGGTATCTGGCGCAGCGCCCCGCACCGCACCAGCATGAGCCCGCTGGGCGCGTTCGCCCCGGCCGACATCACGCAGACATCGGCAGACCGCCGCGCCATCTCGACCGCGGCTTCGGTCAGCGAGCCGGCCATGATCTGGCCCGCGGTGGCGATCAGCAGCAGGTCATCGTCGTGATGCGGCTCGGAGGCATCACGGACGAGCCCGCCTGTCCCGCGAAACTCGACGCCGTCGCGCTCGACGGCCAGTCGTGTTCCGCCGGCCTGTGGCAGCGCGGTCTGTGGCGAAGGCGATTTGCGGTCCAGCAGCAGTCGAACCGTGATGCGATCGATGCCGGCCCGGATGCGCAGATCATCGGCCTGCATCGCCCAGCGCTGGAGGACCGATTCGTCTTTGCGGACGGGCAGGTCATAGAGCGACACATCCAGCGCCTGTCTCAGCGGCGAGCCTCGCACGCTTCCCCCGAGCAGGATCACGCCCCGTAGCGCCCCGAGACGACGCACCGCGGTGTCTCGATCGACCAGCGCCGGCCGACTGACCGCCCAGGCGGACAGCGCCGTGCGCCGCCCGGGCGAGCCGCGGGGGGAGACGGCAATGCCGACCGCCGATCGTATGAGCGAACTGCGCCCCGGCCTGTGTTGTGCGGGTGATGCGCGCCGTGGGCCGGGCTGCTTTCCGCCCAACCGCGCAAGCGCCGAGCGGGCCATCAGCGACCCGGCGAACGGGATACCGTCGATCAGATAACGCCTGACAAGCCGGCGCGGCTCCTGGCAAAGCCGGTGTGCCCACTCGAGACCGCTGTTGCGCATCCACATCGGTGCGCGGGCGACATCGCCGGTCAGAAACGAGAAGCTGACACCGACCCCGAGCCACCATGCCGACGGAAGCGTCGCTCGGAGAATGTCGATCAGCCTTTCCTGCTTGGGCGAACCCAGCGCAACAAAGACGATGTCAGGACGCGCCTGGGAGACGATCCCCCTGAGGCGGGCCAGTTCCGGCGCGCTGAACTCAAAGCCCGGCGCAGGGCACGCAGCCCCCGCGACACGCAGTGTCGGCGCTCGATCGCGCAACACGCGCCCGGCACCGTCCGCCGTTCCCGGCGCGCCGCCGAGCAGGAAGATGCTCTTGCCGCGCTGCGCCGCGGCCAGCGAGAGGGTGAGGATCAGATCGCTCCCGGCGACGCGCTGCGGCAACGGCCTACCCGCGAGCCGCGACGCCCACACCAGCGGCATGCCGTCGGCCAGCACGAGATCAAACTCGTCCACTACCGCGGCAAAAGACGGGTCGCGCTCGTATCGCCGGAGGTGGTCGAGGTTGGGCGTGACCACCGCGCCGCCCATCCCGCGGTCGAGGCTCTCGATGATGTGGTCGATCGCCCGCTGCTCGGTGACCGCGTGGACTCCAACCCTGCCGACCTGAACCATCGGGAGTGACGGCAGGCGGGCTGGCAACCCCGCGGGCGACACTGCCGGCGATCCCGCTGGCGATCCTGGCACCAAGGCATGCGGCAAGGCAGTGTCTGATGCGATCCGACCAGTCGCTTCGGTCGGTGAAGCGCCACGCGTCAACGGGTCGGCGAACCGATCTACGCGGTCAGCCTGACCCGGAAGAGGAGCATGTGCCAACGGCAGCGTTTTCATGATGCAAGCACGTTCATTCGCCTGGGCACGGGCACCGGGCGTCTCGCCCCTTAGTCCTGAGTCGATCACCCACGGCCGCCGATCATGGGTGCAACGGCGCGCCGTTGTGAACCCGCAAATCCCGCGCGGCGACGAGGCAAGCTCGACCGTCGCCGCCTGAATGACGGAGAAGCAAAGCCGAGGCCGCCGCCGGCGAGATGTGCTGCTGCGGATTAAATGGGAGTGATAGCAACGCAATACGACGGAAAGTCGGGATTCTGCCGCGACGAGTCGGTGCGGCGTGCGCTCGAGGCACAGCCACCGGAGCCGGACATCTCAGCGTGGTCGACGCGACTGCCACACGGCGTGCTGGGACGCGTTCAGCCGCTGGGTCGCACGACATTTTCCGCGCAGCAGGCAATCGATCTGATATCGCCGCCCATGTTTCTGGCCGGCGAAAAACAAAAGGCTTCTGATGGCCTTGATGGTTCGGCCTTCGCGGCCGATCACGCGCCCGTAATCTTCCGGCGCAAGGCGCACCTCGAATCGGACATTGCGGCCGTCGCCTGCCTCGTAAACCTCGGCAAGATCCGGCGAACCGGCAATTCCCTTAATGATTTTTTCGACCGCCTGTTTCATAAAAACCTGCTCCGCAAGGCCAAATGGT
>CAZBOE010000153.1:0-11424 GCA_964493365.1 uncultured Tepidisphaeraceae bacterium | reverse complement strand
ACCCTCCCGCGCCGATCTGATCCGGGCCCTGTCGCAGCTACCGGCCGACGAGCGCATTCGCGTGATGGAAGAGGCGGCGCGGCTCGCGGGCGACCCTCCTCCCGTCGCGCTGCGCCCGGCCGATCCCGCCCAGGCAACATCGGCGGCCCGCACCAACCCATGGGGCGATCTGCCCAGCGCCTACGCGCCGCCCTCACCCCCCACAGAAGGGTCAGGCATCAACGAGGGCGGCGTGCAACTGGATTTCGCCGTCCGCTATCTCACCGACCATGTCTATCGCGGCGTCGACTTCTCCGAGACCGGCGGCAGCGAAGATCAGCCCAATCTCCAGTTCGACGGGCGCATCGAGTTCGACCTCGGCCGATTCCCACACCCGTTCGTCGAGGTCTTTTCCAACGTCTACGATGCCGACCCCGCGTCGGAGTTTCAGGAGGTCCGTCCCACGGTCGGGCTCGACTGGACCGTCCGCCCCCTCACCATCGAAGCCGGCCACACCACCTACCTCTTCCCCGACCGTGACCAGGCCGAAACCGGCGAAGTCTACACCCGCATCACGCTCGACGACTCGCTCCTCTGGCGCACGGAGCGGCCGGTGATCTCGCCGTATGTGCTGGCCGCCTACGACTACGACCTCAACGACGGATGGTATTTCGAGACAGGCCTGCGCCACGACATGCTCATCGAAGACTGGAACCTCACGCTCAGCTTTGTCGCCGCCATCGCCTACTTCCAGAACCTCAAGCAGGTCTTTGTCGTCACCTCACCCGAAGACACCGGCTTTCACCACTACGACCTTGGCCTGATCGGCAGCTATTCGCTCAACCGCCTGCTCAACATCGCCCCACGCTACGGCGACTTCGCCCTCGAAGGCTACCTCTTCTACACCGGCGGCGTCACCGACAAGGTCATGATCGACGACCAGCTCTACGGCGGCATCGGCATCCGCTTCCGTTATTGATCGACGATCTCGACCACCCGCCCCCTGACCCGCAGACGTCCCTGCCGATACAGCTCGATCGCCTGCGGATAGGCCCGCGTTTCCAGCTCAAACACGCGGGCGGCAATCGCCGTGGGCGTGTCGTCGTGGCGGACCTCACACACGCTCTGCAGGATGATCGGCCCGGCGTCATAGGCGTTGTCAACGAAGTGCACCGTGCACCCCGAGACCTTGCAGCCGTGCGCCAGCACCGCCTCGTGCACATGCCGGCCGTACATCCCCTTGCCGCCAAACGCCGGCAGCAGGGCGGGGTGAATATTCATCACCCGGCCTTCGTAACGCTGCGGGATCTCCAGCAGGCAGAGCCAGCCCGCCAGACAGACCAGTTCCACCCCCGCGGCATCGCACATCATGAACACCTGCTGCGAAAACGCGGCCACGGTCTCCACCCGTCGGCGGTCGATCACCCCCACGCGCAGGTCTGCCGCCGCCGCCCGCTGCAGCCCCACGAGGTCAGGCCGCGAGCCGATGACGATCTCGACGCTGGCGGAGAGTGTTCCGCCGCGAATGCATTCGAGCAGGTTGCCCAGCGTCGTCCCCGCCCCCGAAACCAGCACCGCCAGCTTGATCGGATCAAGTCGCATCTTGTTCCCGCGTTGGTGCCCTGGGCGCGGCAGGCCGCGCAACGGCGATGACTGTGTCGCCCCGTCATTCCCGGATCAGCGTTGCCGACCGCTCGGCGCCGACGCTCACCATGCGGATCGGCGCTCCGGCCAGGCTCTCCAGCCGCTTCACATACTGCTTGGCTTCGCCCGGAAGGTCGTCAAACCGCCTGCACCCGCTGATGTCGGCGCGCCAGCCCGGCAGCGTCTCATACACCGGCTCGACCTCGGCCAGCGTGTCCATGTCGGCGCGGAAATAGTCCAGTCGCGATCCCTTGTGCAGGTAGCCCGTGCAGATCCGCAGATGATCCAGCCCCGACAGCACATCGAGGAGCGTCAGCCCGATGTGCGTGATGCCGCACAGGTCAACGGCATACTTCACCGCCATGGCGTCAAACCACCCGACACGCCGCGGCCTTCGGGTGGTCGTGCCATATTCGTTGCCGCGCTCGCGGATGTAGCTGCCGATCTCGTTGTCCTGCTCCGTCGGGAAGGGCCCGCCGCCGACGCGGGTCGAATAGGCCTTCATGATCCCCACGAAGTTCTGCACCGTCTGAGGCGGCACCCCTGCCCCGGGATACAGTCCCAGCGCCGAGCAACTGCTGCTGGTGACGTAGGGGTAGGTTCCGTGATCGACATCGAGCAGCACCGCGTGCGCCCCTTCAAACAGCACGCGCCGGCCCGCCCGAGCGGCCTCGATCACGAGGTGGCCGGTGTCGTCAACCAGCGGCGCCAGGCGACGCCCCAGGTCGCGGTAGGTTTCGAAGACCGCCTTCCAGTCCAGGGGCGGCGCGTCATACAGCACCTGCAACACCTTGTTCCGCTCGCCGACGATCTGACACACCCGGGCCTTGAGCTTCTCCTCGTTGGCCAGGTCGGCCACGCGCAGCGCCGTCACACGCTGCATCTTGTCGGAATAGGTCGGGCCGATGCCCCGTCGAGTCGTGCCGATGCTGCCGCCCGACGCGCTGGCCGCCGTCTCGCGGGCCGCGTCTTCGGCCTTGTGATACGGCATCACGAGATGGGCCTTGTAGCTCACGCGGAGATTATGCCGGCCCACCGACACCCCTCGCGCGTTAAGGTCGTCGATCTCGCGCAGCAGCACTTCGGGATCAAGCACGACGCCGTTGCCGATGACGTTCATCACCCCCGCGCGAAACACCCCGACCGGCAGCAGGTGCGTCGCATACTTCTCCGCGCCGATCCGCACGGTGTGCCCGGCGTTGGCGCCCCCGCAGTAGCGGACGACGAAGTCCGCGTTCTCGGCGAGATAATCGACGATCTTGCCCTTGCCCTCGTCGCCCCATTGAAGACCGACGACGCACGTATTGCCTGCAAGCTCAAACGCCACGCTGGTTCAACCTCTCGTTCTGAGGGTCCTGACGTCGTCCACATGACGTCGCCGTTCCGCGAGACTCCGCTCGACTCGCCGCGCCCCAAAGCCCGGCCGCGTCCAACCCGCGATGGTGAGACGCCGCCGCGGTGCTGTCAAGCCGTGGCAGACAATGCGGGTCTCGATCGGCCGAGCCTGCTGGCTTCTCTGCTCTTGGTCAAATTGTCATGCACGTTGCACGTTGACAGCCCGCTTTGCCGATTTATCCTCACATCAACGCTCCGACAGGAATGCGGTGCGTTCGGGCAAGCTGTCACGGATGACAACGCGCAACCGCGATGCCACCCCTGATTGCTTTTTGTTTCGGGCAAATCGGGTGGATGCGGCACCAGCCGTCTCCACTGACAACGTGTGGTCAGCAAGCCGGTCGATCAGTCCGGACCAGCCGACTCGTGCCGCAGCCGGTGCCGTTCACAGCGGCCGCCCGCGCAACGCGGCGCAGGGCACTCGGCCGGATGGCTCGGCACGCCGACCCGCGACAGCAGAATGGTTGGTGCCCCCTATGCGTAATCCCATCCTCGATCTTCCGCTCGACCGGGTCATGCGCCCGGAGATCGCAATGATGCTCCAGCAGGTTCTGCGGGTTTACACCGTCGGCGGACTCCTCGCCGCATGGCGCAACCCCAAAAACCACCGCCACATCGAAGGCGTCTTCGATTCTCCTCAACAGGCCCGCCAGGCGGTCGCGGTCTGCGCCGCGTGGCTCGGACACACCACCGGCACGCTCCAGCAATCCACCGGCGGATGGTGGCACCAGGACACCTCACGCCAGGTCGGCCAAGGCCACTAAGCCCCGCCACTACGCCCGCATCCCCCATCGGTAACCGCGTGCCTCGTGCCGAGGCGCCTTGCCCGGGGGAGCCTGCGACTCTGCCCCCTCTGCCGGCACCCCGTCCGCAGCGGCAGGGCGGGTCGGTCTCAGTTCCACGGTCGGCCCAGTGTGCTTAGGCGCACCGTGTGACTTCCGTGCACATGCTCATTTCCGCGCCCCGCGTTCCTTCCTGACCGAGATGCGTTTGGATGCCTGACGGTGCCCGCTCACGCCGGGCGCTTCGCGATAATCGCGTCGAGCATCGGCGCCAGCACGGCCTTGGGCGACAGATACTGCTCGGCAACGTCATAGGCCGCCTGGCAATGCCGGTCGTAATGTGCGCGCACTTCGCGCAGCCCCGCGATCGCCTCTTCGGGCGTCGTGAATGCGATCACCCCGTTGCCCGACGGCACGTACTTCGACCACCCGGTATCCTGCACCACCGCCGGCCGGCCCGACGCCAGGTAGCAGCACGTGCGGCAGGAAAACCACCCCGTCTTCATGCCGACAAACACGTTCTTGGCGATCGACCACTCGCCCGCGGAGTGGGCGATGAAGTCCTGGTAGCTCTGCGGCGTCAGCGTCGCCTGCCGCCCGTCGACCAGTTCCCAGCCGTCGCGACGCACGTCCTCGACAGGCGTCGCGTGTCCGCCGACCGCGAGCATGAGCGGGATGTCTTTCGCCCGCTTGGGCAGGTCGTGAAACCGCGCATACTCCGCGGGCTTGCCGTGATACTCGACACCTTTGTAGACCAGCGGGCCCGGGAAATAGTCCCACCCCATCACCGTCGTAAACGGCGCGTTGGTCGGCACCTTCATCTCACGGATAAAGCGCCACTCGGGCAGCGTTGCGATCGGCCGGGTCGGAATCCAGTCGATGTCGAGCCGCGGCAGCAGGCAGTCGTCCGCCCAGATGTTCTCGGCATAGGTCAGGTGAACGTCATGCGCCCTCACCTGGTTGATCCACCGCTCGAGGTTGGGGGCCCAGGCGGGGCGCTCGCTCAGGCGAATGTGGTTGTAGCCCGGATCGGTGTCCATCCACACCTTGATGCACCGGGGGTTGAGGTTGTCGGGAATGAAGCACGCGCCCGAGATGTTGAGGAAGATGTCGGCCGTCCGGGCGACCTGATCGAACTGCTGCCGGTTCATGCCGTAGGACCGGTCATGCATCAGCACGTAATGCCAGTTGCTGTTGAGCGCCGGCGCGTGCTGGCGGAAAAAATCGCGCAGGAACTTGATCGTGTATTCCGCGCCCTCGGGCTGACCGCCGCCGGCAGGGTCGTGAGGCCATGTCCACGTGTCTTCGTGGAAGTAGACATCGTGCCCCAGGGCGTGCAGCCCCAGGACGTAGTGGAAATAGTCCCACGCCACGCCCCCGAGAGGGAACTGTCCGACCATGCCGCCGACAATAATTCGAAGCTTCGACATCGCTTGGTGAGGGGCGGCCTCTTCGCGAGCGCCGCGGAACAACAACTTTTATTCCTGACGCGGCGCATTGTGTGACTTAAGCGGCTTCCGTCAAATGCGCGCGACTTCCTGCGCCGGCCAACGGGGCTTACGCTGTGTCAACATGCTGCACTCGACGCTTCCGTTTCCCAAACGCTCGGGCAAGGTCAGAGACGTCTACGACCTGGGCTCCCACCTGCTGATCGTCGCAACCGACCGCATCAGCGCGTTCGACGTCATCATGCCCGACCCCGTGCCCGGCAAGGGCAAGGTGCTCACCGCGATGAGCAACTTCTGGTTCTCGCGGTTCGCCGACGTGCCCAACCACCTCATTTCCGTCGATGTCGATACTTTTCCGGAAGACCTCCGCGGTTACCGCGATCAGCTCGCCGGCCGGGCGGTGCTGGTGCGCAAGACCAGGGTGGTTCCGATCGAATGCGTCGCCCGGGGCTACCTCGCCGGATCGGGGTGGAAGGAATACCAGCAGTCGCAGACGGTCTGCGGCGTAAGGCTGCCGCCGGGCTTGCGGCAGTGTGACAAGCTGCCCCGCCCGATCTTCACCCCTGCGACCAAGGCCGACACCGGTCACGACCAGAACATCGACTTTGATGAAATGGTCGCCCGCGTCGGGCGGGCCCTGGCGGACATGCTCCGCCAGAAGACGATCGACCTCTACGCCCGCGCCGCCGACTACGCGGCCACCCGCGGCATTCTCATCGCCGACACCAAGTTCGAGTTCGGGATCGCCCCCGACGGACAAGTCATCCTGATCGACGAGATCCTCACCCCCGATTCGTCGCGGTTCTGGCCCGCCGACGACTACGCCCCCGGACGCGACCAAGGCTCGTTCGACAAGCAGTTCCTCCGCAACTGGCTCGAAGCCCAGCCCTGGAACAAGCAGCCCCCCGCCCCAAACCTTCCGGCCGACGTCATCGAGGGCACACGGAAACGATACGTCGAGGCCTATCAGCGGCTCACCGGCATCGCGTGGCGTGATGCCTGATCACACCGGCATCACCTTCCGCAGCCGCTCGATCACCGGCGGAAGCACGTCGAGCAGGCGGTCGATCTCCGCCTCGGTGTTGTAGCTGCTGAGGCTGAACCGCAGGGCGCCCATCGCGATGCGGTCTTCGATGCCCATGGCGCGCAGCACATGCGACGGCTCGAGCGAACCGCTCGAACACGCCGACCCGGCGCTCGTGCAGATCCCTTTTTCGCTCAGCGAAATCAGGATCGCCTCGGCCGTCAGGCGCGCGAAGGAAATGTTGGTCGTGTTGGGCAGCCGGCTCGAGGTGTCGCCGTTGACCGACGTCTCGGCGATGCGCGAAAGGATGCCGCGCTCGAGGTTGTCACGCATGCGCGACACGCGCGGCATGTCGGCAAGATGCGCCTGCGCCAGCTCGGCCGCCTTGCCCATGCCGACGATGCCCGGCACGTTTTCGGTCCCGCCGCGCCGGCCGCGCTCCTGCGGGCCGCCGATCAGCAGGGGCGGAATCCGCAGCCCCCGCCGGACGAACATGCCGCCGACGCCCTTGGGCCCGTGAAACTTGTGCGAGGCGAAGCTCATCGCGTCGATGCCCATTTCGTTGACCGCGATGGGGATCTTGCCGACCGCCTGTGTCCCGTCGCAATGGAAGGGCACCTTGGCCGCGCGGCAGATTGCCGCGATCTGCTCGACGGGATAGAGCACGCCCGTCTCGTTGTTGGCCCACATCATCGTGACCATCGCCACCGAGTCATCGACCAGTGCCTTGAGCCGGTCGAGGTCGAGCCGGCCGAGCCGGTCGACCTGCAATTCGACGACCTCAACCCCCTCGAGCACGAGCTGCTTGCACAGCTCCTTGGTGGCCGAGTGTTCGACGTTGCTGGTGATGACTTTGTTGCGGGGCATGCGCGTGCGCAGCAGGCCGCGGATGATCGTGTTGATCGATTCGGTGCCGCCCCCGGTGAAGGTCAGTTCGCCGTCATTGCATCCGATGAGCTGAGCGACCTGGGCGCGGGCCGAATCGACCGCGGTGCGGGCGATCTGCCCGACCCGGTGCACGCTGGATGCATTCCCAAAGTGACCCGTCAAAAACGGCATCATCGCCGCCACCGCCTCCGGCGCCGGGCGGGTGGTGGCGTTGTTGTCAAGGTAGATCACCGTCACCGGCTCGGCGTCGTGCGCCGAGGGGTTTGAGCCGGCAGCAAGGCCTTGTGGGGTCAACGTCGCGGTCATAGACGCAGAGTTTAGCGGCTGACGCCCAAACTGTCTTGCGTCGGACTAAAACGGAGCGCTGCCAATTTTCAGTGTTTTCGAAAACTATCCTATCTGTTTTAACCTTCGACGCCCGGTTTCTACCATCGCGTCAGGAAGGCACTTATGAGCAACACCTCCCGCCGGTCCACCCTTGCCCCGTCTCCCCTGGTCAGCCTGCTGAGTCCGATCGTGAACGAGCTCGCGGCCGTCGAGACGCTCTTCACCCAAGAACTCGCCTCCGACCTGGCCTGCGTCAACACGCTGGTCAAGCACGTGTCGCGGTTCCGCGGGAAGATGCTTCGGCCTTGCCTGCTCCTGCTGTCGGGCAGAGCCGTCAAACCCGACGCGGCCCTCTCCGATGCACACATCGTCCTGGCGACCGTCGTCGAAATGGTCCACATGGCGACGCTCGTCCACGACGACGTGCTCGACGAAGCCGAACTGCGCCGCAAAGGCGCCACGATCAACCACCTCAAGGGCAACGAGGCGGCCGTCATGCTGGGCGATTACCTGATCAGCCACAGCTTCCACCTTTGCTCCAGCCTCGACAGCCAGCTGGCCAGCCGCGTGATCGGCCGAACGACCAACCGCCTGTGCGAAGGCGAACTGCTTCAGATCGAAAACCGCAACAACCTCGACCTCGACGAGCCGACCTATCTCGAAATCATCTCGCGAAAGACTGCCGCCCTGACCGCGGCCTGCTGCCTGCTGGGCGCGACATACGCCGACGCCGCGCCGGCCGAGATCGCGGCGCTGGAAACCTATGGCCGCTGCGTGGGCATCGCGTTCCAGATACAGGACGACATTCTCGACGTCGTCGGCGACGCCTCGACCGTCGGCAAGACGCTGGGGCTGGATGTCGAGAAGGGCAAGCTCACGCTGCCCGCGATCCACTTCATGCGCTCCGCACCGCGCGAGCACCGCGACCTGCTCCGGTCGCTGCTGAGCGGAAAGGATGTCGACAAGGTCGAGCGCATCCGCAACCTGATCCTGCCCAGCAACTCCATCGCCTATGCCCGCGACAAGGCCGCGGCCCTCATCGACCAGGCCCGAGCTGCCCTGAGCATCCTGCCCGAGTCCGGCGCACGCGAGTCGCTCGACCGGATGGCCCAGTTCGTCATCAGCCGCCCGATGTAGCCGCGGCGGCTCTGACCGCTGCTGTGTCGCCGGCCCCGACCGCGGCAGTTGGCGTCACGCAGGCGACAGTCTTGCCGATCAGGGTCGCGCCGGTTCGCAGTGATGGCAGCATCTCCCGGGCCACCGTCGGCCTGTGCGGGCGAGGCCAATTCACTGTCCTTTCGGCCGCTCTTTGCTCGCCCGCACTCGGCTCAGTCGCTCCCGATTCGTCCGCCGCATCGATGCGGTTGCGCTTCTCAATCGGGCGGTCATGTCGCATGATCGTGGGTGATGACGAGCCATCCCTTCGCCATGCCCGAAAGCCACCGCCCCGGCCGACCGATCACCCGCGCGGTCGTTTCGCTGGCCGTTCTGGTCTACCTGCTAGCGGTCGGGTGTGCGCTGATGCCCGCGCCGATGTCGGCGCGGGCCCAATCGGATGACGCGGCGTCGTCTTCGGGGCATACGCCTTCGCGCGGTGAGGCCGCCGGTCAAGCGGCGCCCGGCATGTCGGGCAAGACGCCGTTTCGCGCCGTGGGCATGCAGATTCAGCGGGTCGACTGGCTCGATAAGTACAAGCAGTCGATCGACGAGATCGCCGACCTGGGCGCCGGCGCCGTCAAGCTGGTGGTCGACGCCCGACAGGAAGACGGCACCGCCACCCGCATCTACCTCGACATGCGCATGACCCCCACGCCCGACATGCTCGGGCAACTCATTCGACACGCCAAAGGACGCGGCCTGCGCGTCATCCTCATGCCCATCGTGCTGCTCGACGACCCCAAGAACAACGAGTGGCGGGGCACCCTCAAGCCCGAGAGCTGGGACAAATGGTTCGACAGCTACCGCGAAATCGTCGGCCACTTCGCCTGGATCGCCCAGGCCAACGACGTCGACCTGCTGGTGGTCGGCTCGGAACTGGTATCGAGCGAAACCCGCGAAGCCCAGTGGCGTCAGACCATTCGGCATGTCCGCGGGATCTACAAGGGCCCGCTCACCTACTCATCCAACTGGGACCACTACACCGTCGTGCCCTTCTGGGATGACCTCGACCTGATCGGCATGAACTCCTACTGGAAGCTCGGCAAAGACCACACCGCCACGGTCGATGAGATCAGGGAAAACTGGGCGAAGATCCAGAAGGACGTGCTCGCCTTCGCCCGCCAGCAGGGCAAGCCGGTGATTCTGCTCGAAGTCGGCTGGTGCAGCCTCGCCAACGCCGCCCACGAACCGTGGGATTACACGCCGCTCGACGTGCCGGTTGACCTCGATCTGCAAAAGCGCCTCTACCAGGGCTTCTTCGAAAGCTGGTGGGGCAATCCGCAGCTCGGGGGCTTTTCGGTCTGGGAATGGCCTCCCGGCGACGGCGGACGGCTCGACCGGGGATACACCCCCGAAAACAAGCCCGCCGAAGCCGTCCTGCGCCAGTGGCTCGCACGGCCGGCCTGGGAGGTCGCGCCGCAGGGCGGCCGGTGAATCGGGTATCAGCCCACGGGCAAGCGTGTACACTGCGCGGGCCGATCATGCAGTGACACATCCCATGCCCGCGCGCCGGCAACTCGACATCCTCGCCATCGAGCCCTTCTTCGGCGGACATCGTCGCTCGATGCTCGAAACCCTCGCGCACTGCAGCGCCCATCGGTGGACGATCCACCGCCTGCCCGCGCGTCGGATGGAGCGCCGACTGCTCGTGGCCGCCAACTGGTTTGCCGAAGCGCTCAAGGTCAATCCGCCCGGGCGGGTCGATGTGCTGTTCACCAGCGAGGCGATCAACCTCGCCGAGCTGCGCCGGCTCGTCCCGGCGGTCTCGGCGTGTCCGTCGGTCGCCTATTTTCACGACAACCAGCTTCCGTCTGATGAATCGCGCCGCCCCGCGCCGTCCGACGCGGTCAACCTCACGACCGCCGCCGCCGCCAGCGAGGTCTGGTTCAACACCCCGTTTCATCTCCAGTGCTTTCTCCGGCGTGCCAGCGCCCTGGTCTCGCGGCATCCCGAGCTGGCGCCGTCGAACCCGCTGGCTCAGATCATCAGGCGATGCCACGTCGTGCCGCCGCCGATGCCCGTGATCAGCCAGCCCGACCCGCCACCCCGGCGAGCCAAGCGCCGCGTCCTTGTCGACCTGCGGCACGCAGACACCGCGCTGCTCACCGCCGGCCTGGCGACGCTCGTGCGCCGCGGTCAGTCGTTCGAACTGGTCACCATCGGCCCGCGCGGGCAACTGCCCGAAGCGCTCCCCCTCACGCCGCTCTCCGAGCACGACACGGCTGCCCAACTCGACGCACTGCACTCGACCGGTGTTTACCTCAGCGCCGACTTCGGCTGCCTGTGCGACCCTCTCGCGGTCGCCGCGTTTCGCTGCGGCGCCCGGGTCGTGCTCCCCGACGCCGCGTGCCACCGCGATCTGCTCCCGGCCGACCTCGCACCGTGGTGCCTCTACGACTACGACCCCGAGAGCATGGCCAGCCGGATGCAGGATGTCTGGGCTCTCCCCCGCCCCGACGGCTACGACGACGCCGTCGCAGAACTGCTCGCGCCGTTCACCCCGGTCGACGCCTGCGCCGCCATCGACGCTCGCCTGGCCGATCTCGCGGCACTCCCAAGGTAAACAGCCGCCCACGCCCCCTGATCCCTCTACGTCAGCGGGAGCCCCCGGGCGGTCGAGAGGTAGTTTTCGTAGTTCCCGCGCATCTCCAGCAGGCTGTCGCCGCCGAATTTCTCGACCATCGCCCGCGCCAATTCGAAGGCGATGACGCATTCCATCACCACGCTGGCCGATCCTAACCGCGCGGCCCTGTCGCTATTGGCGTTCGTCATCATCATC
>CAZBOE010000152.1:0-11509 GCA_964493365.1 uncultured Tepidisphaeraceae bacterium | reverse complement strand
CCCGCTGTCGCACCCGCGGTGCCCGAGCCGTCCGCGGCCGGGATTCTCGTGCCCGCGGCGGCGATGCTGATGGCCCGGCGTCGCAGGGCCTGAGCCCCGATACACAGACCGGAGAGGAGTCTGAAGCGGCCCTGGGAAAGATCTTCCCGGGGCCGTTCTTTTTTGAGCTCACCTGCGAATCGGCGAGATGGCCGCATCCGACAAAGCAACCCGCCGCCTCCGGCGACAAATTGTCGCTGGCCACCGCTTCGATACCTGCAAACGCGTCGGGCCGTCTCCGAAATGCGCTTGGCCGCGCCCGCTGCCTGGCGCCTGCGGGCGAGGAAAAGACCGGCGCTTACGCTCAGGTGTCGGCGGCACAAACCAACGAAACATCCCCAGAATCTGCGATTTCAGCCGCCGATGGCAGTCGCGGTTTTGCGCGCATTCGCAATTCTTCGAGTGCGGTGCCAGGTGGCCCGGCGGTGAAACCCGGAATTTACACATTGGCGACCAGAGCGCCCTGCTGTTACCGTCGGCGGTCTACGTTGCTGACGGAGAAACAGGCTGACGGCCAACGGGTCTCTTTTCCTCCAGCAGTTCCCGGCCGTCTTGCGGTGCCACGTCGACACGCTGCCTCAGCGCGGTGTGATTGCCCGGCCATCGCACACAGCGGCCTCAACCATGTTAGTGCTCTGGCAGGACGATGACCCCACCTTCTGAACAGGATCCAGTTGCCCGGCAGATCGAGGTGCTCGACGGGCTCGAACAAATTGTCGACCAGAATCTGCGGCTGCTGCTGCCGATGGAAAAGGCCTGGCAACCGACAGATTACCTCCCCGACATGGAGGCGGAGAACTGGAGAGACACGCTCACCGAGTTTCGCGACCGGGCACAGGGCCTCAGCGATGAGGTGCTGGTGGTGCTCGTGGGTGACATGATCACCGAAGAGGCGCTTCCCAACTATGCGATCTCGCTCAACCTCATCGTCCGCGACTATGGCGGCACGAGCGACGCACCCTGGGCCCGGTGGATGCGCGGTTGGACGGCGGAGGAAAACCGCCACGGCGACCTGCTCAACGCCTATCTGCGTCTCACCGGGCGGGTCGATATGCGCGCGATCGAGGTGACCACGCACAACCTGATCGCCGCAGGGTTTGATCCCAAGTCTCACCCGGACCTCTATGCGGGCCTGGTCTACACCTCGTTCCAGGAGCGGGCGACGAAGATCTCCCACATGCGCGTGGGCGTGCTGGCGGCGAAGGCCGGCGACGCCCATCTCGGCACGATCTGCAAGAAGATCGCCGGTGACGAGTCCCGTCACGAGGCGTTCTACACAACCATGATGGGCGAAGTGATGAAGCGCGACCCGGCAAAAGCCCTCCTGGTCTTCAAAAACACGCTGCGGCGGATCATCACCATGCCCGGCAGGCTGATGTACGACGGCAAAGACCCGGACCTCTTCGATAACTTCGCGGCCGTCGCCCAGCGAACCGGGGTCTACACCGCTCACGACTATGCAGCCATCGTCCGCCACCTTGTCGAGACGTGGCAGATCGCGCACCTGGAGGTATCGGGCATGGCGGCGGCGGCACAGGAGTATCTGTGCAACCAGGCGGATCGGCTCGACGCTGTCGCTTCCGAGATCACAGACCGGGCTGCCAAGCGACCCCCGGCCAGCTTCAGTTGGATCCGCGACCGCATGGCCTGAGGGGGCCTGCCGACCGCAGCGGCGGCACGGGCCTTGGCGATTTCACAGGGCCTTTCACAGGGCCTCAGGGCCGGGCTTCGATCTTGTTTGACGCATCGATGTCGTCGTTTGAGTCGAACAGTTGACGGGCCGGCCGCGACTCAAAGCGCCGGACAAGCTGCTCGTCGGGCAGACGGTGGCGCCAGGTATCGATCTTCAGCCCGATCGCCCGCGCGTCTATCTTCAGGACCGCCGGCGCCGTGTCGGCGACCGACTGGTTTGCGACAAAAGTCAGATCGAGCTTGTCGGCGGCTTCGACCACCTCGGCGGCGTCGCCGAGTTCGACGTTGTCATCAAACGCGTTTGACGCCTTGTAGTCGGGATTGAGCCGCAGTTCCCACGGCTGGCGGCATGCCGCAAGCACATTTTGAGCAAAGTCATTTCCCGTCGGAACGGGCAGCAGATCGGGCTTTGACAGCATGGTGACCAACTGCGGATAGCGCTCGCTCCATGGAGGCTGTTTCCAGTTGACCTTCCGCAGCATTCGGGTCAGAACGCCGTCGCGATCGAGGGTATAGCCGCGGGCGACGCCCCGGTCGTCGAGGTGGATTCCATACTGACACTCGATCACGAGGTTTCCGAAGACGCGGTTGTCGTGGCCGCCGCCGATGAACGGGCCGGAGCGGATTCGGTAGAAGATGTTGCCCTCTACCCTCGCCCCGCTGTGACCGTCGTCGATGTAGACCCCGTTGGCGTTGGAAGCGTGGTGGACAAGATTGTTGCGTATGAGATTGCCGCGCGCCGCCCAGTCGCCGTTGGTGTAGATCGCGCCGAGGTCACCGCCGTCGAGGCCGATGTTGTGGATTTCGTTGAGCTCGATCAGGTGATCGTTGCCGCGGAATTGAATGCCGCCCAGAGGGGCATCGTGAATGAGATTGTGGGCCACGCGGTTGCCGACGCCGTCGATCTCGACGGCATAAGCGTTGTTCGAGATCTGCCCTATCCGATAGACGTGATTGTTGACGGCCTGGTTCTCGCCGCGCCGGAGGGTCATGCGATCGCCGCCGGCGATGACGATGCCTTCGGCGCCGATGTCATGGATGTCGTTGCCGATGACCCGGCAATCGACCGAGTCGCTCACGCGAATGCCGACGCCGCTCGAATCCTGCAGCGTGCAACCGGCCACGGTGATGCGCGAACCGTTCTTGATCGAGACAAGATCGCCCAGGCCGCCTTCGACGATGAGCCGCTCGAGCGTCACGTCGGTCGCCCCGGAGAGGTCGATGACCGCCGCATCGTGGTCGGCGATCACCACCTGTGCGGCGACGCCGGTGTCGTCTGACGGAGCCCAGAAGTAGAGCCGGCCACTGCTGAAATCGACCGCCCAGTGACCGGGCTGGGTGATCTCTTCGATGAGGTTCACGGCGCACCACGGCTCTTTTCCGTCGCCTTTTCGTGTGCCGTTGACCAGCGGGGTGTATTTGGAGCCGATCCCGAGGGGGATGGCCGCCGCGTGAGTTATCGTGCGCGCCTGCGTGTCGATGTGTGCGACTTTGACCGCCGACGCATCCCATGGGACGCGCCAGAATCCGAAGAGCCACACGCCCCCCTGCTGGGCGGCGACGGTCCATCGCGACGGCCGGTCACCGCGATACCTGAAGACGCCGCCGCGGGGAGTCGGTTCGATGCCGCTGTCGACCACTTCCTGGATCGTCGCATACCCCTCGGCCGGCCAGCGCGAAATCGGCATGCGCCGCCCGTTGAAAAAGACCTGGATGATGCCGCCGCTGCCTTTGAACCGATCGGGATACGGTCCGGTTCTCGCGAATCCCTCGGCCTTCAGATCGAGCGAGGTCACCTTGCCGCGTGCCGACGGGTCGAGTCGATCGAGGATCTGCGGATCGACGACCGGCTCAAACCGGCTCAGCGGCACCGCTCTTCCGCCGATGAGCCTGACCGCCTCGCCCGGCGCGGCCGCATAGACCACTTCGGCGCCAGGCAAGCCGCTGTCGGATGGTCCGAGCTTGAACGACTCGGGCAAGAGGTAATCGCCCGCCCCGATGGTGACGGTGACCTTGACCGCCCCCTGCTCGCTGCGAATCTGCCGGACACGCTGCTTCGCGGCCTCAAGGGTCGCCAGCGGCTGGCTTTGAGTCCCGGCGTTGGCGTCGTTGCCGTCGCGTGCGACATAGACGGAGACTTCCGGTGCCTCCGCCACGACGCCCGAAGCCGAAAGCGCCAGGACGGCCGCGAGCCCGATCCGAGGCCAGTTGATACGCGTCATGTCGTCGAGTCCTTCCAGTGTGGGTCCGCGCGGGTTGTCAGACGCGGCGGTGTTCGATTGGCCGCGATGAGGCTGCAAGCCGCCCGATTGATCGTCGGAGTTGGGCAAGGGAAACAACCTCACCGATGAGCGGCAGACGCATAGGCCGGCTGACCATCAGCAGGCATCAAGACCTGATCGGCTCCACCAGTGTCGGAGCGATGGTGAGACGTCGCTGCGGCTCGTTTGGATTGGCGAGCCGCCACAGCAGCATGTCGATCGCCGCATGGGCGATGGATTCTGCGCGGATGTCGATGTTCGCCAGGGGCGGGTGAAACAGGCTCTGGTTGACCGGGTCATATCCGCAACCAACCCACTCCATGTCGCGGCCGGGCACGATGCCGTGTTCGCACAGCACACGGTGAGCGATCAGCAGTTCTTTTTCGGGCGTGGGGATGAACACCCCCCGCGGTCGGGGCGACATCGTGGCCAGTCGTCGCGCGAGCGATTCGGTGCTGCCGTCGTTGAGCACCTCGACCCGCCCGCCCGCCGCCCTGACCGCCTCGGCAAACGCCATCGCGCGGGGCTTGTAGCTCGCGTGTTCGGGCTCGTGATACAAGACGGCGAACAGGCCGCCGCCCGACCGCATGAGGTATGAAGCGGCGAGTTGCCCCGCGGCGTCGGTGTCATCGGCGACCTGGTCGCCATGCTCGGGCATGCGTGTCAGGGTCATCAGCCAGACCACCGGGAGGTGGGCAAGCCGGCCGGCCACCGGGGAGACATCTGTCGCGCCGCGAACAAACACGCCATCGACCTCGCGATTGAGAATTGCCAGCGGCACTCCGCCGTCGGGCTGGAGAATGGAGGGGATGAAGCTGATGTGTCGGGGCCCCAGGTTCTGCGCCAGCGCCTGCATCAGCCGGCCGCTGAGCGGCGTTCGCATGCACTCTTCGCGGTTATCGGGAAACAGCAAGGCCACCTGCTGACGCACGACGCCCCTGGTCCGCTCGCCCTGCCGCGGACGCCCCCTCAACCGGCGGTGTCGCGGGGGCGGCGTATAACCGAGCTCTTCGATCGCCCGCCAGACAGCGGCGGCGGTGTCGGGCGCCACCTGGAGGTTCTTGTTGATGACGCGCGATACCGTGGCGATCGACACGCCTGCTCGCTTGGATACTTCCGTGATCGACATGGCCATCACTCCACGACCCGGGCCTGCTCGGCCTGCGGGCGGTTACTTCCTGTCGTCGGTCGACGCCGGCCACGTGTCCGTACGGAACGGGAACGCTGGCAGACCCGTTTTTCCCACGAGGTTGGCGTTAACCGGATCATTCACATACGCATAGCGAACCGCCGCCGGCTCGGGCACTTCGTCGCTGTGGACGATCAGCGTCTCACCCTCAATGACCACCTGCGCGGGCACGAACTTTTTATCGGCGCCGGCAATGGTGAATGCGCCGACAGCGCCGCCGTCACGGGTGGTCATGCCTTCGGCATGGCTCATGCGGATGGTCACGCGCGAGCCCTCGACCGACATCGACTCATAGCGCGGGCCGGAATAGACGACATCCTGACCATACACCTTTGCCAGGGCGACCAGGGCAAGCCGCTTGCCGGGGTCTTCCTTGTTGCGGGGGTGCACGTCCGCGGATTCTCCCACGTCGATCGAGCAGGCGATGTAAACCGAGTCGACGCTCTGCGACGTGAGCCACTGCGCTTCGCGAAGCTCGGCCCATCCTGTTCGCTCTGCCCCGTCGGCCCGCCAGTTGGGAAGCTGAAGGATCACGAACGGCAGTGCCGGCTTCGCCCACAGTGACCGCCAGCTGTCGATCATCATCGGCAACAGCGTGCGATAGGCGAACGCCCGGCCCGCATCCTGTTCGCCCTGATACCAGACCACACCCTTGAGCCCGATCGGCGCCAGCGAATGAATCATGCCGTTGTAGAGTGTGCTCGCCACGTTGTGCTTCGAGCCGCGCGGATACACAGGCCTCTCGTCAAGCTCGGCCTGCGTGATCGGCGAAAACTCGGTCTCGACCTTCATCAGCACCTCGTCGCCCGGCTGCGTGATGCCCAGTGCCGCCAGGCCGATCCCGTCGCCGTTGCGCGCCAGGAGCGTTCGTCCGCCGCTGTAGCTCAGCAGTCGGATCGCGATGACGTTTCGACCGGGCTTGACGAGCTCGCCCGGCACGTTGTAGCCGATGTAGCGCGAGTAAAACTGCGGGGGCTTTCGGCCGGATTCTCCGAGCTTCACCCCGTTGAAATAGGTGGTCTCATACATCTCCTCGACATTGCCCCAGTCGAGCCTGAAGGGCTTGCCCGCCGAAGCCTCGGGCACGTCGATTTCCTTGCGCAGCCAGACAATGCCGCCGTTGGGCACGCCCGCGTCAGACCACTTGGTTTTGAGCCGGGTGAGGGTCCATCCGGTTTCGTCGAGGTCGGGTGCGGCCCACCCGGCCGCCTCACCCGCGTTGCCCGGGTCGGTGCGGTTGAAGCGCTGCTCCCACGCGAGGATTCCCGCCGGAAACGCCTCGATCCGCTGTGGCTGCGCGAGCAGGTCGGCCATCTGCGTGTCCAGCCGCTGCTTGAACGCCGGCACGCTCTCGAGGGCGGCCCGCGATGTCCAGCTCTCGGCCGACGTTCCGCCCCACGAGGAGTGAATGATTCCGATGGGCACCCCGGTCTGCTGGTGCACCATCTTGGCAAAGAAATAGCCCACCGCGGTGAACCCGCCGGCGGTCTCTGGTGTGCAGACCGTCCAGGCGACGCCGACGTCATCCCCGGGCGTCACGACCGGGTTTCGCGCGACAAAGCCCTGGCGAATCATCGGAAAGTTGGCCGACGCGATTTCGCTCTTGTAATGCCCATGGAACGCGCCGAGCGTCGCGGCCATGTTGGATTGCCCGGAACACAGCCACACATCGCCCATCAGCACATCGGTGAACTCGACACGATTGGTGCCCTGGATGATCAGCGCGTGTGGGCCGACCTCGGAGATCGAGTCGAGCGTGACGCGCCACTTGCCGTGCTGATCCGCCTCGACCGTTGCGACACGGCCGGCGAATTGCACCGTCACGGCTTCGCCAGGGCTGGCGGTGCCCCATACCGGGATCGGCTCGTCGCGCTGGATCACCATGCCGCTGCCGAACACGCCGCCGGGCTTGACCTCGGCCAGCGCCTGCCCGGCCGACGACACCAATGCCACGCCCACGCCCATCACCGCCATCAGCTTGAGCACCAACTCAGACATCGTCCGTCTCCACTGCTGTTTTTTCCTGCCCTGCATCATCCGCATCCGCCTTCAACTTGCGACGGCTCGATCCGTGGCACCCGCTCCGGGGCGCTGACCGCGGGGCCGGCGAAGGAATCAGTCGTCTTTCGCGGCCGTCCAGTATCCGCGGGGGAGGTTTGTGTTGTTCCACATGATCAGCACGTCGCCGTAGGTGCCGTGGTTGAGCGCCGACGGCGTGCCGGGAACCACAACCGGCCCGCCCAGGTTTGCCTTATTGGCATAGTAGCGGTTGTTGCCCAGGACATCGCCGAGGCGCACCGTCTCTGCGCGGCCGTCGGCAAACGCCATGTTGGCGGCGCCGCCGGTCGAGCTGATCGCGTGGCTTCCCAGGCCGATCGAGCGGATGCCGGAGTATCCCGTGTCGCCGTTGCCGGTGTTGGCAAACATGCGGCACGACTGCTCCTGGTCACCGCGAACCGCCTCGACCACCATGATCGTGTCAGACGCCAGTGAGCCCAGCCGCATCGTCTGCTCGGAATCGACCCACGCCGACCCGACCTTGACCCACACCGGGCCGAAGGGCTTGCTCATCCGCGAGCCGTACTGGTCGGTGACGCCGCCGCCGATGACGCCGTTGACCTGATACATCACACGCACAGGGCCCAGGCTCGCGCCGCCGGGCGTGGGCGTGAACGAACGTGCCGAGTTGAAGTTGACGCTCCGCGAGATCCGGTCAGGGCACTCGTAAACCCGCGGGCTGTTGCCCAGGTATTTGATCAGCAGGCCCGTCCAGTTCCAGTCCCACCGCGTCGACTTGGTGTTGTAGAGGGGCGCGACGTTTTCGGTGAACCGCGGGAGGTAGCCATTGTTTTCCGACGCATACATGTTTGTCGCCAGCGCGATCTGCCGGACGTTGGACAGACACGCCACCAGTTGGGCGGATCGCCGGGCCTTGTTGAGCGCCGGCAGGAGGATGGAAATCAGCAGCGCGATGATGCCGATCACCACCAGCAACTCCACCAGCGTGAACCCGGTGGACCGGTTTGACCTGATTGACTGGAACATGCTGCCTCCGGACATGAAAGTTGAGATGTAAAGCCAGGGAAATGGAATTCTCGACGTGACACGCAAGGCCGGGAAAGCCGGATCGACGCCGGTATCAACTCCCGCAGGATCACAACCATTCATCGGTTGTCTGACAAAAAGACATGGCCAACGGGGGTAACATAGCTTTGCGGCCGATCTGTGTCAATAATTTACTGAAAATATTCGACGCTTCGGGCCGGTCGATCGAGCGACAGATCGACGTTTTGTCACCTATGGACTGCCTAGCCGGAGCAAAGCCGTGCCTCGGCACGGTTGAACGCGAACAGATTCCCATGATTTTTCATGTAAAATTCGATTGACAGCCGCTCGGCTTGAGATATTTTGCTCTAGTCACACATCTGTTCGTTTACGCGAGTTGAAAATCGGCGTCGCCTGCTTGGGAAATCCCCCCGTTTTTCCCGCGTGACGCTGCACGTCAAACCCCCGGAGGAATGAGCATGTCGCGGAAAATCTGCACCTTCACCGCCCGTCCCGCCTCGATCGTGTGGGCGGCGGCTTTGGCCGCCATTGCGGTGGCAATTCCCCAGGTCGTCCAGGCCCAGAGTGTCTGGAACGGCACGGTCGGCGGAAACTGGTCCGACGACACCGCCGCCGGCTGGAACGGAACCGGTGTTCCCAACAGCCCGGGCGTGTCGGCGACCATCACCCCGACCGCCACCGCCGCGTTCAACCTGTTGGTCGACGGGCCGGCGGTCACGACCTACACCCTCGGCTCGCTCACCACGGGCGACCTTGGCGGCGTGTTCGGCATCAACATCACCGCGACCGGCACCAGCAACCGCATCGCTTTCGACAACGCCGGCTCGAGCGCCGTGCTCACCCAGGTCGCCCAGAGCAAAGGCGACACGCTCAACGTTCCGGTGGATCTGCTGAGCAACCTTCGGCTGATCAACCACTCGGTCAACCCGTTTTCGTTCGCCCAGCCGATCACCGGGAGCCGGAGCGTCACCGTCGAAGCGGCCGCGAACGGCGGCATCTTCCGCAACAACGCGGCTCATACTTACAGCGGGGGTCTGACCATCAAGCCCGGCGCGGCGATCAGGCTGAACTCGGTCACCACCTTCAGCGGCGGCCTCGTGCAGTCCGGCCCCGCCGGCAGAGGCGTCATCACCATCGAGGGCGGCACGATCTTCGGCGGCCAGGACGTCGGCAACCCCGTCGTGATCAACGGCGACTTCAACATCAACTCTCCCCTCACCATCGTCGACAACACCCGCGTCGGATTCGCCAACACGATCGACACCGGGGGTGTCACGCGCACCGTGACGCTCGGCCGCGGGAACACCGCGGCCAACGCCGCGACCGGCCCGCAGGCGAGTTTCCGCTTCAGCACCATCACCGGTGGCCCGTCCAACCCGACACTCAACAACGGCACGCTGCGGTTCGTCGCTAATCCGACTCTCCCTGCCGGCCAATACACCGGACTTTCATTCAACGGACAGAGCCGCTTCCTCAACAACGCCGGGCTGACGATCGGCGCGGGCGTCATCACTTCGCTGGGAACGGGCAACCCCTTCGGCACCACCCAGGATCAGCAGCCGACGGTGACCGTGGAGGCGGGCGGCTACTTCGCCATGTCTGACGGTCCCAACACCCGAGGCCCGCAGGTCTCGACGCTCAACGGAAGCGGCGTGGTCACCAATCTCGATTCCGACGGGGGCGCCACCGCGACGCTCACGATCGTTCCCGCCGCCGACAAGGTCGGCACCTTTGCCGGCACGATCAACAACGGCGACGCCAACAACATCACCCTGGGCACGACGGTGCCCGCGACGGCCGCCGTGGCGGTCACCAAGTCGGGGCTGGGCCTGCAGATTTTCACCGGCAGCAACACCTACACCGGCACGACCACCATCAATGGCGGCGGCACGCTCCGCGCCGTCGACGGCGTCGGCCTGCCTGCCGGCTCACTGCTGACCCTCTCGCAGGGCGTGTTCGAAACCAGTGGCAACTTCACCCGCGTCGGCGGCACCTCGCCCGGGCAGGTGACCTTCGGCACCAGCGCCGCCGGCTTCAGCGCCCACGGAGGCGACGCCACGATCGCCATCGGCGGGCTCGCTTCGCCCACCCCGCTGACCTGGGGCACCGCTCCGTTCGGGGTCTCGACGCTGATCCTTCAAGCCGTGACGGCCGACAGCCGACTGGAGTTCACCAACAGCATCGACATGAACAACCTCAACTCGCGCACGGTGGAAGTGCGTGCGAGCACGGCGGTCATGAGCGGTCTGCTGACCAACAGCAACGCGACGCCCGGCGGATTCAACAAAGCCGGGGCCGGGACGCTCCGCCTGACCAACGACGCCAACAGCTTCGCCGGACCGATGAACGTGCAGGCCGGTACGCTCGAAGTGACGTCGCTTGCCGACGCGGGCGTTCCCAGCAGCGTCGGCGCCAGCCCGTCGAACGGCGCCGGCTCGCTGACGCTGGGCTCGCTCGGCGTCGCCGCGACGCTCCGCTATCTCGGCGGCGGACACTCGACCGACCGGCTCTTTGCCGTCAACACCGGCGGCGCAACCGTCGATGCCTCGGGCACAGGCCCGATCAGCTTCACCAACACGGTCGGCGGCATCGCCTGGCCCAACACCGACATCGCCCGCACGCTGACGCTCACCGGCACCAACACCGACACCAACGAGCTGGGCCCGGTGATCAACGATGCGGGCACCGCGGCGATCTCGGTCGTCAAGAGCGGGGTCGGCACGTGGGCTCTGCTCGGAAACAACGGCTACACCGGCACCACCGATGTCGCCGGCGGGACCCTGCTGGTCAACGGGAACAACAGCGGCGCCGGCGCGGTCGTCGTCGCCTCGGGCGCCACGCTCGGCGGGACCGGCTCGCTCGGCGGCACGGTGACTATCCAGCCCGGCGGCACCCTCGCCCCCGGCGCCAGCATCGAATCGCTCGGTGTCGGTGGCGCCACGATCGCGGGCACACTCGCCATCGAGATCGACGACGCCGATGTCAACGTCAACGACCTGCTCAACGTCACCGGCGCGCTCGACATCTCGGCCGCCGCGATGAGCTTCAGCATCACCGGCTCGCTCACGCAGCCTGCCTACGTGTTCGCCAGCTATGGGTCACTGGTCGGCAGCGAGTTCGCCTCGGTCAGCGGCCTGCCAAGCGGCTATGAGATCGACTACAACTACAGCTTGCTCAACCAGATCGCGCTCGTGCAGGTGTCGACGCCGTTCGTCGAAGGCGACGCCGACGGCGACGGCGACGTCGACTTTGACGACCTGGG
>CAZBOE010000151.1:0-11661 GCA_964493365.1 uncultured Tepidisphaeraceae bacterium | reverse complement strand
GATGTTGTCGAGGCCCGCGCCGCCGGCGATGATGTCGTCGCCCGCGCCGCCGCGGATCGTGTCGTTGCCGTCCCCGCCGTCGATCGTGTCGATGCCGCCGCCGCCGTTGATGGCATCGTGGCCGTCGCCACCGTTGAGGGTGTCATCGCCGCCGAGACCGTTGATGGTATCGTTGCCGCCAAGCCCGTCGATCAGATCGGCATTGAGGGTTCCATTCAGCGTGTCGGCGCCGGCGGTTCCCATGATCGGAAGCAGCCCGCCATTGATGATGGCCTGAACCTGCTCAACCGTGAGGATGCCGTCGGAAAACTGGAACTGCTCGATCGAGATGAGCTCGTCTTCCTCGCCCGTCGCGTTGTCGATCACCTCGATCGTGCCCTCCGGGGTCGTGGCGAAGGCGAAGTCCGCGAGAAGACCGCCGAAGATCGCCGTATCGATGCCGTCGCCGCCGTCGATGACATCATTCCCCGGGCCGCCGGTGATCGTGTCGTTCCCGGCAAAGGCGAACACTTCGTCATCCCCTGCAAGCGCGTCGATGACATCCGGGCCAACCGTGCCGAAGATGATATCGTCGCCGTTGGTCGCCGGCGTCAGCGTCTGCGCAGCGAGCGCAACAGTCGGCGCGGACATGACGACTTCCGGAATGCCGTTTCCGCCGACGAAGGTGGCGAGCGCGCGGATGCGCAGCCCCTCCAGTTCGAGGTCGGATGTGGGGGTGAACGAAAGCTGCGTATACAGGGTGTCCGTCACCGGGTTCTCGATGTTCACCCAGTCTCCCAGGCCGGGCGTTTCCTCGACCTGCCAGACGATCTCGAATTCCGAGAGCGGGGGCACGACATCGGCATCGGCGACCGTTCCCAGCGCCACCGTGAAGGTATCTCCTACGGCCGCCGGGGTGCCGGGCGTGCTGTCGATCAGGGCGAGTTCGCCCGTCGCGGCGGAGTTCGGCACAGCCCCGATGTTCTCGATGCCGTCCGCGAATTGCAGCACCTCGATGTTGCGCAGCGTGTCCGTGCCGTCATTGACGCCGCCGCCGTTCGCCGCCGCGCGGGTATGTGCGACCGTCCAGGTCCCATCGCCGTTGTCGGTGACGTCGTATTCCGTCCGGGCGCCGGAGAACACGGCGATATCGACGTCGCCGGCTTGATTGCCGTCGAGAATTTCACGGACGATGCTGAGCTGGCTGGGGTTCAGCGCGCGCGCGAAGATAAGCTGGTCGAGCGGCTGTCCGTTAAGGTGTCCGAAGCTGCCCAGATGGGCGTCATAGATCTGGACCGCCTCCTGCATATAGTTCGTCGTGCCGATCTCGACGAGCGCGCCGTTGACTTCGGCCATGATGCCGATGCGGACGTTGAGCCAGGCGTCGCCGTCGATGATGTCGTCGCCGGCCCGGCCCTCGATGATGTCGCCGCCGCCACCGCCGATCAGGATGTTGCCGCGATCGAACACAATGTCATCGGCTGCGAAGGCTGCGAGTTGGGCATTCGTCAAGCCAAGGACTTGCTGAAGCCCCGCGATGCGTTCCACGCCCGCACGGGTGAGGCCGTCGCCGTCGAAATTGGCTTCCTCCGGGGGTATCGCCGGATCGAAGACGCCCGTGCCCTGCACCCTGTCGTCGCCGATGAGCGTGTCGTTGTTCTCCCAGCCGGACAACGCTTCCGTCCGGTCGAAGCGGTTGCGAAGGATGTCCGCCTCGACGGTCGTGAAGATCGGGATGCGCATGTCGGCATAGGCGTCGAGCGGCATATCCTTGAAGATCGCCCAGTCGAAACCGAGCATCCCCTCATTGCGCATGACGCTCTCGCCCTGCACCATGATGTCGTCGCCCGACTCCGCGTCGAAATCGCTTTCGTTGGTGCCGGCGAACATGACGTCGTGGCCGACGATGGACGAGTTGAAGAAGAGCTGCGAGTTTTCGCCCGCGATGGTGTCGAAGCCTTCGCCGCCCTCGATCCAGTCATCGCCCTCGCCGCCGAGGAGGAAGTCCACATCCGGGCTGCCGAGGATGAAGTCGTTGCCTTCGGCGCCGAACACCTCCTTGCCGTCGATCCCGCCGATGACGAAGTCGTGCCCGGTTCCGGCGAAAATCAGCTCGCCGAGCCCGCTGCCGCCCGAGATCGCATCGTTCCCCTCGTCGCCGTGGATGAAGGCCGGGTCGCCGCCGTCATAGATGATGTCGTCGCCGGCGCCGCCGTGCAGGCGGTTGATGCCGTGACCGCCGATGAGGTAGTCGTCGCCGCCGTCGCCCCAGAGCGTATCGTCGCCCAGATCGCCGATCAGCACGTCGGACTGGTTTGTGCCGCCGAGAACGACATGCTCGCCGCCGGTGAACTTGAGCATGTTGTCATACTGGTTGCCGTCAACCGTGACATTGGTGTCGCGGAAAACCTTGGGCTGGAGCGCGGCAAGGATGGGGTCGTCGTGAACCGGATCGGTTTCGAGCTGAACGTCCTGGTTCACCTCAAGGATGTGATCGACCCGGGCGAAAATCTCGCCGGGCAGGTGCGTCGCGCCTTCCTCGCCCAGATCGGTATTCTTCATGATGATCTTCGAGAATGCGTTGTTCTCAAGTTCTGTCAGGAAGTGCAGGCCCTGCGTGCGGGAGAGGTAATAGAAGCGGTCGCCGTTTTGCAGGTTCTCCATCTGCATCTCGAAGACGAACGTGAATGTCGAACCCAGCATGCCGCCGAACGGCAGGATGGCTTCGGCGAGACCGCCAATCCAGAAATCGACATCGTTGAGACCGCCCAGCGCCGCATGCCCGCTGGTTCCGTTGAGGAAATTGACCCGGTCCGAGATATCGTACTCTTCACCGCCGATCGTGACGGTATTCGGGGAGCCGTCATCGTCGCCGAAGACGATCGCGGTGGCGGCGGCGCGCTTCTCGTCCAGCGTCTGCGCCGCCAGGATCGCTTCGTGCGTGCCGTAAGCGGCGATGAAATTCACGATCGAGGCGGGATTCTTGAGACTCTGCGCGAAGTCGACCCAGCTTTCATAGGGCTTCAGCCACTCGCTCCCGGTCATCTCGAAAAACTGTTCGCGGGCCGCATTCAGCGACGGCACGCCGGTTTCGCGGGCGCGCGTCATGTTGATTGTCGCGAGGTCGAGCGGAAGGCCGAGCAGGTTGTTGCGCAGGGCTTCCGTGACGAACTCGTCGATTTCGTTGCCCTGCTGCCGGGTCATGCCGCGCACGATCGCGCCCGCGGCCTGATCGGCGGTGAGAGCACCATCCTTGTCGAACTCGACCGGGTTCAGGAACGCCTCGATCAGCCCGATGTCGTCGGCGGCCTTGCCATCGGCTCCCAGGCGGTCCACCGTTTCGTTGAGCATCGAGTGGCCGAAGCGGTAAACCACATGGGCGAACTCCGCGAAGATCGCCGGATCGACGTCCATCGTCGGGTTGAAGACGAACAGGTCGACCGCCGGGTTCACCTTGCGCGCGAATTCCTCGAAAACGAGATGCTGATACTGCATCTCGGTGCCGAAGCGCGCCGCCTGGAACAGGCGCTCACCGTTCCAATCCAGCGCGTCGATGCCCTCGGGCGTGGTCGGAATCTGGTCGGCCGTGATCGGCGTGAGCAGCCACTGATTGATGAAAGCGAGATTGCCGGTCGCGATGACGACGTCCTTCGTGTGCTCGGCGAGCCGGGTGTGCGCGGAGTGGAAGACGTGGTGGACAGCCGTCAGGCCGATATTCTCGTTGCCGCGGCCATCGCCTGCGATGAAGTGCCGGTCCAGCAGCTCATTGTCGTAGGTGCCCCGCGCCGGTATGTCGAGCGAGCCGCCGGTATCCGTGTCCTCGTCCGCGGTGAGGAACTGGTTCGGCGTGGACGGATTGCCGTCGTGGTCGCCGAACGGGTTCGCGGCGTGGGCGATGTCATCGAGGAAGGCATGGCCGGTGCGGACCGCATTCGCAAGGTCGATGGGGTTCGTAGGATCGCCTTCGACGAGAACGAAGCCGCCGTTCCCGTCATCCATGACCACTTGCGCAAAGCCGTTCTCACCGCGAATGAAGCGGCCATAATCGTCCGTCGCGAGCAGCGGGACGTTGGTCACGTCGGCATCCGTCAGGTTGATGCCGAGCAGGTCGCGCGCCTGCGTCTTGACATCCGCCCAGGTTGCGAGCCCGCCGTTCGTTGGGCCTTCGAGCAGATGGCCGGTCGCCACCGGCACGCCATCGCGCATCACGTACTCGCGCAGAAAGACCTGATGCGACGCGTGCGAGGTATAGGTCTGGTTCTGATCAACGAAGGGCGTGGTCGAGTTCGTATGCTCGCGGATATCGTCGGCCGTGCCGAGAACGCCGTCGGGTCCGGGCTGGTTCGTGGCGCGGGTCAGCACCATGAAGTTGGTGTGGCTGCCCGGAACATAGAGCGGGTCGTCGGGCTGGAGCGGGACGAACACCGTGCCGCTGCCGCCTTTGCCGACGAGGTCGAGGCCGTGGTCGAAGAACTGGCCGAACAGCGTCATCCAGGAGTTGAACGGCGCGGAGATGCCTTCGTCCGGCGCCACATTGGGGATGACGAGGGAGCCATTATCGGTCAGCTCCAGGCCGAACTGTCCTAGTTCCGACGCAAGGCCGTCCTGTGCGGCGGATAGCGCCGCGTCCGCGCTGTCGCTGGCGGCCGTGGCTGCATCGAGCGCGGCCTGGGCGGCTTCAACCGCGGCGAGCGCATCGGCGATTGCGGGGTTCGAGTTGGCGAGCGTCGTCTCCGACGTGTCCAGCTGCGTCAGAAGCGCCTGCGCGGCGGTTGATACGCCCGGGGCAAGCGAAACGGCGATGTCCGAGAAGATGTCGTCGAACGCATCCACGGAGTTGTCTTCGAGATCGATCGACGTGAATGCGGTGTTGATCTGAGTGGCGAGGGTCAGGAAATTCTGGGCGGCCGTGAGATCGGCGGGAATGAGCCCCGGAGCCGCTTGCAGCGCGGCGATGATGGCATTCGCCGAGGACACGAGTTGCGCCGAGGCCGCCTCCGCCGTCTCAAGCGTGCTTCTGTCGATCTCCTGCACGCCGGGTGCGCCGTCGGCGAGCGTCGCTTGCAGCGCCGTCGCGATCAAACCGACCGCCGTGGCCCCCGTGACCGCCTGGTTTGCTGCGCTGACGGCGTCGCCATAGGCCGTCAGCGTTGCGGTCAGTCCAGCGTCGGCGGCCTGCGCGTCGGCAAGCGCCTGTTGCGCCGCCGCGAGGTTGGCCTGCGCCTGGGTTTCGGCGGTCTGCGCGGTTTGGGCGTCCTGTTCGAGGGGTTTGATCGCCTCGTAGAGAACGGTAATCTGCTGAACCGCCGCCGCGGCCTCAGATCCCGTGATGCCCGCGAATTTGAGTGCGGCGGTGATCGCGGCGGGGTTGTTCAGCGTCTGGTCGACGACAAGGTTGGAAATGATCCGCGGCTGGCTGTCGAAAACGAGGCCGCTGGTCTGCTGATAGGAACTCGTGCCGCCAGCTTGGAGCGGGCCGGGACCGTCCGGATCGAAGGGAAAGGGGTCCGCGTCGCGGAATTCGGGGTCGAGCAGACGGGGGAAGGTCTGGTCGGCCGAACCCCACTCCTCACGGCCTTCGATGATGTTGTTGTTGGACCCGTCGACGGTGCGCAGCCCCCAGGGGAGAAGAGGGTTGGGAATGAGGTCGGTGAGAGACTCCCCCGCCGCGTGGCGCTCGGCAATGATGATCTGGTCCAGAATAAATTGAAGGTCGTCTTGATTGTAGCTAACCATGTCTCTTCTCCCCGACAGAGCAAGTCGCGAGTGCAGGCAGGCATAAAGCCCTGCGGCCTGCTGCGTCGTTATCTGGACCGCCGCTCGATAAGGCGTCTTACGGTCTCTGCTGATCTTTTGAACCCGAGCGTATACTGTTCGGAAACCAGGGCCGCTAAAACCCACCTACGTCCGACCGGGCCATCAGACTGAGGTCTGATCTGAAGCGAGACCTCCTTCCGGCTGGGGGCAATGCCGTGGATCTCGCTTTATCTGGGGCTTACGCATTCGCTCGGGGAACAGCCGTGCCGCGACCGAAAGGGTGAAGCGGCTATCGGGATGGGCGGGGCGATGTCGCCGCATGCGCCGGCCGCGTGGATTTCAGAAAGACGCCCCGCACGATGACGGGATCGTGTTTGCTGGCGGAGAGGGTGTCCGCGTTTTCAGCATCCGAAGCGATCCCGAGCGTTCTGGAAAGTTTAGCGGAGTCAACACACTATGCCAGTGTCAAGCGCTGGCGGGACAAGGCGGAGATCATCATCCAGATGGCGGACACCGGCCTTTCGGCCATCACAAAACTCCTCCTGCACACGATCGCGCTCTATTTCGATGGGAGCGGGACTGGCGCTTATCCGAGCCTTCGACACCCTTGCCCGCCGCGCCTCCCTCGACCGCAGCACCGTGAAGCGCCATTTGCGGCTGGCCGCCGATTGGCTGGATCAGGACAGGGGCGGAGGCCGCGGCAGGGCAACCCGCTACCGGGCCAAAATCCCGGCGCAGACGGTGCGGGAACTGAACGGGGGGATGGCCGAGCGGCTCGCCGGCGCGGGCGGCACGGTGCAATGGACGAACTATATCGCCGCCGGTGGTACGCTGGCCGCCATGCGGGTCGAGCATGCGCTCTCGGGCGCCTTCACGCGCTATTTCCACACGGATCATCTCGGCTCCATCGCGACCATCACGGATGAGGCGGGCGCGGTGGTGCAGCGCCTGTCCTACGACGCTGATTAGTGAGCGCTTGCGCTCACGATAAACGTTCGCGCCGGCAAGCGGCGCTTCGCCGATGGGGCGGACGACCCGGCGGGCTCGATCGCGAGCCAGACGACGCGCGGCTTCACGGGCCATGAGGAGCTGGCCGAGGTCGGGCTGATCCACATGAACGGCCGGGTCTATGATCCGCTTTGGATATTTTAGATTGTCTCAAGCCGCCGGATGCCCTATCGCAAGCATAGCTTTTATGTCTGTTCGATATTGTAAGATATGTTTAACGCTGAGAGTGGTTCGGGGACCTGTCCGCCCTGGGGCAAGGCGGATCCGGCTCAGATGGCGTGGCACCACCTCGCGCATCATTGCGCCGACGTCGCTGCATGCTTTGAAGCGCTCTGCCGCCTGCCGGTTGTCCGCACCCGCTTGGAGCGCGCAGCCAATGCACCCCTTTCCGGGTGTGTTCTGGACCGGCTGGCGGTCCTCGCCTTTCTCCATGACGCCGGCAAGCTCCACCCCGGCTTCCAGGGGAAGGGCTGGCCGCAGAACGTCAGGAAGCCGCCGCCAGCCGGACACGTCCGCAAAGGCGCATCCCTCTTCCGCTTCGGCCGGCCGGAAGACCTCGCACGCAACCTCTGCCTCGAAGATTTGATCAGATGGGGTATCGGCGCCGGCGATTTGCTGTGGGCAGCCCTTGCCCATCACGGACGCCCTTTTCTTCTCAGCACGGTCACCGCCGTGGACTGGTCCGCCGTCAGAACCCCGGAGATCACCTACGATCATGTGGCCGCCTCCCGGGAACTCGGCGCCATGATCCGCCACTGGTTTCCGGGCGCTTTCGTGCCTGACGACGATCAGCTTCCGACGGCGGCCCCGTTTCAGCATGTGTTTTGCGGGCTGGTGTCGCTGGCCGACTGGATCGGATCAGCGCGTCTTCACATTAGCCGCGGCGCTTGATCCCGGTTACATGGACCTTGCCCGTCAGCGGGCTTCGAGGGCGCTCGCCGGGCTTGGCATCGACATCGGTGCACGCCGCCCCGCCCTGTCCGGACGCTGCGATTTCACGACCCTGACGGGCTTCGAGGCTCCACGGCCCCATCAGGACTGGGCTGCGAACGCGCCGCTCGATGCGCAGCTCCTCATTCTCGAAGCGGAGACCGGTTCGGGCAAGACCGAAGCCGCGCTCTGGCGCTTCGCCCGTCTGTTCGAGGCAGGCAAGGTGGACAGCCTCTACTTCGCCGTGCCGACCCGTTCGGCCGCCCTGCAATTGCATGGCCGGGTCAACGACACTCTCCGGCGGCTGTTCGGCGAGCAGGCGCCGGAAGCCGCGCTGGCCGTGCCAGGCTATGTCAAGTCGGGCGATGCCGAGGGGGCGGCCTTGCCCGGCTGGCAGGTGCGCTGGGACGATGCCGAGGATAGCGATGAGGGCAAACCCCTGGCCCGCTGGGCTGCTGAGAATTCCAAACGCTACCTCGCCGCGACGGTGGCCGTCGGCACGGTCGATCAGGCCATGCTGGCGGGGCTACAGGTCAAGCACGCCCATCTGCGCGCGGCCTCGCTGGCGCGCAGCCTTCTCGTCATCGACGAGGTTCACGCCAGTGACAGCTATATGACGGGCGTGATCGGCCATCTGCTGAAGGCTCATTTGGGCTGGGGCGGTCATGCGACGCTGATGTCGGCAACGCTCGGTTCCGTCGCCCGCGCCAAATGGCTCGGCTTGGAGAACGTGCTGGGCTTCCCGGCGGCGCTGGCCACACCCTATCCGGCGGTCTGGGTCAAAGGCGAAAGCGGTGCGCGCGCGGCCGTGCCGCAGGCTTCAGAGAAAAGATGCGGCTCGATGGAGCAAAAACAGGTCTCGATGAGCCTGGTTGAGACGATGGCCGCGGATGCTGCCGCCATGCGGGCGGTCGCAGCGGCGCGCTGCGGTGCGCGCGTGCTGGTCATCCGCAACACGGTGACGGCCGCGGTCGACACCTGGGTCGCTGTGCGGGATGCCGGTGCGGCCGATCTGCTGCTGCACGTGGCGGATGGCACGGCGCTGCATCACGGCTGTTTCGCACCCGAAGACAGGCGCCTGCTCGACAAGGCGGTGGAACGCGCGCTCGTCCCGAAAGCGCGCAGCCCCGGCGGCGTTGTCGTGATCGGCACGCAAACGCTCGAACAATCGCTCGACATCGATGCGGACTTTCTCCTGACCGATCTCTGTCCGGTCGATGTGCTGCTTCAGCGCATCGGCCGGCTGCATCGCCGCCCGCCGCTCGCACGGCCCGCAGGCTTCGAGGAGCCGCAATGCGTCGTGCTGGCGCTGGAGAACGGTCTTGCGCCCCTGCTCAAGCCGGCTTTCGAGAATGGCCTCGGCGCCTGGCTCGTAAGCAAGGTCCTTGTCGGGGTCTACACCAACCTGTCCGCGCTCGAACTGACGCGACGTCTCGTCAAATCGGAACCGATATGGACGATCCCGGCGATGAACCGGCAACTCGTCGAGGGCGCACCCCATCCCGAACGCGTCGAGGCTCTGCATGCCGAGCTGGGCAAGGAGTGGGCCGATTATTTTCTGCAGATCGCCGGGAAGCAGAGTGCGGAGCGAGGCGCGGCGCGCACTGTCGGCCTGCCCGTCGGCGAGCCGTTCGGCGAGTTCCGGTTTCCACCCGACGAAGAGACGATCCGCACGCGCCTCGGCGCGGACGGCGCGCTGGTGACTTTTATCGAGCCGGTCGCGGGGCCGTTCGGCCAGCCCGTGAGCGGCATCACGCTGCCTAGCCATTGGTCCCACGGTCTCGACACGCGCGACCCGGTGGCAACACAAAAAGGCGAGGCAGGGCTGGGATTTGCCATCGGAGATCAGCGATTCCACTACGACCGGCGAGGAGTGATGAGAATAAATTCATGAGCGGGAGAGCCTTTAACATTTTAGATGAATGCCTGATCCATGCCGCGCCCTGCGGCTTTCTCACGCTGCCGGGACTGATCGCCGCGCTCGTCCGCGACGAGGTCGATCGTTATCCGGCGCTGCGCCCGCATCAGCGCCCCGCCTTGGCAC
Source organism: uncultured Tepidisphaeraceae bacterium (assembly GCA_964493365.1). GTDB lineage: Bacteria > Planctomycetota > Phycisphaerae > Tepidisphaerales > Tepidisphaeraceae > CAZBOE01. The sequence goes on along the minus strand of CAZBOE010000151.1, from coordinate 1,943 downwards.
ATGTTCCTCGTGCAGCTGGGAGCCTTGGCCATGCATCGGACGGGATACACATCCCCGCCCGACACGGAAGAGGCTTGGGTCCACGCTCTGCGCTGCCTGACCTCCGATTATCCTGATGACGAGCCCTGGTGCCTCGCCGTTCCGGAGTGGGCGAAACCGGCTTTCCTGCAGCCCTCTGTCCCGGACGGGGTCACGCTGCCGTCGGCGCTTGCGACGCCCGATGAACTCGATCTGCTGATCACCTCGCGCAATCACGACCTGAAGCAGACGGTCGCCCGCCATGCCGAGCCGCAGGACTGGGTCTTCGCGCTCGTCTCCCTGCAAACGGGCGAGGGCTATGGAGGAGCAGGCAATCAGGGGATTGCACGCATGAATGGCGGGTCATCGTCCCGGCCCTTTCTCGGCCTGGCGCCGCGCGATGGCTTATCGTCGAGAGCGACCGCCATTCGTCCGGGCGCCCACCTCAAGCGCGATATGAGCGTGCTGCTTCAGACGCGCACCGCACAGCTCGAACGGTACAGCCATCTCGGCTATCCAGAAACGGGCGGCCTGGGGCTGGTCTGGCTCGCGCCCTGGCGGGAGGGCGAGCAGCTGCAACTGAGCGAGCTCGATATCTGGTTCATCGAGGTGTGCCGCCGGCTGCGCCTGTGCGCGAAACCGGACGGCCTCACCGGCTGGAAAGGCATTTCAAAAGCCACCAGGATCAACGCCAAACATCTGAGCGGCGCCCTCGGCGATCCCTGGGCGCCGGTCCATCGGACGGAAAACAAAAGCTTCACGCTGGCCGATAATGACTTCGATTATCGCAAGCTCACCGATCTTCTCCTCTCGGGAACCTGGGAGATTCCTCTCCTGGCGCGGCCTGCCTCATCCGAACGCGACAGCGATGGACAGGTCTTGATCGCGGAAGCGCTGCACAAGCTGGCGCAGGAGCAGATCGATGACGTTCTCGTTTTCGATCGGGCGATCCGCGGAGCGCTGGCAGTGACAGCCGCCAGGGGCGATGCCGAGGCGCGCAAGAAAGAACACTACGCCTCCGCAGCGGAGGCTTGCGCAAAATTCGATCGCGCTGTCGACGGCATCTTCTTTGGGCACTTATGGGCGCGGTTCTAGGCTCAGATGGACGATGAGGCGTTGAGCAAGGAGAAAGAGTGCTTCCGGCGAAGGCTCCGCGACAAGGCGGAAGCGATCTTCGAGACGGCGCTGCCGTCCGTTCCCTGCGCCAGCATCTTCCGCCCCCGCGCCGCACGTTTCGTGCAGAAGTGTGGGATCGGTTCCCCGACCTGTTCGTAAAACAAGAGAGCGAGGAAACAGCCCATGCCCAGGCTTGATGCGCGGACGGAGCAACCGGCGCACGGTTCCGATCTTCGAGCGATCATATCGCGGCTGTCCGCCGAGATGCTGGCCCTGGCTCCCGGGCCGCTGGCCGAGCTTCGCCGGATGGAGCCAGGCGGGGCAGGATCCGCCGCCTATTGGCGGCTCGCCAGCCGATGCGGGTTTCTGCACGCCGATGCAGAGCGCTGGCTGCGGATCGTCAAGATCATGGCGATCCTGACACCGAAGGGTGAGCGTCAGCCCTCCGACCGGCTGCATGACCCCGATCGTCCCCTTGGCGCGGTCCTGTGTGACGGCGGTGATCCGGCCTGGCAGCCGCCTCATCGCGACAATCCCGACGGCGTTCTGCCCGAAAAGCGGCTGGCGCGGTTTCTAGCGCTGCCCCCCCGCGGGGATAGACCTTTAAAAGAAAGACTAGATAGCGTTTTGCCGTAGGTTCCCCCGCACCCGCGGGGATATGACTTGCGGTGCTAGCAACACTCACGAGCAATGTGGGTTTAAGCGTGAGTCTGATTGGATAAAGGCGTATAAGCTATTGTTATATAACAGTGTGTGGCGGAGGGGATGGGTTTGATATCCAACCTTCTCTTGTGGATGCCGCCCTCATT
>CAZBOE010000150.1:10195-11672 GCA_964493365.1 uncultured Tepidisphaeraceae bacterium | reverse complement strand
GGCAACTATGACGTGGGCGGCTTCGAGCCCTTCACCGGCGGCGATTCGAACGGCGACGGCTTTGTCACCTTCGACGATCTGGGCCTGCTGCTGGGCAACTACGGCTTTGGCGTAGAACCCGGCCTGCTCGACGCACAGCAGGCGCTGCTGGGCCAGGCGGGCTTTGCGGTCGTGCCCGAGCCGTCGACGCTGGGGCTGGCGGCCGTGGCGGGCGTCGCGATGCTCCGCCGACGCAGGGCGTGAGATCGCCGGTGAGTTGAGAAAGTTACATCGAGCCTGCAAACGAGTGCCCGCGCCGCTTCCACGGCGCGGGCACGCCTGTTTGCGGCCGTCACTTGCCGATGCAGAAGCCGGCGAAGATCAACCCCAGCACGTCATCGGGCGCGACGACGCCGCCGATCGAGCCGAGTTGGTCGAGCACGGTGCGAAGCTCGGCCGCGATCAGCTCGGAGCGCGTGGGGCTGGTGGCGATGGCGCGGGCGAGTGCGGCCCGTGCTTCGGTCACGGCCTGCACGTGTCGGGCGTTGAGCACGAGCCGGCCGGAGCCGGTCGAATCGGCTTCATTGTTGGTGCGGCGCTGGGCGCGGGCTTGGGGTGACCCGAAACAGAGCTGGTCGAGCCGTTGACGCAGCGCGTCGATGCCGAAGCCCGAGTGGGCGCTGACTGACAGGCGATCGTGGCCGCCCGTGTAGCCGCCGGTGTGATCGCCTGCGTGCTTGCCGGTGTGCCCGAGGGTGGGCTCGCCTGGTTGCTCGCCCGGGTGAGCGAACATGTGCTCGTCTTGACCTGACGCATCGGTGATCGGCGCGCCGCGATCATGCGGGCCTGAGTCACACTTGGTCGTGACCACGAGCGAGGGGGTGATGCCGCGCTCCTCCCAGACCGGCGGGCGGATGTCGCCCTGCTCGATCACGCCCAGCCTCACGTCCGCGAGCTCAAGCGCCGTGTGGGCGCGCGCCTGCATCTGCCGGGCGATCTCGGCAGTGGCATCGGGCGACGCGGGATCGGTGGACGCGGGATCGGGTGTTGGGACATCGGATGATGCGGCATCGGGTGATGGGACACGAGGGGCAGCATCGTCTGGCGCGGCGTGATCGGTGACGGGATGGTCGGCCGGGTGCTCCAGGCCGGCGATGTCGATGAGCTGGATGATCCCGCGCGGCAACACCACGGGCGCGCTCAGGGCGTCGCGTGTTGTGCCCGAAGCGGGCGAGACCACGGCACGGTGCTGCCGGGCGAGCGTGTTGAGCAGGGTGCTCTTGCCCGCGTTGGGCCGGCCGATCAGGACAACCCACGGCTCAAAGCGGAGTCGGTCGATTCGCGGGGCATCGCTGAGCAACGACGACAGTGCGGCGTCGATGGCGGTGAGCCGGGCACGCAGGGCGGCCGCGTCGATGAAAGTGACATCCTCATCGGAGAAGTCGATGCCGACCTCGACCAGCGCGAGGGTGTCGGCGGTCTGGGCGATCAGCGTCTG
>CAZBOE010000150.1:0-10116 GCA_964493365.1 uncultured Tepidisphaeraceae bacterium | reverse complement strand
CGCCGGGTGTCCTCGGCGGCGGTGAGGTCGATCCGGCCGTTGAAGTAGGCGCGGGCGGTGAACTCGCCCGGCTCTGCCCCGCGAGCGCCCGCGGCCAGCAGGGCGGCGGTGACGGCGCGGGTCAGCCAGGGCCCGCCGGGCAGGTGAAGCTCGACGATGTCTTCGGCGGTATAGCTGCGCGGGGCGACAAACGTCGTGACGCGGCAAGGGCATCGCAGGCCGCCGGCGAGGCGGATGACGCGGGGGCCTTCGCCCGCGGTCACGGGCCTGGGCAGCGGCGTGTCGAGGGCGGCATCGGCAAGGTCGACAGCGCCCGGCCCCGAGAGCCGCACGATCACGCGCAGCGCCGGCGGCGGGCTGCTGCTGACGGCGATGATCGTGTCGCCGGCAATCATGTCAGGTCAGCGCTTCTTCTTGTCGGCCTCGCGTTTGACCTGCTCGGCCATCTCCTGAAGCTCGGCGAGCTTTGCCATCAGGCCGCTCTTCTTTGGGGCGGGCCCGGCGGCGGATGAGCCGCCCTTGGTGTTGGGCTTGACGTTGGCGTCAACGACCACGGGCTTGTTCTTTTCCAGCTCTTCCTGCTTCTTGATGTGATCGCGGACGATCTTGCTCTCGATGATGCCGATGGCGGTGCTGGTGAGGATGTAGAGATTGAGCCCCGACGGCAGCGAGTAGAGGAAGACCGGGAAGATCAGGGTCATCCACTGCATCATCTTCTGCTGCATTTCCTGTTCGGGCGTGGTGGCCGGGGGCTTGGGGGTCAGCTTCTGCTGGAAGAAGAAGACCACGCCCAGCAGGAACGGCAGCAGGTGAAGGCCTGACACCTTGATGAAAAACAGGTCAAAGCTCCAGCCGAAGTCGATGAGGTTGTCGGGCTTGGCGAGGTCGTCGATCCAGGTGAGGCCGTAGAAGAACGGGGCCTGTCGGAGCTCGAATGTGCTCTGGAGCGTGGCATAGAGGGCGATCCAGATCGGCATCTGGAGGAACATCGGCAGACACCCCAGGATCGGCCCGGCGCCCTGCTGCTTGTAGACGTCGACCATGGCGCGGTTGAGGCCTTCCTTGTCGTCGCCATACTTTTTCTTGAGCCGCTCGATTTCCGGTCCGAGCTTGCTCATCTTCATCATGTTGATCTGCGCCCGCTTGGTGATCGGGTGGAGCAGACCGCGGACGAGCAGGACCAGCCCGATGATCGCCAGCCCCCAGTCGCGCACCACAAAGTGGAACGCCTGGAGCAGCTTGACCAGGATGGCGATAAGCCACTGTGATGTGCAGATCGCGGTGCACCAGATGCCCTTGAGCACCAGCGTGTTGTCATAGGCAAACGGCAGATCGGCGTAATAAGCGGAATCGAGAATGCCGCGCTTCTTGGGGCCGAAATAGGCCCGCATCGGCAGGGTCAGCGTCTGTCCGGGCGAGAGGCGATAGGCCTTGCTGGTCAGCGCGGTGATGACCTGCTTGCGGTCGTTGTAATCGATGTCGGGCGTGAGGTCGGTGGCGCGGGCGGAGGCGATCCACTGCGGCGGGGCCGCCGTCACGCGGTCGCTGCCCGGCAGCGGGTCGGGACGCAGCAGGGCATGGAAGTAAGCGCCCATGATGCCCGTCCACATGAGGTCGCCGTCTTCGGGCTTGGCTCCAACCATCTCCAACGTGGGCTTGCCGCCGGGAAAGTGGGCGAGATCGACCTGATGCGCCACGAGGTCGGTGACTTCGAGCACCGGCGCGTTGGGCAGGTGGGCATGGATCAGGAACCGCTCGGGCTGGCCTTCGAGCTCGGCGGGCGCCGGGAGGGGCCCGTTGATGGTGGCGGCGACGTCGATGGTCTGGCTGGAGATGTTGGTGATGGATTGGGTCACGGCCAGCTCAAATCCCTGGCTCTCATGCGTGCGCGGGCGGAGCAGGAACGTCTTGGTCAGGCGCAAGGCCTGGCCGTCAGGCCCGTCCATCAGCAGCTCGAATGTCGCGGAGTCGGCGGACGAATTGACCAGTGTCCACGTCGCGTCGGCGAGCGGAATCGGGCGACGGTCGGCGGTGAGCGTCGCGGTGCCGAGCACGCGGACGCCCGGCGCGGCCGGCAGCGGGGTCTGATAGTGGTAAGGCTCGGGAAGCTCCTTGGTCATGCGCCAGCCGTTGACGATGACCTGGTCGATCCCCGCGCTTTGCGGGTTGATCATCACGCCCAGCGCGAACTGGGGGTCTTCCAGCGCGCGCGAGCCCAGCAGGACGCTCTGGGTCGGGCCGGCCGGCGCGCGGGGCGACAATGTCGCCTGGATCACGGGGGCTGACAGGCCCGTCGCGGTGGCAGTGCTGCCGGGCTGGGCGGTGGGCTGGACGGCCGGGCTGGTGGCGGCAGTGCCGGCGGGGGCCGCGGGCGAGCCGGATGGCGTTTCGGCGCCGACGGTCGTACCCGTGGTCTCACTCGCTCCGGGATTCTGAGTGACACCGGGATTCGCAGCCTCACCGGGATTCGTAGTCGGACCAGTCCCGGCAGGGTCGGCGGCGCCGGCAGCCTGCTGGGCGGGCTGTGTGGTGGGCGCGGGCTGGCCACGATTGGCGGCATCCGGGCGCGGGCTCAGAAGCTGCGAGAGCTGGATCCACCCGAGTACCAGGCCGGTGGTCAGCAGCATCGCGATGATCAGGCGTTTGTTGTCCATCCGTCTTGTCTAGTCCCTTTCCGGGGCAGGTGACGCCGGCGGTTGCAGGCGGTTGTCGCGGGGCAGTCCGGGCTCAGCGACCGTCGAGGAGGCGGGTTCCGAGGAAGTCGTCGAGTTCCTTGATGGCCTCGACTTTTTTCAGTGTCGTACGCACTTCGTAGGTCAGCCGGACAAACTCCACATGGGTATCGGTCAATACGGCGAAACTCGCCCGCGGGTCGCGGTCGCGCGGCTGGCCGACCGAGCCGACGTTGATGATCGCTTTTTCGTCGGTCAACTCATAACGGTAATCGAGCTCATCCGGCGAATAGAAATCCGGGCCTTCCAGAAACACCCCCGGCACGTGGGTGTGCCCGACGAAGCAGAGTTTTTCGAAGCGTTCGAAGATCGATACGAACTTGCCGGGGTTGGTGTAGATGTCGTCGGGGAAGATGTATTCGTTGATCGGCCGGCGGGGCGAGGCGTGGTTGGCGATGAACCGGGGCGTCTTGATCCGCACCGGCAGGCTCGCGAGGAACTTCCAGCGGGCGGCGCGGCGGGCGGCGTCGGTGTCGTTTTCAAAGCACTGGCGTGTCCAGTAACAGGCCGCCTCGGCGCCGCTGTTGAAGTTGAACGGCTCGTAAAAGACGGCGAAATCGTGGTTGCCCATGAGCGACGCGCGGCACCGCGTCATGACCAGGTCGAGGCACTCCATCGGGTTGGGCCCGTAACCGACGATATCGCCCAGGCAGACGATGTCGGTGATGCCGCGCTGGTCGATCTCCTCGAGCACCACGGTGAGTGCTTCGAGGTTTCCGTGAATGTCGCTGACAATGGCTATCACAACTGGATGTCCGGTGCTGGGCAGGCGCCGTCGGCAAAGGGGGCCCCGCGGGCGGGCGATGGTACGGGACCGCGGCGCACAGCGTCAACGCCGCGGGATCGAGGCGGGCGCGGGGTGCGGAGGTCGCCGGTGAGCGCGGCATCCGCGCGGGCGGGTCATCAGATGGCAGCAGGGGCGGTGGCAGTGGCTGCAGCGGGGGGCGATAGCAAGGGGCTGCATTAGTCGGCTGTAGCAGTCGGCTGCATTAGTCGGCGGCAGCGGAACGCGGGGCGGTGATGTCGACCGGGCCGGGGTGCTTGATTCGATGGGAGCGGGGCATGATTATCCGCCGGTCGCACGGGCGTCGATGCGCCGGCGGCGAAACCCTGGCAGGCGAGAGAAACATGACAAGCGGCATCGACAAGCGACCGGTTCGGCTGGCCATGCTCGGCTGCGGCGTGGTCGGCAGCGGCGTGGTGAGCATTCTCCGAGAGCAGGCCGATCTGCTTCGGCAGCGCACGGGACTGTCGTTTGATATCGCCCATGTCGTCGTGAGAGACCCGGCCAAGGCCCGCGGCCTGCCCGCCTCCACCAGACTGAGCACCGACGCCGAGGCGGCGCTGAGCGATCCGGCGGTCGATATCGTCGTTGAACTCATCGGCGGAACCACCACCGCGGGCGAATACCTCATCCGGGCGCTGCGGGCCGGAAAGTCGGTGGTGACGGCCAACAAATCGCTGCTTGCCACGCGCGGGCCCGAGCTGTTTCAGATGGCGCGCGATCACGGGGCGTCGATCGCCTTCGAGGCCAGTTGCGCGGGCGGCATTCCCATCATCAACTCGATGATGCACGGCCTGGTCGCCAATCGCATCGACACGCTTGTGGGCATCGTCAACGGGACGTGCAATTTCATCCTCACCAAGATGACGCGCGAGGGGCTCGACTATGGCGCGGCGCTGCGCCAGGCGCAGGCGGCCGGGTTTGCCGAAGCCGACCCGACGCTGGATGTCTCGGGCAGAGACGCCGCCCAGAAGCTGGCGCTGCTGGCTTCGCTGGCATTCAACGCACGGGTGGCCGAGGCGGATATCGCGGTCAGCGGCATCGACACGCTCGACCCGCGCGACATCCGCTATGCCGGCGAACTGGGCTACGTCATCAAGCTGCTGGCGGTCGCGCGGCGGCAGATGAACGGGTCGGCCGCCACCGATCGCCTCTCGCTGAGCGTGGCGCCGACGCTGGTGAACAAATCGGATGTGCTGGCTGACGTATCGGGCAGCTTCAACGCGGTGAGCCTCTACGGTTCGGCGGTCGGGCATGCGCTGTTTTACGGGCGCGGGGCCGGGTCGCTGCCGACGGCGTCGGCGGTGGTGAGCGATATCGTCCACACGGCGCTGGGGCTGACGCCGCTGGCGTTTAAGAAACTGTCGCTGCTGCCCGTGAGCAGTCGGCCGCTGGCGCTGGTGCCGCCCGAGCAGCGGATGAGCCGGTTCTATCTGCGGCTGGGGGCAAAGGATCAGCCGGGCGTGCTGGCGCAGGTGACGCGTGTTCTGGGCGACGAGGGCATCTCGATCGCGTCGATCCTTCAGCACGAGTCGGGGGATTCGAGCAGCGTGCCGCTGGTGATCACGACCCATCTGGCGTCGGAGGCCGCGGTGCGGTCGGCGGCGGGCCGGATCGACGCCCTCGAGAGCATCACGCAGCCGAGCGTCTGCCTGCGGATTATCGACCCGCCAGCCGAGCCGGTCGGGGGGTAGTCTCTGGGGGGCGGCGGGGCGACGGGGCGGGTGGGCGACGCGACGGGTGGCCGGGCGACGTAACGGTGGGCGGCGACGCCGGGTGGTAGGACGCACGGGGTGGTGGGCGACGCGGGGTGGTAGGGCGACACGAGTGTGGTCAAAAGCGGCTGGGGCCCGGCCTGTCCGGCCGGCGGGGCGGACACCCGCGCCATCACCGCCGGGGCTCCAGGTGTGAATCTGGTGAAGACGTGCGGGAAGCCGCGCGCATAACGATCGCTTGCGGGCCATGGGCGCGCTTTTTCCAGCTTCACATCCACACCCCCGCGTCGTCCGATAACCAGCTGATAACTCGAATTCGGACGTGAAATCGGCCCAAAAACCGGCCTTTGCCGCCTCGTGAAATTTTGTACGAGCATGGTGTCAACGACGCGGCCTCGCCCGCCGCGGCAGTGAGAAGGAAGCGAACCATGCAGATCAACGCGAACAACGCCGGCTTCGCCTACAACGCCCGCCAGAGCACGTTCGGCCTGGCCCAGAGCAAGGCGCAGTATCAGGCCGGCGTGTCCGCCTGGACGGGCGGCCTGTTCACCCAGACCGACGCGGCCAAGAAGACCAGCGGCATCTCCGGCCAGACGATCGGCCAGCTGCTGGCGGGTCAGCCGATGGGCTACAACGCCCAGGGCAATGCCGCCAAGGCTGTCGAGCGTGGTGCGATGCTGTCTGTGGTGGCTTAAGCAGGGCGGGCCGGGAGAGGCCTTCTCAGTCGGCGACGCCCGCGGCCGAGGTGGTTGGATGTGGCCCGGGGCAGAATGGCGTGCGGAAAATGAAACAAGGCCCCACCCGCACCGGAGGTCGGGCAGTCTCGATCAACAGGTCGGCAGGTCTGGAAGGCGGGACGGTACCTCGCCGTCGTGGTATTCTCCCGCGACAGACCTGCAACATCCCCTGGCCTGCGAGACTGCCCGACCATGAAGTATGCCATCATCATTCCCGACGGCGCCGCCGACGAACCGCTGGACGAACTGGGGGGCAAGTCCCCCCTCGAAGCGGCCAAGACCCCCAACATGGACGCGATCGCCGCAATGGGACGGATCGGCACATGCCGGACCGTGCCCGCGGGGTTCGAGTCGGGGTCGGACGTTGCGACGATGACGCTGCTGGGCTATGACCCGGCGCGATATCACACCGGCCGCGCGCCGCTCGAGGCGGCGGCGCAGCGCATTGCGCTGTCGCCGACCGACTGGGTTTTTCGATGCAACCTCGTCACGGTGGTGGACGGGATCATGAAAGACCACTCTGCCGGGGGGATCACCGACATCGAGGCCCGCACGCTGCTGGCCAACCTGGCCGACGAGCTGGAACACCAGGGGCTGATGGCGGGGTTTGAGTTTCATCCCGGGGTGTCGTATCGCAATCTGCTGGTCTACCGGGGTGACACGGTCTTTGACGTCAAGACCAAGCCGCCGCACGAGATTCCCGAGGAGCCGGCCGAGCGGTGGGTTCCCAAGGGCAAAGGGGCGGATGTGCTGTGCCGGATCATGGACATCAGCCGCCGGGTGTTCGGCGAACACGACATCAACGAGGCCCGGGTCGAGACCGGCCTCAATCCCGCGAGCCAGGTCTGGCTGTGGGGCCAGGGCCATGCACCGGCGATGCCAAGCTTCAGGGAGCGCTTCGGCGTCGAGAAGGCCGCGATGATCACCGGCGTTGACCTGCTGCGCGGCATCGCCAACCTGCTGGGTTGGGAGAACCTCAGCGTGCCCGGGATGACCAGCTTCCACGACACCGATTACGCCACGCAGGGGCAGTACACCGCCGACGCGCTCGATCGGTTTGACCTTGTGCTGTCCCATGTGGAATCGCCCGACGAGGCGTCTCACCAGGCCGACACGCAGACCAAGATCGCGGCCATCGAGGCGATCGACGAACATGTGGTGGGCCCGGTCCTTCGGCGGCTCAGGCAATATCCCCAGTGGCGGATTCTCGTCATGCCCGATCACCCGACCAACATCGCCACCCGCAAACACGGCTATGCGCCGACGCTGTTTGCGATGGCCGGCACGCGGGTGCACTCGATCAGGCCGATGAAATACAGCGAGCGCGACGCGGCAACGAGCGACCTGAAGATCGACCGCGGACACGAGCTGATGGAGTATTTTTTGAAGAGCGGGCAGTGAGGAGAGGTAGGCACAGGGGGTAGGTAGCCGGAGGCCGGCAAAGGGGGAAGTAGTGAGCTCGCAGCGAGCAAAGAGGCGACGTGTGCGGCTCGCAGCTTGCAGCTGGCAGAGCGAGGTTGCGTTAGGGATGTAGAGGGCCGTGGGCAGACATGGGCGATCTGCCCGTGGCGCGGGCGTCTCGCCCGCGGGGATAGGACCGCGAGTGAGGAGCGATGGTGGGCCGGTCGGGTCGCTGCCGCTTGGGCGGAGGCTTTGCCGGGGGGCGTAGCGTGCCGCTTGAATTTAGCGATATGACGGGAGGCGTGGGGTGATCCGGCTGTGGCGCGGGCGTCTCGCCCGCGGGGGGCCAGGCATCGGCAAAAGAGAAACGCCGCCCGGCTGTGAAGCGGGGCGGCGTTCTGGATTGCGATGAGGCACAGTTGCCAAAGCGATCAGCGCTTCGAGAACTGGAAGCGACGGCGGGCGCCGCGCTGGCCGTACTTCTTGCGTTCCTTCATGCGGGAGTCGCGGGTGAGGAAGCCATTCTCGCGGAGGGCGACTTCGAGGCTGGCATCGAACTTCGCCAGGGCGCGGCCCAGGCCCATGATGATGGCGCCACACTGGCCGGTCGAGCCGCCGCCGTCGGTGTTGACGTAGACGTCGATCTTGCCGCCGGTGTTGGTGACTTCGAGCGGGCCGAAGAGGGCCTTGCGGTCGCGTTCGAAAGTGAAGTAGTCGTTGAGCTCGCGGCCATTGATGACCATCTTGCCGGCACCCGGCGCGATGCGCACACGGGCAACGGCGCTCTTGCGGCGGCCGACGCCCCAGATGAACTGGGGACGCGGGGCGGAGGGGTCTGCGGTCAGGGCAGCGGTCGTTTCAATCGTCTCGGCCATGGCTGTTGATGCTTGTCTTAAAGGTGAGCAACCGGGTCACTTCGCCGCGTCGGCGGACGCCGGTCGCGTTGCGAATTCAAAACTTGAGTTCCTTGGGCTGCTGCGCCGAGTGGGGGTGCTCGGTGCCGCGGTAGATCTTGAGCTTGGAGAGCTGGTGACGCCCGAGCTTGTTCTTGGGCAGCATCCGCTTGACGGCCAGCTGGACCACGCGCTCGGGGTGGAGGGCGCTCATCCGCTCGAAGCTCATCAGGTGACGGCCGCCGGGGTAGCGGGTGTAGGAATCGTAGACGATCGTCTCGGCCTTGCGGCCGGTCACGCGGACCTTGTCGGCGTTGAGGACGATCACGAAGTCACCCGTATCGACATGGCGGGCGTAGGTCGGCTTGTGCTTGCCCTGGAGGATGGTCGAGATTTTGGCCGCCAAGCGGCCCAGGACCATGTCGGTGGCGTCGACGATGTGCCAGTCACGCTGGATTTCGCCGGGCTTGGGAGAATAGGTGGTATTGGCGAGGCTCATGACATCCGATCCCGAATCGCCCGCGGGTAATGCGGGCACAAAAAGCGTCAACAAGGGCGGTTTGACGGCGGTGTCGACCACCCGACCTACAGACAAAGCCGCGGCGGGTCGTCCGCCGCGGAGAACCGAGTAACATAGCCGCCCGGCGGGCGGTGTCAAGCGGCACGCCCAACATCCGCCAGCGGCTGAACTTGACAGCCCGCCAACCCATACTATTCTCTACCGACTCGCGACCGCCCGGGCTGTTTGGGCGGATCATCGCCGGGGTCATAGTGAAATGGGATCACGCCACCATGGCATGGTGGAATTTCGGGTTCGAATCCCGATGACTCCATTCGACGCGGCCGAGTGCATTTTCGCTCGTGGCATGCCGCTCTGGGGTCGATGTTGGCGGCGTTGTGGGGGCCAGCCGATCTGACGGGCGAGCGATTTAGGCCCAGCCCGGCCGGATACCCGCCGAAGCCTTCGATTAAGCAGACTGACGCGTCAGGGGCCTCGCCTTGATCCCGGCGACCGTGACCGCCAAGCCATCCCCCGGTCGAATCCTGCGCGGTCGAATCCTGCGACGCTCTGACGACCCAAAAAGCAACCCGCCCGTCTCGCATGATCCACCGATGGACCACACGAAGCGGGCGGGCTGGTCGGCTTGCACGGGTCGGCTTGCACTGGTCGGCTCGCACCGGGCTTTACCGGTGCAGGTCGAAGCGGTCGAGGTTCATGACCTTGTCCCACGCGGCCACGAAGTCGTGGACGAATTTCTTCCCTGCGTCGGCGCTGCCATAGACCTCGGCCAGCGCGCGAAGCTGGGAGTTGGAGCCGAAGACGAGGTCGACTCGGGTGGCGGTCCACTTGACCTTGCCGGTGGCGCGGTCGCGGATTTCGAAGAGGTCGCCGCCGGTGCCGACGGGTTTCCACTCGTTGGCCATGTCGAGCAGGTTGACGAAGAAGTCGTTGGTGAGCACCTCCGGCCGCTTGGTGAACACGCCGTGGGGCGAGCCGCCGACGTTGGCGTTGAGCACGCGCATGCCCGCGACCAGCACGGTCATCTCCGGCGCGGTGAGCGTGAGCAGCTGCGCCTTGTCGAGCAGCAGGTTGTCGGCCGGGATGGAGAAGCGGGTCTTGAGATAGTTGCGGAAGCCGTCGGCGATCGGCTCGAGAACTGCGAACGAATCGACATCGGTCTGTTCCTGCGAGGCGTCGGTCCGCCCGGGTGTGAAGGGGACGGTGACTTCGACGCCGGCGGCTTTGGCGGCCTTCTCGACCGCGGCGCATCCGCCCAGCACGATCAGGTCGGCCAGCGACACGTGCTTGCCGCCGACGGCTTTGCGGTTGAAGTCGGCCTGGATGCCTTCGAG
>CAZBOE010000149.1:11556-11765 GCA_964493365.1 uncultured Tepidisphaeraceae bacterium | reverse complement strand
CCAGCCCGGCAGCAGCATCATGCCCGGCAAGGTCAACCCGGTGATGAGCGAGATGGTGCTCCAGGTTGCGGCGCAGGTGGTCGGCAACGACGCGGCCATCGCGTTCGCGGCCTCGCCGGTCGGTTCGACTTTCGAGCTCAACGTGATGATGCCGGTGATGGCGCACAACCTGCTCCAGTCGATCGAACTCCTTTCGCGGGCGGCCGACG
>CAZBOE010000149.1:3345-11507 GCA_964493365.1 uncultured Tepidisphaeraceae bacterium | reverse complement strand
AGCAGAGTCTGGCGATGTGCACCAGCCTGGCGCCGGCGATCGGATACGACCAGGCGGCGGACATCGCCAAGCAGGCTTTCGCAACGGGGAAGACGGTCCGACAGATTGCCGCCGAGCGATCTGTCTTGAATCCTGAAGCACTGCAAAAGGCACTCGATCCGCTGCGGATGACCCGTCCGCAGGCAGATATGGTGGGCAGCGGCGGCGGTTAAAGGTTAGAATCCGGCTCACGTTTCCGACCGGTGCGTGTCCGACACGACACAACCGCATCGGACCCTACACCACCTGGGCAGGCCGCACACCCGGCCCTTCCCTTCATCTCGGAGCGTCATTATGCGTCTTTCCTGGCAGAAGCTTGCATTGATCGCCCTCGCATCGGCGGGCGTTGTCGTGGTCGAACCCGCGCTGGTCGCCGCCCAGGCGGGCGCGCCGGTCACCACCCCGGCACAGGGCCTGCGCCGACCGGGCGAGACGGTCTCGCCTGCCCAGAAGCTCCAGACGGAGCTGGCTAACACCTTCCGCGCGATCGGGCCCGTGTTCTCCGATCGCGAGGTGCTCACCAGCGCCGAGAAGCGCGCGGAGAAGCTGCCCGAGATTCAGACACAGATTGCCAAGGTCCGCGAGCTGGCTTCGCAGCTTGCCGAGATCGAGCCCCGCGCCGCGGCCATGAAGCAGCAGCTCGATTTCCAGACCGACACCATCCTGCTCGCGTTCGGCGACCCGTCGACCCAGCAGAACGTCGAGCAGGCCGCCGCCGGTGAAGGCGTCGAGGCCCAGACCGCCCATCTCAAGCAGGCGATCACGCAACTGATCCAGAACGCGGCCGGCTCCGACGCGCGCAGCCAGGCCTGGGCTGATCTGAGCAAGGCCATTGGTGAAGACACCGCCAATCCGCTGGGCATGGTTGCGATGACCATGGCGGCTCAGATGGCCGGCGAAGGCGAAACCGACGAACTGCTGGCGCTCGCCAAGTCGCATCCGTCGGAGATGGCGCGGCAGATGGTCGTGCAGATCGAGGCGGAGATGAAGATGGCGGCCATGGAAGGCAAGCCGCTGGTCATCACCGGCCAGACCGTCAACGGCGAGCAGTTTTCCAGCGCCCAGTACAAGGGCAAGGTCGTCCTGATCGACTTCTGGGCGACCTGGTGCGGCCCGTGTGTCGCCGAACTGCCCGAGCTCAAGAAGCTTTATGCCGAGTATCACTCCCAAGGCCTGGAGATCATCGGCGTCTCTAACGACCAGACCGACAAAGCGGTGAAGGATTTCCTGGCGAGGAACCCGGACATGCCGTGGGTGCAACTGTGGGAACAGCCCTCGACACCCAACGGCTGGCACCGAATCAGCCGCGAGATGGGCGTGAGCGCCATCCCGCGCTACTTCCTGATCGACCGCAACGGTGTGCTCAACACGGTCAATGCCCGCGGCAAGCTCGAGACGCTGATTCCGAAACTGCTGGGCGAAAAGCAGACGGAGTCGGCCTCCGCTGAATAAAGGCTCTGCCACCGAAGCTGCCACCCGGAAACGGGCGGCGGCACCGAGGCACGGTGAAACGATGGGAGCGCGATGGGTATACCCGTCGCGCTCTCTTTAGTTTTGCGCTTCACCTTTCTACGAGATCGCCCGGGGCGGGCGACGTTGCTTTGTTGTCGGTCAGGCTTGGAGCGCGGCCGTCTCGGTGAAAGCGCGGGGGGGATCGTGACCGTCGGCTTCGTGTGTGTTGGCCGTGATGGCACGGCGTCAGAATCGATACGGCACCAGCATCGATAAGGGCGAGCAATCGCTACGGGCGAGCATCGAGACGCCCGCAGCATCGATACAAGCGCGCATCGACGCGGGCTGGAGTCATTGGGCGATCTGTCGCGCCCTATTGGTTGCTGGTGGAAGCCAGCGTTTCGGCCACCCGTTCCGCGTGTCCTTGTGGGATGACCTCCGGCCAGTGGTGAGCGATCCGCCCGCGCGGGTCGATCAGGAAGGTCGTGCGGTTGGTCTGCCAGTAGGTGGAGCCGCCGATGTCGATGGGCGTGGCGGCGCCGTACCGGGGCATGACCTGGCGCTGCGGGTCGGCCAGCAGGTCGATCTTGAGGCCATACTTGGCGCGAAACGCGGCGAGTTGGTCGGGGCGATCGGGGGCGACGCCGACGACGACGGCTTCCTGCTCGTGGAAGCGCTGGAGCAGCGTGGTGAACTCGTTGGCCTGGCAGGTGCAGCCGGGGGTGTCGCTTTGGGGGAAGAAGTAGAGCACGACCCATCGCCCGCGATAGTCTTCGAGCGAGACGGGCCGGCCGCGGTCATTGGTCAGGGTGAAAGCGGGGGCCTGTTTGCCGACAAAGGGCGATCGCCGTGCGGCCGCGGTTTCGGTCTGGGTCGGCGTCGGTGCGGCAGGGCGGTCGCCTGAGCGGTCGGCCGGGCTGTCTGCCGAGCTGTCGGTCGGCGACGCGGGCGGCCTGCCGGTAGTGCCGATGGCCGTACCGGCGGCGGCGCCGTGGTCGGTGGTGGTTTGGTCGATCGTTGAGCAGCCTGCCAGCATCGCGGCAAGCACGAGGGCGGCGGCCGACCCGAAACGTTTTCGTCCGCGTGTCATCATGGCCCTATCATCGCGCGTGACGGACGATCTCGGAAGCGTCAATCCGGAGCGTCGGCATGACGGGTTGCCGCTGCTGCGCTGCTATTCCTCGCCGGCGTACTTCGCGCCGTTGCCGCCGGGGCATGTCTTTCCGATGGACAAGTTTCCGCAGACGGCGCGGGCGGTGAGCGAGTCGGGGATCGGGCGGGTGATCGACCCGGGTCGCATCGGCGACCGGGACCTGCTCCGCGTCCACACCGCGGACTACGTGCGATCCATCCGAACGGGTGAATACAACGAGGTGACTCGGCTGAAACTGGGGCTGCCGTGGACGCGCCAACTGTCGGACCGCTCTCACGCCGCGACGGCGGGAACCCTTGCCGCGGCGCGGGCGGCGCTGGAGGACGGGCTGGCGGCCAACCTCGCCGGCGGCACACACCACGCGTTTCCGGATTCGGGCCAGGGATTTTGCGTCTTCAATGACGTGGCCGTGGCGATCCGGGCCCTGCAGGCGGACGACCCGTGGTACCAAATCATGGTGATCGACCTCGACGCCCACCAGGGCAACGCGACACACTTCATCTTCGCGGGCGACCCCAACGTCTTTACTTATAGCCTGCATGTGGGGCGCAACTACCCGAGCAACAAGCACCCCGGAACGATGGACGTCGAACTGGAGCGATACGCACCGCCCGAGCATTTCTTCTCGCGGCTGGAATCGACCCTGCCGGGCGCGGTCGAGCGGTTCGAGCCGGATCTGGTCTTCTATATCGCGGGCGTGGATGTGCACGGCGACGATCGCTTCGGCCAGATGACCCTGACCACGCGACAGATGGCGCGGCGCGACCGCTGGACGATCGACCTCTGCCGCAACTGGGGGATTCCGACGTGCGTGGTTTACGGGGGCGGATACAACCGCACGCCGGGCATGACGGCCCAGTTGCACCTGCAGACGATCCGGATCGCCTCAGAAAGGCTCGCCCACGAGCGACTTGGGGGGCCCATGGCAGACGGACCGGAGGAAGACAGACCGGAGGCCGATGGGGTTGAGGCAGACCTCGACTTGCAGGGGACTGATCGGCAGGGCACCGATCGGCAGGGCACCGATCGCCAGTCGCTCGATCGGCAGTCGCTCGATCGGCCGGCGACTGTTCGGCCGGCAGCCGCGCAATAGAAGGGCTGCCCTGCCGGCGCCGACTGGCAAGCGGGCGATGGGTGTGCTTGTTTGACCTTTCGGGTTTGGCGATGACGCGCTGCGGTTTGCTGCGGCGCAGGAGCGTCACTTTACCGAAAGGATTCTCATGATCGCCCAGAGCAGCGAGCGTGTGCGTCATCACACATCGTCGCAGTCGCAGCGTCAGATCGACCGGAAGATGGCGATGTCGCTGGCCTATTACCGGGAGCGTCCGCGGGAGATTCCGCAGCGGCTGGCCGAGCTTGACCGCGAGTGGGACGTGGAGCGGACGCTGGCGCTCAACTCGTCGATTCTGTCGCTGTTGGGGCTGTTGCGTGTGCTGACGGGGAGGCCGATGTGGTTGATCGTGCCGCTGGTGGTGCAGGGATTCTTCCTGCAACACACGCTGCAGGGGTATTGCCCGCCGCTGGTGGTGTTGCGCAAGCTGGGCTTCCGGACGCCGGCGGAGATCGACGCCGAGCGGTGTGCGCTGCGGCAGATCGGAGATGAGGCGCAGGGCGACTTCGACGAGGAAGTCGGCGGGAGCGAAACGTCGGCCGACGCGGCTTCGAGTGCCGCGGCCCGGATCTGACGGAGCGCCGTGTGACGGTCTGCTCCAGCCGCGGGGCGCCTGCCACAGGGGTCTGTCCTGGGTGTCGCCGGATGCCGACACCGCAAAGCGACTTGGATCGTGAACGAGAAAGCCCGCCTCCGACGATGCCGAGGCGGGCTTTGGCTTGGAATTGTCACCGGAAAGCGATGACCGAAGGGGGGGCTGACGTCGGCGGTCGACCAGAGCGGGCTGGGAGCAAGGGCGCGGGGCGTTGGTCACCGACAGATCGACTCCGGCGGCGTCATTTCACGCAATAGTCGACGAGCCGGGCGATCTCGCTGCGGAGGTCTTTGCGGTGGACGACGAAATCGACGAAGCCTTTTTCCTTGAGGAACTCGCTGCGCTGGAAGCCCTCGGGCAACTCGACCTTGATGGTGTTCCAGATGGTGCGCGGGCCGGCGAAGCCGATGAGCGCCTTGGGCTCGGCGAGGATGAAGTCGCCGAGCATGGCGAAGCTGGCGGTCACGCCACCGGTGGTCGGGTCGGCCAGCAGGCTGATGAACAGCCCGCCGGCGTCGTCGTAGCGGGCGAGTGCGGCCGACGTCTTGGCCATCTGCATGAGCGAGAGCGTGCTCTCCTGCATGCGGGCGCCGCCCGAGCAGGAGACGATCAGCAGCGGCAGGCCCTCTTCGGTGGCCGCCTCGATCGTGCGGGTGATCTTCTCACCCACCACGGAGCCCATCGAGCCCATCATGAATGACGGGTCCATCACCGCCATCATGATCGGACGGCCCTTGATGAAGCCCTTGCCGCAGATCACGGCGTCTTTGCGGCCGGTCTTGAGCTGCTCGGCCTTGAGGCGGTCGCCGTAGGCTTTTTTGTCTTCGAACTTGAGCGGGTCGGTCGGCTCAAGATCGGCCCAGCGTTCTTCGAAGGTTCCCTCGTCGCACAACTGCCTCACCCGCACATCGGCGCCGATGCGGAAGTGATACTGGCAGTTGGGACACACGTTGAGCGCGTCTTCGACCACCTTGCGGAAGAGCATGTCGCCGCACTCGGGACAGCGCATCCACAGCCCCTCGGGAATGCCCTCCCGGGGCTTGGCGGCGGCGGCAGGAGAACCGGCTTCGGCAGGCATCTGTGACATGGCGGGCGTCATTCCTTCACACAATCGGTTCCGATCACGCGCGGACGATCTCGGGTCACGCGTGAAACCCGCGGAGTATACCCACCGCGCCGGGCCTCTGCACGACCACCGCCCGAGTCCGTAAATCCACCGAACACGGCTCGATGGGGCAGGCGGGGCGATCGGGGCGCAGCCCGGCGTGTTTCGTCGCACGCCACCGGCTGGGTAGACTGCCGCGTCCCATGCCAAAGTCGTTACGCGTTCTCGTCACCGGCGGCGCCGGGTTCATCGGCTCGAACATCGCCCGGCGGCTGGCTTTGCTCGGTCATGACGTCGTCGCGGCCGACACGTTTCTGTCGGCGTCGTTCGCCAACCTCGTTGATTTCGCGGGCGATGTCCTGACGCTCCGTGCTCCCGACGACATCGAGCCCATCCGCCGGCTCGGGCCCTATGACGCGATCTTTCACCAGGCGAGCATCACGGGCGTCGTGGCGACCGACAGCGGCGCCACCGTCAGCGACCAGCAGCGCATGATGCTCAACAATGTCGAGATGTTTCGGGCGCTGCTCGATCTGGCCGCCGACACGCAGGCGCGCGTTGTCTGGGCGAGCAGTTGCAGCATTTATGGGCGTGGGCCTGTGCCGATGAAGGAGAGCCAGTCGCCCGACCCGCTCAACGTCTATGCCTTCAGCAAGCTGACGATGGAGCGTCTGGCCGATCGCTATCGGCCGCGGCTGGCCGTGCCGGCGATCGCGCTGCGATACACCAACGTCTATGGCCCTGGCGAAGACCACAAGGGCAAGCTGGCGAGCATGATCCACCAGCTTGCCCGGCAGATGCGGGCGGGCAAGCGGCCGCGCATTTTCACCGCGGGGCAGCAGAAGCGGGATTTCGTTTACATCGATGACGTGGTTGATGCCAATGTCGCCGCGCTGGGGTGCGATGCCGGCGGCGTCTTCAACATCGGCGCGGGAACGGCTTACACATTCAACTCGGTGGTCGCCGAGCTCAACCGCGCGCTGGCGACCAACCTGACGCCCGAGTATTTCGACAACCCCTATTCCTTTACCCAGGATCACACCGAGGCCGATCTCACGCGCTCGCGCGGCGTGCTCGGCTATTCGCCCCGGCACACGCTTGCGAGCGGCATCGACGCCTACCTCGCCTCGGGCAAGCTCGGAGTCCCCGCGATCTAGCGCCCGCCGCCGTGTGCTCACTCGCTCTCCGACGCATGCCAGTGGCGGAGCGTGAGGAACGACACGATGTTGATGGTGCCGAAGAGGCCCAGCCCCAGCACGGCGGCCAGCGCAACGACGGCATAGACCTTCTCATAGGCGAGCTGGGTTTTGGCGGTTTCGACGATGGCGCCCAGCCCGCCGCCGCCGAGGAATTCGCCCACCACGGCGCCGATGACCGCCAGCGCGGCGCCGATCCGCAGTCCGACAAAAACACTGGGCAAGGCCGACGGGAGCCGGAGCTTAAAGACCCTCGCCCAGGGCGACGCGCCATAGAGCCGAAACAAGTCGCGCAGCGCCGGGTCGGTGGACATGAGCCCCGCGAGCGTGTTGGCGATGATCGGGAAGACTGAAGCGATGAACGCCGACGCCCGCACGGTCGGCAGCCCCGGGCCCAGGTAAATGACCAGCAGCGGGGCGATCGCGATGAGCGGGACGGTCTGGAGCACCACCGCATAGGGGTAAAACGCCTGCCTGACCCAGCTTGCCAGCGACAGGACCACTGCGACGCCGATGCCGATGACGACGCTCATGCCAAAGCCCACCAGCGCGCCGCTGGCGGTGATCCAGAGTGCGTGCAGCAGCTCGCGCCAGTCGCGGATCAGGCAGGCGGCGATGTCGGCGGGCGTCGGCAGCAAATAGCGCGGCACCCAGCCGCCTCTGACCACCGCCTCCCACGCGCACAGCGCCACGACCGCCACCACCACGGGAAGCCCCACCGCCCTGGCGATATCCGAAGGCCGGCCTTTCATTGCATCGCCTCCGCCTCGCGCAGCGCCGCGTGAAGCGCCTGGGCGTGTTTGACGAAGGCCATCTCCGTGCGGACCTCGGCCGGCCGGGGCTGGGGCAGGTCGATCGCGCGGTCGATCAGCACCCGCGCCGGTCTTCTTGAAAACACGACGGCCCGCGTGGCGAGGAACACCGCTTCCTGGATCGAGTGGGTGACAAACAGCACGGTCATGCCCGAGCGTCGCCACAGCGCGGCGAGCATCTCGTCGAGATGGTGGCGGGTGATCTCATCCAGCGCGGCGAACGGCTCATCGAGCAGGAGCAGCCGCGGGTGGGTCACCAGCGCGCGGGCCAGCGACACGCGCATCTTCATCCCGCCGGAAAGCTGGGCGGGGTATTTTTCGAGGAAATCGCCGAGGCCGACGGCGCGCAGGGCGTCGCGCGCCGCCGACATGCGTTCCGCCTTGCCGACCCCCATCAGCTCGAGCGGCAGCGCGGCGTTGCGGATGACCGTCCGCCAGGGGAGCAGGTGGGGATCTTGAAAGACGAACGCCGCCTCGCCCCGCCCGAGCTTGCCGAAACTCGCCGCTTCGCCCGGGGTTGCAGGGCTGTGAGGGGTCGATGCCCAAGCGCCGGGCGTCGCCGTCGGGGCGGACGGGGTCTTGATCGGGGCCGCTGTATGAGGCTCGTGCTGGCGTGTGTCGCTATGGCGTGCGTCGCTTCCGGCGGCATCGCCTTGGCCAGCCTCCGCTGCGAAGTTCGTTTCCCGGGGCCCGCCTGCA
>CAZBOE010000149.1:2908-3335 GCA_964493365.1 uncultured Tepidisphaeraceae bacterium | reverse complement strand
CCGGCGCGCCCGCCGGGGGAGTCTGTGCGCATCACCGCGCCGGACGACGCGCTCTCAAGGCCCGCCACGATCCGCAGCAGGGTTGACTTGCCACACCCGCTCGGGCCCAGCAGCGCCACAAACTCGCCCGCCGGGATCGACAGCGAGACGCCCTCGACCGCCTGCGTGCCGCCGGGGAAGGTCTTGCTGACGTTGTCTATTTCAACGCCCACCCCGACGGCGGCGCTGTCGGCGTGGCGGGTGTCGCCCGGCAAGACGGTGCCCGCGGGCAGCACGTTGTGGTCTGACGATCCGGTGTGCCGGGCCGGCCCGATACCGGGAGGGTTTTCACTGTCGATGATGACGCCGGGCTGCCTGCTCACCGCCGCAGTATAGGCAGCCGGCTCAGCCGCGATATCTCTCGACGCCGCCCGCCCAGACGCGTCTG
>CAZBOE010000149.1:0-2873 GCA_964493365.1 uncultured Tepidisphaeraceae bacterium | reverse complement strand
CGATCGCGGTGCGGAGGCGCGACAGGTCGGCCGAATCAGACGTTCCCGCCACGATGCGGTCGAGGCTCTCGTGCTCATGCCCCTCCAGCGGCCGATCGCCCAGCCCCAGCACGCAGCGCCGGATCACGACCTCGGCGGTCATCTCCGGCGTCACCGCATCGCGCGGTTCGACCAGCACACCCGACATCGGCATGCCGACCGCCAGGCCGACCGCGACGCCAGTCATGCGAGCCGCCTCGGTGGCTGCGTGGGCAAGCGCCGTTTCGGCAGTGGCATGGCGTGAGCGGCCGTGGTGCACCGCGACAAACGCCGCCGCCTCGGCCAGCAGGGAGGTCGTCGGCGACGCCGCCACATCGGTGCACAGGCTCCAGCGGATGCCGCGCTCGATCACCGCATCCAGCGGCATCAGCCCCGAGCCCAGCAGCGCGTTGCTGACCGGGCAGTGAGCGACATTCACCCGGGCGGCGTCGAGCAGGGCCCACTCGTCGTCGCGCATGTGTACACAGTGGGCCGCGACGCAGGGGCGGTCGAAGAGTCCGTCGCGGGCGTAGACATCGGTGTAACTGCGATAGTCGCGATACAGCTCGTTTTCGACCCGGGCTTTTTCGCTGCGCTGCTCGTTGAGGTGGGTCTGCGTCCACAGCCCGTGCCGCGCTGCGAGCTGGGCGCCCAGCCTTCTCAGCGGTGTCGAGCAGGCGACGGCAAACCGGTCGGTGATCACCAGGCGGTCGCCGAAGTCGCCTGCCAGCGCCGCCACATCGGCTCCGAGGGTGGAGGCGTCGGTGCGCAGCGCCTCGGGACAGTGCTGATCCATCAGCACGAGCCCCACGCGCCAGGTGTCGGGCAGCGCCTCGAGCGCCGCGCGGGTCGCCTGTGGGTGGGCCGTCATGTATGCCATTCCGCCGACCGTGCCGTGGGCTTGCGTGTCGGCGGCGAACGCCCGGGCGCAGGCGGTTGCCCAGCCCGCGTCGGCGCAGCGCACCTCGGCCGGAAAGACGTTGCGCTCGAGCGCGGCCAGCAGGCGTGACTCGCCGGCGCGGTCTTCGACGCCTTCGTCGAAGCGACCGCGTATCGGCCACTGCGGAATGTGAATGTGATTGTCGATCAGCGGCGGCAGCACGATGCCGCTCAGCGTCTCGACCGTGCCGCCGGCCGAGGCTATGTCGCGCGCCCGCCCATCGTCCCAAGGCCCGATGGCGGTCACGACGCCCCGCGCATCGACCTCGATCATGCCCTCGTGGAGAATCGTGAACCGCGATCCACCGATCGAATCGCCCGTGGCGCCGTGGCGGGTCAGCGTTTCGCCGCGGGTCACACCGTCGTTGGGGCCATTGGCCGGGTCGCCTAAGACGCCCGGCACGATCACGCTTCCGCGATACAGCTTTGTCACAACACCGCTCGATTGATGTGAACTCAAATCGACGCCGTCCCCTGGCGCTCGAGATCGCGGGCCTGCCTGCGGATCATCTCTTCGCCCAGCGCCTGCCGCAGCGCCTTGCCGCTCCGCGCTTGCACATAAAACAACACTGCCACCGAGACGACCGGCCAGAACACAAACCGCGCCCAGCGGAGGGCGGCTTCGTCCCAGCGGATCGTGCCGGTCATGCCGAACCGCGCGTAGGCCACAAGCTCCTGCCAGGTATACAAGACCCCGGGAATCTTAAACGCCCAGTCGAAGAGGAACGCCTGCCACGGAAACAGCAGCACACACAAGAGCATCGACCCGACCACCGCGCGGGTTGTGTTGGCCAGCCCGATGAGTCGGCCGACCAGCATCACGTTGAAGATCAGCAGCAGCGTCAGCGTGAGCATGAGGCTCGCGGCCAGCCCGACAAAACTCGACATGCCCACCCAATAGCGGAACAGCGCCTGGGCGCGGTCGGTCATGGTCGGGTCGGTCGGATCGGGCAAGACGCCCTGGGCGTATCGTCCGACGAAGAAGATCGCCAGTTGGTCGATGAGCAACACCAGCAGGATGACAAACAGCCAGTTCTTGGCCCGGCGGGCGGCCAGCAGGGCTTCGGCATAGTCCGCAGCCACCGCGATATCGCCGGAAGGCCTGCCGTCGTCGATGGATAAGCCGTTTCGGGCCATATCCCGCTGAGTCTAGTTTACCCGGGCCGCCGCGGGCAATTCTCATCTGCTCTTCGTCTTGACCGCCGCGCGGCCGTACACTTGGCCGGGCGGTCGGCCGGCAGTGTGGGCCGCCCCATGCCGGCGACGCCCCACGGTCCGCGGATGCTTCGGATTATGGTCGCATTCAACGGGTCAACCCCTCAGCCCGACACCCCGGGCGAGCCTTCGTCGGCAAGCCGCGGCCATCGCGGGCCGCCGTCGCGTCGCGATGGCTTGCGTGCCGGCGCTGGTTCAGAGGGGGAAGCCCGATCCGAAACCAGCGACGACCAGCCTGCGATGAAGGTCATGGAGATCCACACCAGCGTCGGTCGGCGTGTCGCCTCGCTGGTGGGCTTTCTGCTGCTGGTGCTTCTGCTGGCGGGCGTGCTGGTGTGGCTGTTTCTGCAGTTCACCGGTTCGTGGCGGCTTGCGTTTGCGCTGGTCACGTTCATGCTGCTATACATGGCGGTGATGGGCTACCTGGCGTCCCGCCGACCCCAAAACCCCGATTCCTGACCTTGTCTGCCCTGCACACGGCGGAGGCTGCCCAACCGGCCATACCCAAGCAAGCCAAACCCAGGAAGCGACACCCGGCGAAACACAGCCAACTCGAAGACAACCCGCACAACCCCGGTCTCGGCCCTCAATCGGCAACACCCAAGCACCACTCAGCCTTCACGACTTCCATGCCGACTCTCCTCGACACTTTCGAGCGATACCGCCAGCGAGGCCTTGATGCCCGGCGGGCCGGGCAGTGG
>CAZBOE010000148.1:0-11791 GCA_964493365.1 uncultured Tepidisphaeraceae bacterium | reverse complement strand
CGGGCCGAGGGCGCTTTGGGCGGCGCGCTGGGGCGGCTGTTCGCGGTGGCCGAGGCCTACCCCGACCTGAAAGCCAACGCCAATTTCATGCAGCTTCAGGGCGAGCTGGTCAACACCGAGAATCAGATCGGCCACGGACGGTCGGGTTACAACGACCTGGTGCGGCAGTTCAACACGACGGTGATGAGCTTCCCGATGAACCTGCTGGCCGGGCCGTTCGGCTTTACGCCGCAGCCGTTTTTCGAGGTGCAGGACCCGGCGGTGCGGGAGGCGCCGGCCGTGCGGTTTTGAGCGGTTGTGACGCACATAAACGTCGACGGTTCAGGCCGGTCGATCTGTCGCCCCGCAACGCGATCGGGTGGTGCAACTCGCCGTGATCCGGCGGTATTGCGCCGGGCGATCAGGGCGGTGCAAAGCTTCATGGCCGGGTCATGGCCTGACCGATAACAGGAGCGTCTGCCGTCGCGGCCTATCCGCTGAGGGTGCGCCATGGCTGCGGGGTCAGGAAGACGTGATCGCGGCTGAGCCGTGTGGCAGAAAACCAGGCATGCGGGCTTTCCTCCATGAACAACACCAAGCGAAATCTGTTGAATCGAACGGTCGTGTCGGCACTGGCGGCGGGGCTGGCGCTGGTGGTCGTCGGCTGCGAGACGACCGGCATGATGGCCGGCGTGGGCGGGCCCAACTTCAACCCGCCGGTGATCGACCCGGCGCTGAATCGGCAGCCGGTCATGATGGCGTCGACGCCTCAGGCGCCCACACCGACCAAGCCCTCCGCCCGCCCGGCGGCGCGGGGGTCTGATGTCCCGGCGGATTGGGTTCCCGGGGCCCGTGCCGAGAAGCGGGCATGGCGCTGGATCGTCATCCATCACAGCGCCACCCCGACCGGCAGCGCCGGCAAGTTTGACCGCGATCACAAATCCAAGGGCTGGGACGAACTCGGCTATCACTTTGTCATCGGCAACGGCACCCTCAGCCGCGACGGGCAGATCGAGGTCGGCCCGCGCTGGCCGAAGCAGAAGTGGGGCGCCCATGCCAAGTCGAGCGACAACCGTTACAACGAGTTCGGCATCGGCATCTGCATGGTCGGAAACTTCGATGTCGTGCGCCCGTCGGCGAAGCAGCAGCAGTCGCTGGCGCGGCTGACGGCCTATCTGATGAAGACGTACAACATTCCCGCCGACCGGGTCCTGGGGCACTCCGAAACCGGCCGGGCGACAGACTGCCCGGGGAAGCTGTTCCGCGTGGCAGACATCCGCAAGCGCGCGGTGCAACTGCTGGCCGAGGCGGGCGACGCCATCCCGACGGACACCGTCGTGGCCCAGCAGTGGATCAACGGCGACTGACCGCAAAACGGGATCGGTTGTGTATGGGATCGATACAGGGCCCTGCGCCGTCGCGCGGGGCTCTTGGTTTTTGGTTTGCCGTCGCCGATGCCGGGCGGGTAAAACCTGCTTGGGCGTGCCGACGAGCTCGGTGTGTCATTCCCCCCGTGCGTGGCGCACAACGCGATTGCCGGGGAAGGTGATCGATGACAGGGTGTGCGGTCGACGCGGGGCGCGGGGCCCGGCGTGGGGACGGCCGGCGCCCTGCCAGGCGCCCGACGCCGGTGGGCAGGGCGGCAGCGACAGGGGAGATCCATGACAACGCTGAACGCAAGCGCGGCGGCCATGGCGGGCGAGCAGGGCCAGGTCGTGAACTCGGTGCTCAAGCACCCGTTTCTTGCCGCCCTGGGCAAGCCCCAGACACGAAAGGGCTTGTCGCCGGTCTATCTGGTCGTGCTGGCGATGGTTGCGGTGATGATGCTGTTGCTGCCGGTGATTTACGTCGCGCTGATCGGGCTGGTGGGCTATGGGGTTTATCTTCACGCGGTGCACGACGCCTGGATCATGACGACGGTCAAGGGCCGGGCGGTGGCCCTCGTGTTCCTGCTCTACCTGCTGCCGATCGCGGCGGGGCTGACGCTGATCCTGTTCATGATCAAGCCGCTGTTCGCGCCGCGGCGCTATATTTTTGCGCCTTAGCACCTGACCCGGAAAGATGAGCCGCTGTTGTTTGCGTTTGTCGACAAGCTGAGTGATTCGGTGGGGGCGCCGCGCCCGTCGGAGATCCACATCAACATGGATCTCAACGCGTCGGCGTCGTTCAAGGGTGTGCTATCGGGGCTGGTGGGCGGGAAGACGGTGTTGACGCTGGGTCTGCCGCTGGTGTCGGTGATGTCGCTCAACTCACTGGCCGGCGTGCTGGCGCACGAGTTCGGGCACTTCGCTCAGCGGCGGGCGATGCGACTGACCTACATCGTCAACCGGATCAACAACTGGTTCGCTCGAATCGTCTACGAGCGCGACGCCTGGGACGAATTGCTGGCCGAGTTGATCAGAGACGGCGATCACTGGGTGATCCAGCTCTTTGCGGCCCTGGCGCGGGCGATGGTGTGGGTTTCGCGGCAAATCCTCTATGTGCTCATGCTGGTGGCTCACCTCGTGAGCATGCTGATGGCGCGCCAGATGGAGTATGACGCCGACCGCCATGCAACCCGGATGGTCGGCGCGTCGGTGTCGTCTGAGACGCTTCGCCAGCTCAATCTGTGGGCCGTGGCGATGAACGCGGCCCACCGGCAGATCAGCGGTGTGCTGGCGGAGCGCCGGCTTCCCGACAACCTGCCGCAACTGATGGCCAACCTGATGGCGGAAATGCCCGGCGACATGCGAGAGGAGTTGATCAAGGCGGGCGGAGAAGCCAGGACGGGGTGGTTTGACACACACCCGGCGAACGGCGACCGGATCAAGGCCATGCGCCGGCACAACGATGAGGGCGTGTTCTCGGTCGAAGCGCCCGCGACCGCGCTGTTCACCAACTTTGAGGTGATCTCGAAGCTGCTGACCCAGCAATACTACCGTGACAACCTGGGGGCGATGGCCGAGAAGGTGGAACTGGTTGCCGTCAAGGCGGTCGAGGCGGAGCGGCAGACCCGCGTCGCGCAGGGGACGGTGCTTCAAGGCTTCGGCGGCGGGCTGGTTCACCCGCTGCGGCCGGTGTTTCTGCCTGACCATCAACCCGAGGGAGACGCCGAGCGGCTGGCCGACGAACTGTTTGCCCTGCGAACCCAGTTTGCCGCCGCCGTCGGGGAGGCAGCGAAAGAAGCCGAGCTATGGGAAGACTCGGAGGCGAAGGCGTTTCAGGTCGAGCAGATCACGGCGGGAACGCTGGCGCATCTGAAAACGACCGACTATCGCAAGGTCGGGCTGACCAGCGACGACGAGGCGACGGTGCGGCATCGGCGGCAGCAGCTTGATGCCGCGTGTGAAACGAGCCGCAAAAAGATCGATGCGGCGCTGTCGATCCTGATGCTCAGGATGGCGACGGCCATGAAGATCGAGGAATTGTCGGCAGCGCCACCGGCGCCGGTCGAAGACACCTACGACCTTGTCGAGCCCCAGTCAGGCGGCGGCGACTCGCTCCGCCTGGCATTGCAGTCGATGTCGGCGGCCGCGGATGACATTCACAGGCTCAGGCGCATGTTCGGCCGCCAGAGCTATCTGGCCAGCTACTTCGAGAAGTACGGAAAGAGCCAGGCGTACATTGATGCCATCTTGTCTCAATCGCGGAAGATGCAGCAACTGGTGATGAGCATCGCCGGCGTGACGGAGACGGCATATCCCTACACCGTGTCGGGCGGGGCGATGACGCTGCGACAGTTCCTGATTCCCCAGCAGGCATCGGCCAACGCGGTCGGTGACATGCTGGCCCTGGCCGAGACGCTGCTCGATCGATACTACGGGCTTTACACGCGTGTGATGGGCGACCTGGCGGAGCGGTGCATCGCGATCGAGTCTGACCTGGGGCTCCCGCCGCTGGAGCTTGCGCTGCCGGAGAAGGTCGCGGCGAAGAAGTGAGCGGCACTGGCAGGTGCGCCGGACTTCGATTCACGTGGTCTTCGATTCGCGCCGGTTTTCGACTCCCGTAAGGTTCGGTTCAAGGGCTCAGACGATCTCGGCGAAGCTGGACAGCCTCGGGTGGGGCGTGTCATCGACCGGGGCGTTGCCGGGGCGGACGAGCAGGGCCGTGCGCAGCCCGGCGGACGACGCGGCATCGAGCTCGGCTGGGATGTCGCTCAGGAAAAGTATGTCGGCGGCGCTAGCCTGAAACTCCCTGGCGATCACGCGATAGCTGTCGGGCGACCGCTTGGGCCCGACCGTCGTGTCGTAATGCCCGCGAAGAAAAGGCGTGAGGTCGCCCGCGGTGGTGTGACGGAAAAACAGCCGCTGCGCCGCGGCCGCGCCCGACGAGTAGATGCGCACGTCGATCCCCCGCGCGTGCCACTGCCCGAAGGCGGGCGGAACGTCGTCGTAGACATGGCTCTTGAGCTCGCCCGAGGCATATCCCCGCGCCCAGATCACGCCCTGCAACGCCTTCAGCCCGGTCGCCTTGGCGTCGGCATCCATCAGTCGGCCGATCTCCGTCAGCACCGCCCTGACCGACGAATCGGAAAAGCCGCTCCCAAGCCATGCATCGCGCGAGGCAAAGCCCGCATCCCGCGCCATGAGGTCGAGCGCCTCGGCGAGCTGGGGCGTATCCCACTGCTCGCGCAGCGTCATTTCCGCGTGCCGCCGCGCGAACGGAAAGAGCACGTCATAGACGAACCGAATGGAGGACGTCGTGCCCTCAATGTCACAGAGAATGGCGCGGCCATCAAAAATGAGCATGGGAAAAACGCCAAAGACCCGCACGAATCAAAAAACAAGAACCCGACCCGACCGCCTCAAACACCCGCTCCGCGCCCTACGCCGCAGCGTGGATGATCACTCGTCACTGACCACCCCTCATGTCTCACTCACCACGCCTCACTCCCCACTCCTCACTTCCCACTCCCCACTCCTCATTTCGCGTTCTGGAGCGGGTTGAAGGTCGTGATGGCGATATCGCGGGTTGCGGCCGCGGGCACGTAGGCCGGGCCCCAGCAGACGGGTTCGAAGTGGGCGTGGACGCCTTTGTCGATGTAGTTGGGCGACCAGCCGGCCGGGTCTTTGAACAGGCGGATGGCGCGCACGGTGCGCTCGCCGCAGAGGTCAAACCAGTGCTGTGTGCCCGAGGGCACGTTGATCAGATCGCCCGGGCCCACTTCGATCGAGAAGACCGGATCGCCATTGACCGGATGGATGTGGAACAGCCCGCGGCCCTTGACGATGAACCGCACCTCGTCGTCGTCGTGCGTGTGTTCCTTGTTGAACTTGTTGAGCATGGCATCGAGGTTGGGCGTCTGCGGGGTGACGTTGATCACGTCGGCAGTCACGTAGCCGCCCTTGGCCTTGACGGCTTCGATCTCGGGCGCGTAGGCCGCGAGGATCTGCTCGGGCGTGGCGTCGGCGTCGAGGCGGCCTTCGACGTCCCACCGCTCGTAGAAGATGCCATATCGCGCGAGGTGGGCGGCGATGTCGGGCGTCGCCCTGATCTGGCGGTTTTCGGTCGGGATGTTGATCAGCGCCATGGTTCAAACCTCCACTGCGTGTCAGCGCTGGAGCGACAGGCGTCGACCCAGCACCTCGAAAAGAAACTCCAAAACCTCGACATGCCTCCGCGCGGCCTCGATCGAGTTGCCCCAAGTATAGAGCCCGTGCCGGCGCAGCAGGAAGCCGTATCGCAGCGGGGCGGCCGCATCGGTCAGGCGACACTCGACCAGCCGCGCCAGCGCCGGGATATCCTGCGTGTTTTCGAAGATCACCATCGACTGGCTGGTGTCGTGGGTGGTGATGCCCTCGAGCCCCTTGAGCATCTCGTAACCCTCGATCGTGACCCGGCCCTGCTGGTGGAAATGATCGGACAGGATCGTCACCCAGGGCGAGTGGGTGTGCAGAATCGACACCGCGTTGCCGTGCTTCGCCGCGACGACGTGAAGCAGCGTCTCGGCCGACGGCTTGTATCCCGCGCGCGGGCCGCCCGGCTCGACGAGCTGCCCTGCTTGATCGACCAGCACGAAATCGCTGCGCGTGAGCCGACCCTTGTCCTTGCCGCTGGCGGTGATCAGCAGCCGAAATGGATCGCGGCTGACCACCACGCTGTAGTTGCTGCTTGTCCCCAGCGACCAGCCGCGGGTGTGGAAATCGGCGCCGGTGGCGCGCAGCGCGTCGATCTGCGGGATCAGCGACGCCATCCATGGCGGGAGCGATTCGGCTTGCGGTGCGGGGTCGAAACTCAAGGGTTGCCTTTCGATGCATTCGGGCCTGGCTGGCCGGTCTTCAGCCGGCGAGGTTTTGCATGATCGTCTCCCGGTTGACCGGGTGGATCACGCCCTTTTCGGTGACGATGCTGTGAATGAGCCGCGCGGGCGTCACGTCGAACGCCGGGTTGAATGTCTTCACGCCCGGCGGCGCGGTCGGGCGGCCGAAGCCCTCGGTGATCTCGACGCCGCTGCGCTCCTCGATCGGGATGGCCGATCCGTCGGCGAGCGAGAGATCAAACGTCGAGCTCGGGGCGGCGACGACGAACGGAATGCCGTGTGCGGCCGCGAGCGAAGCGACGGAATAGGTGCCGATCTTGTTGGCGGCATCGCCGTTGGCCGCGATGCGGTCTGCGCCGACGATCGCGAGGTGCACCTTGCCCTGCGCCATCACCAGCGCCGCCATCGAATCGCAGATGAGCGTGACATCGACGCCCGCCTGCTGGAGCTCCCACGCGGTGAGCCGCGCGCCCTGGAGCAGCGGGCGGGTTTCGTCGGCGTAGACGCCGAAGGGCGTGCCGCGACGATGGGCTTCATAGATCACCGCCAGCGCGGTGCCCGAGCCGCCCGTGGCCAGTGAGCCGGTGTTGCAGTGGGTGAGCACGCCGGTCTGCGGCTTGATCAGCGCGGCGCCGTGTCGGCCGATGGCATCGCACATGTCGGCGTCTTCGGCGTGAATCGCCCGCGCCAGGTCGAGAATGTGGGGCGCAAGATCGCGCGGGCGGCGGTCGCGCATCTCATCCGAACCGGCAGCGCCGGCAAGGTCATTGAGCACGCGGTCGATCGCCCACATCAGGTTGACCGCGGTGGGGCGGCTCGAGCGGAGGTGTGCCGCCGACCGCAGGAACTCGTCATACGAACCGGCCGACCGCGCCGCGATGACGAGCCCATACGCCGCGGCACACCCAATGGCCGGCGCGCCGCGGACGGCCAGCGTCTTAATCGCGTCGTAAACGCCCTCGACCGACTCGATCCGCAGCAGGTTCACGACGGTCGGCAACGCGCGCTGGTCGAGCAGCTCGAGATGACCGGTCAGCGCATCGCCGGACCAGGCCATCGTGGGCGGGCGGGGTGTTCGATCGGCAGGGGTCATGGGCAGGGGCATTTGAGCGAGGGGTGGGTGGGAAGTAAAGCCGCCCGCGTGCGAGCGCCTCGCGCCCACGCCTGCGGGGTACGGCAACCGGTTGACCGCCAACTGACCGCCGTTTGACCGCCGTTTGGCCCCCACCTGACCGCCGAGCGGCCGCCAATTGACCGCCGCTGGGCCCACCACCGGTAGGCACCAGTAGGGTCGGCAGCCCCACACCCAGTGTTATTCGCCCACCACCGCCCGCCGGTTCGCGCGGCGGCCCTATCGGGCCAACCCGACCGCCGTCCCCGGGGCGAGCGTTTGCATCGAGCCCGGGCGCGCTCTAAGATACGCGACTCAGCCGAACGGCCGCCCCCCATCGCGGCCGACCGGGGTGTAGCTCAGTTTGGTAGAGCGCTTCGTTCGGGACGAAGAGGCCGCAGGTTCAAATCCTGTCACCCCGATTTCCATCGAACGAAAGCCCTCCGGCAGAGACCGGAGGGCTTTCTCGTTGTGGCCACGCGAGTTAGCATCACTCAAGAGCAGGCATCGTTTCAATACCACCGCAGAGGCGACTGGACTTGCCAAACGGCCCGAGGCCAGCTTGGCCCGATCGACGAAGGTGACCGCATGGGCCGCCTCAGACGTTACCACCCGGTGATAGTCCGGCAGCCGCGGTTGCTGACCTGGAGTGCCACCCCATGCACGATGAGCTGATTTCGGCCATCCTGTTGCGCGACGATAAACTTCATTTGATCTTGGCAAGTGGTGGGCGTCCCTCGTACCAGTACATCTATCGGGAGGCCAGATCTGTGTACTGGGAGCCCGGGCAATCGAGTTTCAGGTGCTCGCGGTCCAGCACGGGTCTGTCCCTGCTGGAGCTATTCCGCCACATGGTTGACGTGATCCACGAGTTCGGCCTCGCCCTATCATTCTCACCGAAGCTGGCGTTCGAGGGGGTGCCTGATCCTGCGGTTGAATCGATCCGTGCTGAAATCGGCGTGTACCAGCGGCTTGGGCAATCCAACGGCGAGTCGAAATAAGCGGCTATCGCTGCTCCTCGCCTACGGCACCCAGCGCGGACACCAATGCACGCCACACCGTTTCTATACCAAGCGAGTCGCCCCGATTTCCATCCCGCCCCGCTTGCCCAGACGGGCGAGTGGCGGTGGGATGTTGAACTTGGCAAGCCGGGGGATTTTTTCTCGTTTGCAGGCAGTCGCAGGTAACCTCC
The DNA here is from genome assembly GCA_964493365.1 of uncultured Tepidisphaeraceae bacterium. Classification (GTDB taxonomy): domain Bacteria; phylum Planctomycetota; class Phycisphaerae; order Tepidisphaerales; family Tepidisphaeraceae; genus CAZBOE01. The sequence continues at coordinate 3,271 of CAZBOE010000148.1, read as the reverse complement.
GTGTATCAGGAGGCCGCTTGCCGAAGCAAACGACTCATGGCGCGGAGTGCGATAAGCTGACATCGCCCGCTGCGCCCTTAAACGACCTCTTCGAGTTTCCGCCTCCCGATTTCGGCAAGCAGGACATCGCGCTTCTCAATCTTCTCTGTGCACTGCTGCTGAAGGAAAAGTGCGAGTGCGCCAAGTCATGAAGGATCAACACTCTTCAACACGCGCAACCTCACTATGCCGTATCGTCGTCATAGCTGGTGCCACCGTCGGACTTGTCGTCATATTCCTATGGACGAGTCAATGGAAGGCGGAAGTGAACTTCGTTACCGGTGAGTACCGAAACGGCCTCTACATGTTGGGAGTGCGCACCTTCTCAACTACTCGGCCACTGTATGGGGAACGAAGATTGGGATCAGGTGGTGCCTGGCAATTGGCGTCAAGGCGTTCCGTCTTCGGCAGGCGTATTGACGAAACTACGGTGGCTGCCCTAGCGTCCGACCTGAGAATGACATTGCAAGCTATATACGTCGCCCACGAAAGTGGCACGTTGCCCGAGTGCAAGCCGCTACAAGATGAGGCGTGGGCCGCCGCAGCGACGGGAGACAGGCCGTTACTTAATGCGATTCAGGCCAGAGCAGCATCAGCCGCCGACGCGGGTTCACGAAATCCTAGTCCGTGAAGCTTCCTGTCAAAGCCAGTCAGCCAATTCTGAATTGCGGCACACCGAGTCGTCGCGGGCGCCACGCCACTTCGCGGCTTGCCACCGCAATTTACGTTGTCCTCGGCCTTGCGGTCGTCGTGCTTGATGCGAGCGCGCCGTACATTGACAGCTGGTGGTCGCAGGCGCAGCAACGAACACCGTTCAAGTGGGCGAACATCGTCGAAGGCGTGCTGTGGCTGTCCTTGGGCGTGGTGATCGTTATCAAGTATCGCAGCTGGCGCGCGGCCTTCGTCGCGCTGACGCTAGCTTGCTTCGGCGTGTCGGATTGGGTCGAAGCAGGCAGCGGCGCATGGTGGCAGCCGTGGTGGCTGCTCGCATGGAAGGCAGTGTGCATTTTCGTTCTTGTCACGGCGGTGGTGATGCACATCCACCAGCGGCGGGTGAGCCATTGAGCTACCATCGGGGTGGCATATAACGCTACGCGCTCGTAGCGTGACAAACTGACTGCACCGCGCGGAACTCCCATCGTTCGACGTGACGACCGTCGGTACGGCATCAAGACACTTCGTTAAGCAAGACCGCGTAGTCGACGCCGTCAACGAACTCAATCTTAGCTCTAAGCATTCTCGAAAGTACGGAATCCGCGATTGCATCGCAGGAACGCAGAAACAGTTCAACCGGTGTCTTGTCACTCCGATTTACGCGCCTTGATGGCCTCGGCAACTGCCGGGGCCATCGGCGTTGTGAGCTGACGCATTCCGTGTGCGTCCAACGGTCAGCGAAGCAAGGTTATCAGCACGATTCGGGCTATACTTGTGGACAAGTCGCGGTTTAATGTTCTTGGCAGCCGGTCCACTGCAGATGAGATTATAAGAAAACCGTAGTCTCAGTCGGCGTTGATGAAGGGATGGAACCTTTTGCAGACGGGGAATATGCGGTCGATCCATGTACTGGATTCCGCTGGGCCGGGTATTGCCTGGGGTGGAGTGCGGGGTTACGCACAGTTTTTTCGCCGCCCCAGCATGAGGGCCGAACTGACGACCAGAGCTGCCGCACCCACGGGCTCAGGAACCACCACGCTCAGCGTGAGTCGGTCCGCGTTGACGCCGGCACCCCAGCTCCAGGTGTAGACGCCCGGCGTCATGCCCAGCGAAGCGAACGTCTCGCCGGCAAACAGTCCGGTGCCCGATAGCGGTTGTCCGGAGACGTACCGGTCGGGTACGACCAGCTGGGGGATGTACGTGCCGTCGGCCGTCTCCACCGCAGAGGGACCAAACACGTCACCTGATCCGCTCGTGCCGATCATCGCGAAGCCCGAGCCGAAGCTGCCTGCGCCCGACAGTCCGACATACGAGTCGACCGGGGATTCCCCGGCGACACCGACCCTCGCCACGCCGTGTACGAAGCCAGAGTTGATGAACGGCGAGTTGGCAAACGTGGCGGTGCTTGCCGTCAGCGCGTTAATGTTCAACGCTCCAGCACCGCTGAGCAGCACGCCGTCCGGCGTCTCCTCCGCCGTCATCAGGACCTCCGCCCGTGCCAGGCCCGCGGTGAGCAGCGACGACATCAACGCAACGGCCACCACACCCGTGACCGGAAGTGCGCTCGATCCCATTTCATTCCTCTCCGTTAGTTGCATCCGCGCCGCCGGGGCGGCGCGTGAGCAGCCTCTGGCCATTTCGCGGCCTGAAGCCTCCATACCCTCGAGGCGAGCCGCGCGACTCGCCCACACATTTAGCACCTCTTCAGCGAGATACGGGATCACGGCAACTTCCCGCTATCGCCCATCGCCGTAAGATACCCAGCGCCTTGATTACCCCGCAAGATTTATTTATGTGCTGTTCGGCGCGCATGGGAGGATCGTGCGAGAGCCCGCCGCTTGCACTTGTCGGAGTCGGGTTGCTTCAGGTCGGCGTTCTGATCGTGCAACGGCTGAAGTGACGGTGGCTAACCACCGGCTGCAGTTGACCGGCAGCGCCCGCGACATGATGTTGTTGTAGGTTTGGAGCCCGCTCTTTGCGGGCGGCCGGCAACTGAGCCTTTTACGTTATCCCGTCGTGGTCACTCGCATTTGGAAAGCTCTTGTCCTGATCTCAACCGCCGCACTCGTCGGTACGCTCTGCCTATGGACGTTCGCCAGTTCGTCGCGGATCACGCTCGGTCCCGGGCTATACGCGCGTGCGGAGCGCAGCGGCTTCGATGGGCGATTACTTTTATTCAACGATCCCAAGAACGGACCGCGCTACGGCATCAACGCTCTCCACGGCGTTGATGTCTCTCGACCGCTTCCGGGCATCGCAGTCTGGTGGTCGTCTGGTGGCGTGATCGCGCACCCAGGCTGGTGGAGTGCGTATGTGAATCTGCTGTACCCGATCGGGTTGTTCGCGATAGCCCCCACCGTGTGGCTACTGCGGAAACCAAAACGTACGCGTCGTGGATTCCCTGTCGGCGGCGAGACGGCGACGGGGTAACCCGCCGCTGGAGCGGACCGCGACGGCGGTATACTTTGTATGTGGTTGAGCGTCGCGCGTGCGCCGCCGCTGCCGCTCAGCGGCATTACGTTAGCGACTGGGGAGAGCCGCTTGCAGGAACTGAACAATATTCGCGTAACGTGGCAAC
>CAZBOE010000147.1:1537-11822 GCA_964493365.1 uncultured Tepidisphaeraceae bacterium | reverse complement strand
GGGGTCAAACCCCTCGCCGCGGCCGCCGCGCCGACCCCGGCCGCCCCCGGTGCGGGCGCGGCGCAGGTGTTCATACATCTCGGGCCCCACGCCGCCGAATCCGCCCGGCGGCGGACCAGCGTGGCCGAACTGGTCATAGGCCCTCCGCTTCTCCGCATCGGAAAGGACGTCGTAAGCCTCCTGCACTTCCTTGAATTTCTCGCCGGCCGATGGGTTATCCCGGTTGGCGTCGGGGTGATACTGCCGGGCGAGCTTTCGGTGTGCCTTGCGGATTTCGTCGGGTGACGCCGTCCGCGAGATGCCAAGAATGTCGTAATAGTCCCGCTTTGCCATGGTGTTTGGTCTGCTCCGGCCCAGGTGGCGGCGCCGGCTTTCTATTGTAGCACGTCCGCCGCAGCGATTGGTTCGCGCCCGTCGGCTGCCGGAGTCGACGTCGCCGGAGTCGATGTTGCCGATGTCGATGTTGGCGGTGTCGAACTTGCCGGAGTCGACGTCGGGGGCGTCGATGCGGGTGTTGCGGGTATCGATGCCGTCGGTGTCGCTGCCGTCGCTGTCGCCTGTGCAACCCGCGCCATCACGTCGCCCGGGCGTATCAGCTTCAGGCAAGTCTGATGACTGCACCGCCGGCTGTAGCAGGGCGAGCAGGCAATGTCGGCCCGCACGACACAGACTGATCGGCGATAGGGCCCCGTTCGCACCGGGTTCGTCGGGCCGAACAGCGCGACCATCGGCCGATGCAGGGCGGCGGCGATGTGCATCGGGCCCGAGTCGTTGCAGACCACCACCGCAGCCCGCTCGATCAGCGGCACGAGCTGACGCAGCGTCGTCCGCCCGCAGAGATCCAGGTCGGCGCCCACGCCGGCGCACAGCCCCGTCTCTGCCGACGCCCCGACCGTCACAACCGAAAGCCCATGTTCGACCCGCAGCCGATGCGCCGTCTGGGCATAGTGCTCGACGGGCCAGCGCTTGGTCGGCCAGTTAGTCCCCGGAACCAGTAGCGCGAACGGGCGTTGCGCCAGCGGCGTCAGCAGGTCTGCGACGGCGCGGCGGTCGGTGTCGGTGGTGTTAAACACGAACTCCACCGGCCCCCGCTGGCAGCCGGCCGCCTGGGCGAGCGTGAGGTAACGCTCGACCGCGTGCTGCTCGGGTGTGCCGGTGTCGACGGCATGGGTGTAAAACGCGGGCGCAAACTCGCGGGCCGACGCGGCGCCGATGCGGATGGGCGCGTGGGTCTGCCACGCCATCCAGCCCGATCGAAACAGGCCCTGCAGATCAATGACCAGGTCAAACTGCTGCGCCCGCAGCGAACGAAAGAATCGGATCAGCGAGAGCGTTCCGCCGACGCTCGCCCACGAGCGCCCCAGCGCCTTGCGGTCGAAGAGGATCACCTCATCGAGCAGCGGGTGATCAACCAGCAGATCGGCGCAGCCCGGCGTCACCACCCACGCGATGCGAGCCTGCGGATAGCGCCGGCGCAACAGCGCCAGCACAGGCAGGGCGTGAACGACATCGCCCACCGCAGAAGGCTTGATGATGAGAATGCGCCGTGGATCAGGATGCATGCGTCTTGACCGTCAGTTCGTCAGCGAAGCAGGCGTTGCCAATGGATGTTCAGACCGGCTTCGCCTTGCCGTCACGCCCGCAAGCGCGGGCATCCGAGCACTCCGAGCGTGAGGGTCGGGCGGCGCCGTCATTCTGCCTGGCTCGCCTCATCCTCCACGATCAGCCGGCTCCGCGGCGCATAGCCCTGGCACAGCGCCAGCGAGTCGGCCGGCGTGTATTGCGGGTGATGCTTCATCGAGCGCAGCAGCCGCCGCAGGCCCTCGCCCGACCATGGATAGCGGCGAATGCCGTCGACATCCACCATCACCGGCCGCGGGCCCAGCTTGTCGTCGGACTGCACGATCCAGTTCGTCGACTTGGCGTCAAAGTGGGAATAGCCCAGCCGATCGATCTTGCGCAGCATGCGACCCGCCCGGCGAAACAGCGTCTCCCGACCCTCGTGCGATAGCTCATCGAGCCGCACATCCGCGAGCATCGGGCCCTCGACCCGCTCGAAGACGATCAGGCTGTCGGTGACATAGCCCATCGGCTTGCGCTCGAGATACATCAGCGGCCACGCCGTGGGAATGTCTCGCGCCACAAGCTCCCACGCCTTTCGCCACGCACGACGGCTCCGAGAGCCCCGGCCGATCTCGTTCACATAGCGCCACCAATAGCGCTTCCGCGGACGCTTGATCACCACGGCAAGCCGCCGGCCGCCCAGCTCGATCTCGCCCGAAAGCACGTCGCCGCTGCGCGACCGCTTGATCACCGTGAACTCGTCTCGCTCGATCCGGCCCCACAGCGCCGGCCACGCCTGTTCCCAGTCGTCCTTCGTCAGCCTGATCTGGCTGACGCTCGACCATCGCCTGGGAAACTTGGCATGCTTGAAAAAGTGACCCGACCAGCCATCGACCCGCAGCGGGCCGAAGTAGGGGTTGTCCTGGGTCGTGCGCTCGATGAACTTCCGCCATTGCCGGGGCGCGATCGGGTTTCGCAGCGGGGGCGCGCTGCCCGGCCGCGGGCCCAGCGCATCCCACCCGCGGACGAGGTCTGCCGTGGTGGCGTGGCGATTGACGCTGTGGCCGAGCTGAAACAGGTCGCTCTGCGAAAGCCCGCCGGGGCGCACCGCATAGCCATCGAGCAGGTAGAGCTTCCCGCCGCACAGCACGATGTTGCCCAGATGGAGGTCGTCATGACCCAGACCGGCCCGCGAGAGCCGGGCGACCAGTTCGATCACCTGCGAGACCAGTTGCCTGTGCTGCGGCGTCGGCTCGCCCCGAACCGCCAGATCGTTGAGCAGGTCATCGAGCGGCACGGCCGGCTCGATCCCCTCGAGAATGACCGCATCGCCCACCTCGTTGCGCAATCGAAAACCGACCAGGTGAGCGATGGCCCGCGGCGCGGGAACCTGCGCCTTTTGCAGCCGCACGAGCCGATCAAACTCGCGTGCCGCCGGATTGCCGCGGACGAGCCGTTTCCAGTGCTGACCGTCACGCGGGTAAAACTTGAGGTAATAAGGCCGGCCCTCATGCTCGAACCGCCAGACCTGGCGATAGCCACGGTCTTTCACCAGCCGACCGACCTGATCGAGCCGGCGCAGCGTCTCTTCCAAACCTTTTGCCGAACCTGCCGCCACGGCGAGGGTTATAGCATGCCGCGCCGGTTTCGCTTACACCGCCCCCGCCCGGTCCACCTTCACCCCCCCCAAAGGCGCACCGCCATCATCCCCCTGCGGAGCTGCATTTGTCCCCGGTGCCGATCCCTCCGCAGAGCCTGACCATCGGCCGACGCACCCCGCCGACCGGCTACAACCGGCCGGGCCCAACCGATCGGCCGCAACCGACCGGGCCCGACTGGCCGGCGCCAACCGGCCGGGTCTTCCGCTCCTTTTCAAGTCGATCCGGGGCGGCTAAGATACCTACCCCAATCCGCACCAGCCGGGTTGGTTGGGACCGCACCCCTGCCATTACGGGGGCAGCAAGACCAAGACACGGCAGCGTAGCTCAGTTGGTAGAGCGCGGGATTCATAAGCCCAAGGTCGCCGGTTCGAGTCCGGCCGCTGCTATTTTCAAGGCTAGTTCCGGGACCTACCGCCCCTTCAGTTGTGCGAAGCCGCCGGGGCTGACGTCTCGACAGCCGCACAGCGGGGAAACGCAGCATGGCGGATACGCTGCACGTGGTGGCATGCGAGTGCCACAGCATCAATGATGGCGACCTCTCCACACACCTGGGCCGACTGATGGACAGATACAGTGTGCATGGCGGTCCGGCCAGAAGCTCGCCAAACGGGATCGGCCCTTCAGCCGAGAGGGACCCCACCCATTACACAACCTTCTTCTACGGACTGTCTGGTACTCGTTCCACTGTGGAAGACCGCCCTGCGAGTCGTGCTGGTGATGTCGCCTCAACCACAGCCAGATGAAGCGGGCATACTACTCAAGCTCCATTGCAGTATTCCTGGCTCAGTCCGAGGAGGAGATTCTGGGCCATTTGGTTCGTGGTGATTCACTGCCTATCGAGGCCACGCAGCGTGACGCATGGCTGATGCAAGTCAGGATACTCAAGGCCGTTCTATCGCCAGAAACCAGCGGATCAGTTTACCTTGAGTATGTGATCCCGCGACTCGGGCGACGCATCGATGCAATTGTCATACTCGAAGCCGTTGTCTTTGTTATCGAGTTCAAGGTCGGCGAATCAATCTTTGCCCGACATGCGGTCGATCAGGTGGTCGATTACGCACTAGACCTAAAGCACTTCCATGAGGCATCCCATAAAGCGTACATCGCGCCAGTTTTGGTCGCAACTAACGCTGACGCAGTCCCAGTTGAGATAGTGCTTGACGGGCATCAAGATAACACGTTCCGGGTGATGTGCGCTACCCCCGATAACCTGGTCGATGTGTTTCAGCGTACTCTCAATGTTGCGGCCGCCCCGCGGATCATTACCTCAGACTGGGAATCATCGCGATACTGTCCGACGCCTACGATCGTTGAGGCAGCTACCGCCCTCTATGGTAGGCATAAGGTTGAAGACATATCACGTAATGACGCAGGTGGCGCTAATCTGACGGTTACGAGCAAGACGGTCTCAGAAATCATCCATGAAGCTAGGCGGACCCGATCGAAGGTTCTATGCTTCGTTACAGGGGTCCCCGGCGCCGGCAAGACCTTGATCGGGCTGGACATCGCGACGAAGCACTTCGACAAAGATAACGATCTTTACAGCGTTTTCCTATCCGGAAATGGGCCGCTCGTCTCCGTTCTTTGCGAAGCTCTGGCGCGCGACAAGGTACGACGCTACGAGGAGCGCGGTGAGAAAATTGCTAAGAAGCGAGCCCGGAGCGAAGTACAGACATTTATTCAGAATGTTCACCATTTTCGCGACGAATGTCTGCGTAATCAGCGGCCGCCCGTCGAGCATGTGGCATTGTTCGATGAAGCGCAGCGGGCATGGGATTTGGAGCAGACCAGCAAGTTCATGCGGCAGAAGAAAGGAATCGCTGACTTCTCGAGATCTGAGCCGGCGTTTCTGATCAGTTGCCTCGATCGGCATGACGATTGGGCAGTCGTCGTATGCCTTGTGGGTGGTGGCCAGGAAATCAACACGGGTGAAGCTGGCATCACCGCGTGGATCAACGCTGCGCTGGATGAATTTCCAGCTTGGCACTTGTGCCTGTCGTCTCGGCTTTCCGACGAAGAGTACGGCGCCGGCGCTGTGGTCGATCGCGTACGAAACCTGCCCAACGTTTCAATACGCGACGAACTTCACCTGGCCGTCTCTATGCGATCATTCCGGGCGGAATCACTGGCGCAGTTCGTCAAGCAGTTGTTGGATCTTGATTCAGATGGCGCGCGTCAGACGTTGAGAGAGGTGGCGCCGCGATTTCCACTCGTCATCACCCGCAGAGTTGAGGCGGCAAGAGATTGGCTTCGCGCACGTTCACGAGGAAATGAGCGATACGGCCTCATCGTTTCGTCGCAAGCGCAGCGACTGCGACCTCATGCCATCGACGTGCGAGCAAAGATCAACCCCGTACATTGGTTTCTGCACGGCAAGGATGACGTTCGGTCGTCTTACTATCTCGAAGATGCCGCGACTGAGTTTGACGTGCAAGGTCTCGAGGTTGACTGGGCGGGCGTTGTGTGGGACGGCGACCTGCGACACGACGGTCAGCGCTGGAACCATTTCACATTTAAGGGGAGGCGATGGCAACACGTTCGGTGTCCCATACGGCAAAGCTACTTGAAGAACGCATACCGCGTTCTGCTGACCCGTGCGCGTCAAGGGCTGGTAATCGTTGTTCCCGAAGGTAGTCAGCGCGACCCAACCCGCGACCCGAGATTTTACGACCACACATATCAGTACCTCTACAGCCTCGGCATTCCAACCCTCACGTGACCGGGGCGTCATTGACCGGGCAGCGGCAGCGTCGGCGCGCCGTTCAGCTCACCCGGCGTCGGCGGGGCAGGAGCAGGGTGGGGAGGGTTGCGAGGAAGGCTGTCGAGGGTTCGGGGATGGCGACGAAGTCGCTGGCCACCACGGCCGTGGCGGTGTAGCTGATCAGGAAGCTTCCCGTGCCGTCGAGCGTGGGCAGGCGTGCGCCGTCGGGGGCGTTGGCGAACTGTCCGACGATCGAGTCGGCCGTGATGATTTCGAAGCGGTCGGTGGGAAGGATGTCGTCCTCGAATCCGCCGAAGAACAGCAGGTCGAGAGTGCCGCCGAGCGTGGCGACGTTGTCGACGATGAGCTGGTCAAAACCGTCGCCCGCGCCGGTGCCGCCGATCTCCAGGGTGATGATGCCGCCCGCGGCGTTGATCAGCCCGCCCAGTTCGATCGTGCCGGGCGAGGCGCCGGGGACGAGCTGGCCGTTGTTGGTCAGCAGGCCGCCGATCCGGCCGATGCCGGTGATCTTGCCGCCGGTGTTGTTGAACTGAGCCGATTCGATCTCGCTCGCGCCGCTCAGCTTGAGCGTTGACGAGAGCGGCAGGGTGAAAACCCCGTCGACCAGAATCGATCCGTTGTTGATCAGCGTGCCTTCGTTGACGAAATTCCCGGCCACGTGCAGCACCGATTCGTTGATCAGCGTGCCGGTGTTAAAGAGGTTGCCGGGAGTCTCGAACGAATCGTTGATGAGCAGCGTGCCGGCGTTTTCTTCGAGCTCCAGCCCCTCGATGATCCCCTCGATGGTCACCGAGGCGCCGGGGCCAATGCCGGTGACGATGCGGGGCAGCGCCAGCGTGGCTCCGCTGTCGACGATCCAGGTGCCCCCGGTCAGCGTTGACGAATCGATCTGCGCTACGGTCTCTTCGAGCCGGACGGTGTATCGGTTGATCGGCGTCGTGCCGTTGCCCGACGGCGTGCCCAGCACTCGCCGAAGGTGCACGGTGCCGGTGTTGTGCAGGTTTGACTGCCACAGGATGACCAGGTTCGGATCGCCGTCGGGCTCGAAGGCGAGCGTGTTCTCGTTGACGAACGCGCCCACGTCGGCGCCGCGCAGCATGTCGGCGTCCGTGCGGACGATCCATTCCCCCTTGTTGTCGATGCGGCCGCCGCTGTTGATGACGGTGGCGTTGTGCTTGACTTCGCCCGTGTTGGTGAGCGTGCCATACAGCGCGCGACCGGCTTCGTCTTCGGGGGAATCGTCGAGCCTGACGATTTGCATCGAGCGACTTGTTCTCACATCGGCGGTGGTGTCAAAGAGACCCGGCAGCCCGATCTCTCCGCGACGCCAGAAGAACAGCACGTCGACGTTGATTCTGCCGGGGCCGAAGAGGTCCGCGTCCTCCAGAGCAAACTCGGGGCTGCCGCCCTGGCGCTGGACCATGTCGAGGATGCTTCCCGGCTCGGCTTCAAACCGTGCCCCATCCTTGAGGATCATCCGCCCCGCGCTGGAGATGCCTTTGACAAAACCGTCGGCCGTCGACTTGTAGGTGACGTCGGCCGACTCCGGGCTCAGCACAAGCTCGGCGCCAGGTTGAATCACGGTCAGCGCGTTGCCGAGTTCGAAGTTGTCGGCGATGACGAGTCGCCCGGCCTCGACGTTGATCCGGCTCACCAGCGTGTTCTCGAGCGGCGCTTCGATGCGGGCGTCTTCGCCTTCTCCGAATCCCGCGACGACCTTGATCATGGCGAGGTTGACGAACCGTCCGCTGCCCGTGAGTTTTGCGCCGCGGTTGAGCTGCCAGACCGCGCCGTCGTCATTGAGGATGGTGCCGTCGACCATCTCGAGCTCGCCGTCGTGGAGCACTGTCGAATCGAACGCGCCGGTGTTGCGCAGCCCGCCCGTCAGCGTGCTCTTGCCGTCGGCGATGGTCATCTCACCCGAGTTGTGCACGCCCCCGGTCACGCCGACGAGCGCGTCGAGGTCGCCGCCCTCGATGACGCCCTGCGAAAGGACGAACTGGGTCTGGATCAGGTTGACCGGGCCGTTCTCGGCGATGATGCGTCCACCCTCGTTGAGGGTGACGCGGCTGGTCGTTGCGCCGGGCTGGGTCGAGAAGTTGGCCGAGCCGTCTTCGACGGTGAACGTGGTGGGGCCGCCGCCGATGGTGGCGCTTGCCTGGAAGAGCGCGGGCCCGGTGGTCGTGTGGCTGCCGCCCGCGAAGGCCAGCTCGTGGGGCTGGTCGAGGTCTGAGTTGACGACCATGGCGTGGTCGGCCTTGCCCTGCCACTGCGAGTCTTCGGTGAGGGCCAGGTCGCGGTCGAGCTCGATCTGCCCGCCCGGGCGGTTGACCAGCTTCGTGTCGATCTGCGGCTCGAGCATGCCGCCGATGACGACCTTGAGCTTGCCGCGGTTGATGAACTGCCCGGGCGACGTGCCGTCGCGGATGACCGACGAGAGCTGCCACGTCGCCCCCGCGTCGTTGACGACAGACGCGCCGTCGAGCGTCAACACGCCCGACTGGTCGACCTGCGAAGCGCTGTGCATCGCGCCCGAGAGGGTGACGATCGCGTCGTCCTCAATCCTGAGATAACCGACGTTGGAGAAGCCGTTGGTGACGGCATCTTCGGCGCCGAGCGTGCCGCCTTCGAGTTTCCCGCCTTTCCAGTTCAGGCGCTGCTCGTTGACCAGCGAGGCGGAGGTCAGCGTGACGTCGGCGCCGAGGTCGAATCCGCCTGCCGACTCGTCCGACGCGACACCCACCGAGACGTTGATCGAGCCGGCGTTGGCCGTCCACGATCCGCTCAGAAAGCGAACCGAGCCGTCGCCGAGAAAGCGAGCCAGGCCCGTCGACTGGTGATCGCCCGAGAGGTTGAGCACGGCCCCCTGTGCCACGACGAACCGGGCCTCGCCCGAGTGCGAGCCGCCTGCGGTGAGGTCGAGCGAGCCGGCGTTGACGTTGATTTCGCCGTCCTGGTTGTCGAGCGGAATGGCGATGGTGGCGACGCCGTCGAGTGATTTGGTGAACGTGCCGTGATTCTGCACCCGCACCTGCGCCAGGCCGCTGATCTCGAACACGCCCAGACCCGTCATCTGTCCGCGGTTGACCAGCTTGCCGCCCTCGATGCGAAGGCCGATTTCGTTGCTGAGTTCCGAAACACTCAGCGGGCCCGTTTCGAGCACGCCGTCGAGCACATGCGGCGAGAGGCTGCTGACAATCAATCCGTCCTCGACGGTGAGCGTGGCGGCCGGCGCGACGGTGATCTTGCCCGCGATCCAGTTGGTCTGGGCGTCGAGCGTGAGATCCGCGTTGGCGGTCAGGTCGTGTTCGAGGCTGAGATTCTGGATCGACGAAGGCAGGTTGAGCGTCAGCGGCTTTTGCACCAGCAGGCTGCCGGTGGCGTTCAGCGAGCCGATGTTGACCGCCTCGTCGGCCAGGCGAACCGCCGCCTGTTCGATGAAGACTTTCTCGTTCCCGCCGTCGCGGGGCGGGCCGACCCAGACGCCGCCGTTTTCGTCGCGCCAGTTGGAGTCGTCGGCCACCACGGTGTGCCAGTTGTCGTCGGCGGCTGCGGCGCCGCGCCAGTGATATTCATCGCCGGCCTCGGCGAGCGAGCCGCTGAAGATCCCGCGCGTCGAGTCGGTGAACCGGAGCAGGAAGGTAAACGTCCCGTTGTCAGACAGGCCGGTCGCGCCGCCGTCCTGCCCGTTGCCGCCTGCGAGGAACTCGATGGCCGATACCTGCCTGGTCACGGTCGGCGTCACGTCGAAAGTCCGGCCTTCCTGCGCCACAAGCTGCAACCCATCGAGCGGGTCGTACGCCCACAGCGAACTGTCATTGGCCGAGGAGATGCCCGTGCCGCCCAGCGTGGCGGTGAACACCATCTGCCCCAGGGCGTTGAACGCGTAGCCCTGCGAAAGCTGTGAGAAAAAGACGTTATTGCCCAGCGCCGGGTGGCTGAAGGGTGTGTTGAGCGTGAGGACAGTGTCGAGCGAATAGCTGTCGTTTGCGCCGGGGGTGGCGATGTAATAGCCATTCGTCTGGTCGGAGAGACCGCTGAAGGCGATCTGTCCTTCGCCGTTGATCTTGGCGTCGCTGAAGCGGAAGAATCGGTCGGTCGGCCGGGCGGGGTTGGTGGTCAGGTCGTCTTCGCGCAGCGCCATCTTCATGTTGCCCGGGGTGCCCACCCACAGGCCGTTGACGAACGAGTTGAAGGGTGTCTTCGTCTCGGCCGCCACGGCAATCTGCCCCGAGTCGTTGGCGCTGCCGCTGTACAGGAAGTTGTAGGTCAGGTCATCGAAAACAGATTTGCTGGGCGCCGGGCTGCCTTCCCGCGCCACCAGTTCGATGCCATCGCC
>CAZBOE010000147.1:0-1526 GCA_964493365.1 uncultured Tepidisphaeraceae bacterium | reverse complement strand
AGTAGGAAAACTTGCTGAAGCCGCCCGACTGAAACTGCCCGACGACCAGCGCCTTGCCGTTGGCGCCGACCGCAAGCACACCGCCCGCCGTCGCCACATCGCCTGTGCCCGGCAGCGTCATCCCCGGGACGATCACCGGGCGCTGCTCCCCATTCGCGTTCACCTGGTAAGCGCTGTTGAGATTGACAGAGAGGTTCGTCGTCGGCGAGACCGGGGTGGTGGTGAAGATATGACCGCTGTTGATACGCGAGCGACCCAGCCGCAGGTCGGAAAACTGCCCGCCGTAACCCGGCGCCGGCGTGTTCTGGGCGATCAGCAGCGAGATCGGCCCGCTTGGCGCAGCCTTGACCAGCGCCGTCGGGGTGAACGACGGGTTGTTGCTCGACAGGAACGAGGCGTCGAACAACACCGTGCCGTCGTGCGCGATGCGCAACTCGGAAAACGACTCCGTAAACGTGCCCCCCGTCGGCGACGGGAATCCGCTGGTCATCACCAGCCGCAGTTGCTGGGTGATCGGGTCCCACACCCAGATGCCGCCGCGCAGGCTCGGCTTGTTGGGTTCGACCGGGTACTCGACGCCGCCCTCGAACGCGATCAGCCCCGAAGACGAAATCGTCGGCACGATGAACGACGCGCCACTGCTGCGAAACTTCCCGTCGGCGCGGCCATCGATCGTGCCGCTGCCCGGCGCCACGTCACCGGAGTACGCCACCTTCGTGACAGGTATCTGTGCGACGCCATGTGTTGCAAAGACAAGCCCCACTCCCGCCACCGCCGATGCGATCACAGCAGATCGTTGACGCACCATCTCCTATTCCTCCTTTACTCTTCACCATCTCTTAATATACAGCAGAATGTGGGCTGTGTGGCGTGAAGTTGCGGAGCATACGAAAATCACTTAGGTCATGCTGCGATAAGTGTTTAACGTCACAACCGGGCCGGCCGATGTGCTTCGTGCGCTCTCCCGCCGATCTGGACGACCCTTCCCTGCCGGCTCTTTTTGGCGAATTCTGTCCGCCGGCATGATGGGTCGGGGATATTGGGTCGTGGAGGCTCGGCGATGACCGACACTCAACTGCTGCAGCGCCATCTCACCGGCGACGAAGCCGCCTTCACCGAGCTCGTTCGGCGGCATATTGGCTGGGTGTATGGCATCGCCCGGCGACGGGTGGCCGACCGCCATCTTGCCGAGGACGTGACGCAGGCGGTGTTCATTGCGCTGGCCCGCCAGGCTCGTCGGCTCAGGGCCGACACCGTTCTGCCGGCCTGGCTCTTCCGGGTCACGCAGTATGCCGCGTCGAAAGCGCTGCGGTCCGAATCGCGCAGGCGACGTCGCGAGTCGGAGTCGGCGGCCGTGGTGGCCGAGACGACCTCGCCTCAGTGGGTCGATCTCGCGCCGCTGCTCGACGAGCTAGTCGAGCGACTCAAGCAGGCAGACCGCGAAGCGATCCTACTGCGGTTCTATCGCCAGATGACCTATGCCGAGGTCGGCGCCCTGCTGGGCGTTTCGGAAGAGGCGGCGCGGA
>CAZBOE010000146.1:0-11898 GCA_964493365.1 uncultured Tepidisphaeraceae bacterium | reverse complement strand
CCGACGAAGAACATACCGACGACTGACAGCGGGCGCAATACCAAACAAGCGCCAAGCGGCGCTAGACGTCCACTGAGGCCGCTCTAGGTTGGCCGGATTCTCAAGACATGCCGCACGAGTCACGGCAGCACGAGTCACGGCAGCGCGGGGCATGGCGGCCCGAGCCAAGGCGGCCGGGGCATGGCGGCTCGTGATCAACCGCCGTTCTTTATTACGGACGATCGTCCCACCATCACCGCCGGTGCGGCTCAGTGAGACACGCCCTTGGTCTGGCTGCGACGCCGGCGCAGCGCGAGCCCCATGGCGGCGATTGCTCCGAGCCCAATGCCCGGTTCGGGCACGACGGCATAGAAGTAGATCGGCTGGTTCGCGCGCTCGCCGGTGGCGAAATAGCCCTTGCCGTTTGCGGCATAGGCGATCGCCTCGCCCTGGGTCTCGCGGATCAGCGGGACGGCGACCCCGCCCGGCCCGACCGCCGCGACGGCATCGGCCCACGACTGGCCGGGCGTGCGGACAAACTCGAAAGCCGCGGTGTTGGTGCGGATGAGCATCGATAGGCCGTCGGGCGAGATATCGCCCGCGGTGGCCTGTCGGATGGCAAGCTGCGAATCGAAAACGAGCGACGCCGATCCGTCGGCCAGGTCGGCCGACGTGGCGCGGTAGATGCGCGAGTCTTCGTCGACGCTGAAGAGGAATCGCTTGGTCACCACGAGGATGTCGCCGCTGATCGGGTCGACCATGAGCGATTCGATGTCGCGGTTGGGGTCGGGCAGTGTCAGCGTGATCGGGGTGATGTCGGTGAGCGTCGACGACACCGGGGTTGTCGCGGGCAGCGTGGGCTCGGGCACGCGATAGACGGTGTAGCTCGAGCGGTCATAGGGGTTGTTGCCGATGTCGCCCACGTAGAGATAGCTGACGCCGGGGAGTGCGCCCGGTCCGGTGCCCGGGCCGGCGGCGATGTCTTCCCAGTCGATGTTGGTGGCGCCGGCGAGCGTGTAGGTGCCGAGGATCTGCCCGCCCGTGGCGGGCGTGCCGGTGGAGAGGGCGAAGACCTGGCTGGTGTTGCCGCGGTCGTTGTGGACCCAAACCACACCCGGGTTGACCCGCGAGGCGGCGATGCCCGAGACCTCGGCCAGCGTCGGGCTGGTCATCGTGCCGACCTGGACACCCGGCAAATACGCAGCCGCCGACGACACCGCCGGCATGCCCATCGCAAGCAGGGCAACCGGGCAAACAAGATTAAGGATGCGTCCGGCCGAAACCGAGGCGACGGCCGATGACAAACGACCCACAGCGACACGCGTGGCGCGGCCGCACGAGCGACTGGCTGACTGCATGAGCATTCTCTCCCGTTGACACACCCGATCGTGCGGACCTGAAACGAATGGGCCGGATGACCCACACCCACCGGCACACGCATCGCGATCATTGCACCGCGCACCATCTGCGCGGCCGATCCTCCGCCTGTATGTGCCGCACCCGCACCGGCTGGCCGTCGAATTTGGGGGAATTAGCGCAGTTCTAATCACCCGTACGGTAAATCCGCCCGAACAGGCAGGCGGGTTGCATCACCGGCAGGGCATGGATACGCAAACCAACATCGAAGTCACCACGCATCGAGGCCGACGGATCGCCCGCAGCGGCAACCGCTGGGAGCATGCGCTGGGCTATAGCCGGGCCGTGCGGCGCGACAGCATGATTTTTGTCACCGGAACCGTCGGCGTGAACGACGACGGAACATTCCCCGACGACATCGCCGATCAGGCCCGGAGATCGCTCGAGATCATCCAGGCGGCGGTCGAGGCGCTGGGCGGCACGATGGCCGACATCGTGCGGACGCGGATGTTCGTCACCGATATCCGCCGGTGGAAGGAACTCAGGGACGTGCATTGCCGACACTTCGGCGAGTCGGAGCCCGGGCTGACGCTTGTCGAGATCAGCAAGCTGATCGACGAAGACGCCATGATCGAGATCGAGGCCGACGCGGTGGTGACAGGCGAGGAGGCATAAGCCGTCGCGGCGGAGCCGACGGCTCACCGCCGCGTCATGGCTTCGAGCCGATCAAGGTCGGCCCTGATGCGTGCCGCGAGCGCTGCGGGGTCGTCGATCGAACCGCGACCCGTGGAATCGAGGCCTTCTTCCGCCTTGGCTTCCTGGAGGTTGTTGGTCACCACCGCGATGAACAGGTTGATGACCACAAACACCGCAATCACGATAAAGCTCGAGAAGAACACCCACGCCCACGGATGATCGGCCATCACCGCCGCCTGCATGTCGGCCCAGCCTTCGAGCGTCAGCACGGTGAAGAGGGTCAACAGCGCCTTGCCCAGATCGCCCCAGTGCTGGGGATCGGTGTCGCGGTAGAGGTTGACGCCGATCACCGCGTAGATGTAGAGCAGCACGCCCAGCAGCAGCACGACATGGCCCATCGACGGGATGCTCCGCAGCATGGTCGAGACGATCAGCCGCATCTTCGGAGAGACGCTGACCAGCCGCACAACCCGCAGCAGCCTCGCCAGCCTGGCCACCGCCGCGAAGGGCCCATACGCGGGCAAGAGGGCCGCGATCACGATGACAAAGTCGAAAATATTCCACCCGTCGCGGAAGAACCGGCCGGGCCTGGGCCAATAGGCCGCAAGGCGGATGAGAATCTCGACCGTGAAGATGCCTTGAATGACCCAGTTGAGCCCGACGAACAGCCCGCCAAACCGCGCCATGAGGGCGTGCGACGTTTCCGCCCCCTGGAGCACCGCGTTGAACAGGATGACCGCGGTCACCGCCGCCGCGAACCAGCGAGCCGATGCGAGCCGTGCGGCGGCATTGGGCGCCGGCGCAGTCGGGGAAGCCGACACCCCAGACGTATTCGGGTCAACGGTGGTCATAGCCACACACGCCATGCAGTCTCATGCAAAGCCGCTCCGCACACGGAGGGCCGCCGATAAGGCAACCGAAACCCGACGGGTTGTCCATGCCCGCAGCGACTATAGAACGCGCCGATTCCTCTACCTGACCCCCGCGAGGTAATGATGGAGCGACCCGCCCCAGGGTGTGCCGCCGGCGAGCTTGATCATCGAGTTGAGCTGCCCGCGGTGATAGGTGGCGTGATCAGCCAGGTAGATCATCAACTGTCCGAGCGGGAGCGAGAACGGGTCGCCCTTCATGTTGCGGTAATGGATCAGCGCATCGAGCTCCGCCTGCGACTTCGATTCGGCAAACGCCAGCACCGCCTCATGCACGACCGGCCACCGCGCCTCGAGCGCCGCCCGGGTGGGATAGTGCTCATGGGTCTCGATACCCCTGGGTGTGTTGCCGCGCCATCGCTCGAGCCAGAGCCACTGCGCCGCCATGCAGTGCACCGCCAGCTTGTGTACCGAGCCGATCGAGATCCCCTGCTCACGGTAACACGCCTCTTCGGGACAGGTCTTGATCGCCGCGAGCATGCCGCGGTCGGCGTCAACCATGTAACGAAGGTGAAGCAGCGCCTGCTCGCGCGGCGCCGAGGGAAGACCGGCCGAAGAGGAAGTCGAGTTCATCCCGGCAATATACCGTGTCTCGGTGTCGCGGTTGCCCTTGCCGACGGACAAGCGCGGGGTCGCGCGGGCGTCAGGCCTTCACCACCCGCGTCAGGGCCCGTTCGTAGTGCACTTTGCCCGCCACGTTGAACCTGTCCAGAGCCGCGCAGAAGGCGATGTCGTCGGCAAGCCCCGCGGCCAGCACGTTGCGCCCGCCTGTGGTGTCGCGGAGCGCGGCGGCGAGATTCGCCGCTGACGCCCGGAAGAGGCTCAGCGCCACCCGCGCCCGGTCCGATGCCAGTGTGTATTGCGATGACAGCATGAGCAGTCGATCGATCACTGCGCCGCATCCGATGAGGTCTTCCATGGCCGGCTCGCCCTGGGTGCCGGCGCACAGCAGCGTGATCGATCCGCCGGCCCTGGCCAGGGCCCAGGCGGCCGCCGACCGGTTGACCAGCGCCGCCGGGGTCACCAGCCGCGGGGGGTTCGACCCGTCGACCGCCGAGGGGCCCGGGCCGGCTTTGACGCCGCCCGCCGCGAGGAGCGCCTTGGTGCCGTTGGTGGTGGCCATGAACATCGTGCGACCCGCCCACTGCGGGTTGAGCAGCGATGCGGGCGAGTTGCCGGTGTCAAACCCGGTCGGCGGAAGGCAGTTGACCTCGCCGGCCAGCAGCCGCGGGCCGGTGAAGCACTCCGCCGCCGCCCGGGCCGAGTCGGGCGAGTCAAACAGCCGGACTTCGGCCACGCCGGTCGAGAGTGCCGCGGCCATGGTTGTCGTCGCTCGCAGCACATCAAACACCGCCACAGCGCGACCATCCGTGTGCCGCGGCGTCAGATCACGCGGCAACTCGACGACATCAATGACCTCGGCCATGCCGTTAACCTACCGGGACACAAGCGTCGTCGCACGCACAGCAGACGACCGCGCGAAACAGCCGATCGGGCCGACCAGCGTGGCGATCAGCCCGACCAAATCCCTTACACAGACCGCCCTGACATCTTGTCGTCAGACACGACAGATCGTGGCAGATTGACCTGCCGGACGGTAAACTCGCGGCTTGTGGAAGGGCCCGGGGCGGGCTGGAATACCTGCCCCCGGCTCAACAGGGAGAGCAAACCCATTCGGGAAGGATGCCCGGGCTGATGGGGTTGCTCGATCGACGCAGGTTGTTGCTCATGAAAAGACTGCTTCCCCCCTCGCAAGACGTGATGATCTTCGCGGCCGCCGCTGTCGTGCTGGCCGCCATTGCCGTCTCCAGCCATACGCCTGAGCTCGTGCTGGCGGGCATTTCGGTCCCGCTGTTTGTTGCTTGCTCGGTCCTGGGGATGTGGCGTACCGGGCGGCTCTCGTCCACCCGTTCAGACCACCGCCGCCCGAACTGACCCGGCTGTGACCCTTCGGGGCCGTTCGATGACGGCCCGCCTGCATCACGCCGTGGATCTGGCCAGCCGGCGCATCGATCGCCCGAGTGCCATGGACACGCTCGTGAGCTCAAGCGAACAAGACACCGCCCGAGCCGTCGAACTGCTCCGCGCCGGGCGGCTGGTGGCATTCCCCACCGAAACGGTCTACGGGCTCGGCGCCGATGCGACCAACCCGGCCGCGGTCGCAAGAATCTTCGCCGCCAAAGGCCGGCCGGCGACCAATCCCCTGATCGTTCACGTGGCCGATGCGGCCAGCGCCAGGCGGTTCACCGCCGACTGGTCACGCCGGGCTGGGTTGATCGCCGAGGCCTTCTGGCCGGGCCCGGTCACGCTGGTGATGCCCCGCGCGGGCGGCATCGTCGACGCCGTCACGGCGGGGCTCGACACTGTCGGACTGCGTGTGCCCGATCACCCGGTGGCGCTCGCGCTGCTTCGCGGGTTTGACGGCGCGGTGGCCGCCCCCAGCGCCAACCGCTCAAACCACATCAGCCCCACGTCGGCGCAACATGTGAAAGACGAGCTTGCCGGCCGGGTCGACCTCATTCTCGACGGCGGTGCCTGCCGCGTCGGCATCGAGTCGACCGTCGTCGATCTTTCGAGCGCCAAGGCGGTCCGCATTCTCCGGCCCGGGCACATCACCGCCGCCCAGCTTGAGGCCGTGCTGGGCGAACCCGTCGAGTCAGCGGCGCCGATTACGCACGAACATCCTGGCCCCGCCTCGTCGCCTTCGGGGCGGCAGGCCGCCCGGCTCAGCCCCGGGCAACTCGAGGTTCACTACGCCCCGACGACGCCCGCCTTTCGCACCACCCGTTCGGGCATCGCCGACGACGATTTTGCGCTGCTGCTGAGCGAAACGATGCCGGGCGACGGGTCGGCCGATGTCTTTGGCCCCCGCAGGGTCACGCTCCCGCGCGATCCGTCCGCGTATGCCCGCCACCTCTACGCGGCGCTGCGCCATCTCGACGCCGCGGGCGCTTCGCGCATCGTGATCGAGATGCCGCCTGACACCGCCGAGTGGCAAGCCGTTCGCGACCGGCTCACACGCGCTACCAAACCGCTGTAGGTTGTATGCCGGCGGCGCGGGCGGTTCGCCCCGCGCAGGTCGCATCGGCACTCTCACCCGGAGCCACTGATGAAAGCCTGGCTGCTTGACTCGCTCGCCGGCATCGACACCCTCCGCCTTGCCGACCATCCCGACCCGTCGCCCGGGCCGGGAGAGGTGGTTCTGGGTCTGCGGTTTGCCGCACTTAACCCGGCCGACCGCTACCTGGCCGAGGGCGCCTACCCCGCGCGGCCGGCGTTCCCTCACATCCTCGGGCGCGACGGGGTCGGCGTGGTGTCGGCTGTCGGACCCGGGGTGACGGGCGTGGGCATCGGCGATACGCGACTCATCCTCCGCAGCGAGATCGGCGTCTCGCGCCCCGGCACGCTGGCACAGCGCGTGACCGCTCCGGTGGAGTCGCTGGTCGAAGCGCCGGCCGGCTGGTCGCCCCAGCAGTCGGCCGCCGCGCCGCTGGTCTATCTGACCGCATGGCAGGCCATCACCCAGTGGGCCGACCTGACGCCGCTGCCCGATGCATCCCGGCAGCCCGCAGATTGTGGGCAGGGCAGGGTTGTGCTGATCACCGGCGCTTCGGGCGGGGTGGGCGTTGCCGCCACCCAGCTCGCCAGCGCGATGGGCCACCGCGTCATCGGCATGTCGCGCAGCGCCGAGAAGACGACGGCGCTGCTCGAACAGGGCGCCCAGCTCGTGCTCGACCCGACCGACACCCAGTGGCGTCGCCGCATCAAGGCCCACCTGGGCGACGCCCGCGTCGATCTCGCCATCGACAACATCGGGGGCCCGCTGCTGAGCGAGGTGATCGACACGCTGGGCATGGACGGCCGCATCAGCCTCGTCGGCAGGCTGGCCGGGCCTGTGCCGCAATTCAACACGGCATCCATGTTTTTCCGGCGGCTGCAGATGCGCGGCGTGGCGGTCGGCACCTATACCCCCGCCCAAAGCCGCGAGGCCTGGGCAAGTGTGGTTGAGATGCTCAGCGCCTCGAGCAAGAAACCGCTGGTGGACAGCGTGTTTCCCTTTGCGCAGGTCGCGGCCGCCTTCGACCGGCTGGCAGCAGGGCCGATGGGCAAGGTGTTGCTCGAGATCGACCCCAGCGCCGCCTGATCAGCGGCGTTTGCGGGCATCCGCTGGCGGCAGGAGGCGGCGACCACCAGAATAAGCCCGGCCGCCAGGGGCACGCACGCCGTCGCGGCTCCACATCCAACCCAGACCACCCATGCTGAAAATCACCGACCTTCGCGTCATCACCGTCCGGCCCACCACCGAAAACCTCGTGATCGTCCGCATCGACACCAGCGAGCCCGGGCTCTACGGCCTGGGCGATGCCACCTTCACCCAGCGTTACGCCGCGGTGGTGACGGTGCTCGAGACCTATTTCAAGCCGCTGCTGATCGGCCGCGACCCGCGCAACATCGAAGACATTTTCCGGCTGCTCCATCACAACGGATATTGGCGCAACGGACCCATCTCCAACAACGCCATCTCCGGCGTCGACATGGCGCTGTGGGACATCAAGGGCAAGCTCGCCAACATGCCGGTCTATCAGTTGCTTGGCGGGAAATGTCGCCCCGCGGCGGCGATCTATCGCCATGCCCAGGGCGCCACGCCCGACGACGCGCTGGCCAGCGTGCGCCAGTTGCTCGCCACCGGTGCAACCAACATCCGCGTGCAGATGGCGGCGCCCGTCTCAAGCCAGGCCGGCCCGGCTCAGGCGCGCGCCGTCGCCACCGGTCAGCCTGCGCCGCTGCAAGCCGCGATGGCCGGCTACGGCGGCAAGGGCTATCACGGCGTCCGCTGCGACGGTGTGCTCCCGGGCCCGTGCATCGATATCGGCACCTACATCACCGATATCGACGACGTGCTCTCCCACGTCCGCGCCAACGTCGGACCCGAGGTCAACCTGCTGCACGATGTCCACTCGCGGCTCATGCCGGCCGACGTGATCCAGCTCGCCAAGCGGCTCGAAAAACACCGGCTGTTCTTCCTCGAAGACCCGCTGCCGCCCGAGCAGCTTCACTGGCTCCCCCGCCTGCGCGATGCCACCACGCTCCCGATCGCCATCGGCGAGTTGTTCGTCCACCCGGCCGAATGGGTCGGGCTGATTGACCGCCACGAAATCGATTTCGTCCGCATGCACATCAGCGCCGTCGGCGGTGTCACGCCGGCACGCAAGATCGCGGCCCACGCCGAGATGCACGACGTCCGCACCGCGTGGCACTGCCCCAAGGACATCGCCCCCATCGGCGTGGCCGCCAACGTGGCGCTCGATGTGTCGTGTCCCAACTTCGGCATTCAGGAATTCGCCCCCTTCACCGACCCCGAACGCGAGCTCTTCTCAGGCCTGCCCGAACTGCGCGGCGGATACCTCTACCCCACCGAAGCGCCCGGCTGGGGCATCACGATCAACGAAGATCTGGTTGCCAAGTATCCGCCCGTCGCCGACGTCATCGAGTGGACGCAGGTCCGCGGGCCCGACGGGTGCCTGATCCGACCCTGATGCCCGCCCAAAGCACGCGACCCCGGGCACACTGGGGCCCCCCCGGATCCATCGCGGAGTCCGATTCGGCAGAGCGTCACATGCGAGCTTGACGTGACACCTTAGAGCGGTGCGGCGCCACATGCCGGCGCGTCGTGACACCCCATGGCGACACGACGGCCCAGCACAACGCGACGGTCCAGCGCAATGCGACTTCCGATTCGGCCCGACGTCCGAATACGGCGCGACATCGCAGTCCGGTGCGACATCACCGCATCGTCGACCATCGCTCAGGTCTGCGGCGCGGGGGTCGACTGCCCCTTCGTCTCGGGGTGGTGCGCCGCGTTGTCGTCAGACACTTGCCGCACGTCTTTCGCGGTCTCGCCATCGACTGCAACCTCAGCCGGTTGCGCACCGTCGCGCGGCAAGCGCCGCCCGCTTTCTCCCGCGCCGTCCGCGCCGGCGGCACGTTCGCCCATAACGCCTGCGCCTGTTGGATTTCCGCCCGTCGAACTTCCGCCCGTTGGACTTCCGCCAGTGGTACCTCCGCCCGCTGCTGCTGCGCCCGTCGCGGCCGCACCCGTGCCGTCTTCGCCGACGTGCCGCCCACCCTCACCCCGCACCGCGGGCGCCGTGTCGCTGCTGCCGGGCCGACCGGCATGGTCGCGACCGCCCGGCCAGCCCTGCGCGCCGGCCTCGCGCGACGGATTGCCCCGAAGCATGCGATGCACGCCGAGCTCGACATAGTCGCGGTCGAACAGCAGGTCGGCCGTCCAATCCCACGCCACCCGCAGCCCGCGCCTCAGCCCGGGCATCTTCATCAGGTAGATGGTGCGCCAAAGAAACCATGCGATGAAGCCCGTCAGCTTCACGCCATACACGCGCGCCACCGCGTCATACCGCCCGAAGGCCGCGAGCGTGCCCCGGTTGACCAGCTTGGTCGGCTGCGTCGGCTTCCCCTTGATCGCCCGCGCGATGTTCCGCGCGCACGCCACGCCGAGCTGAACGGCGTGCTGCGCCGTCGCGGGATAGGCGTCGCCCTGCGGATCGGGGTTGACCGCGCAGTCGCCGATCGCCCAGATTTCGCGGTGCCCTTTCACCCGGCAGTCGCGCTCGGCGATCAGCCAGCCTCGGTCCTTCGGCAGGTCGATCGATCCCAGCAGCGGCGGCGGCGAGAGACCGGCCGTCCAGATCACGGTGGCCGCCTCGATAAACCGGCCATCGCGGAGCAGCGCGCCGTCGGCCCTGACTTCCGAAACGCTGTTCTTGAGCACGATGTCGATGCCCCGCTTTCGCAGGTGCTGGGTCGCCCAGTCGCTCAGCGAGTGGTCAAGCATCTTGAGAATGCGGTCGTTGATGTCGATCAGCGTCATCCGCACTTCACCGGGGTCGAGGTTGGGATACCGCCGCGCCACGGTCCGCATGTATTCATGAAATTCGCCCGCCACCTCCACGCCGGTAAAGCCGCCGCCCACCACCACCATGTGCAGCAGCCGCCGACGGCAAACCGGATCGACGCACGTGTCGGCCTGTTCCAGCAACTGCACCGCCCTGTCACGCAGCGCGACAGCCTGGCCCAGCGTCTTCATCTCATATGCATGCTCGCGCAGCCCCGGCACGGTGCTGAACATCTTGGTGACGCTGCCGACCGCGAGCACGAGATGGTCGAACTCGATCCGCCGCCGCTCGTTGAGATCGGGCAGCACGACATCCAGCGACTTTCCCGCGACATCGATCGACGCCACGTCGGCCATCAGGAATCGGGTGCGCTTGAGAAAACTGCGGATCGACACCACCGCATTCGAGGGCTCGAGCGCGCCGGTGCCGGCCTCGACCAGCAGCGGATAAAAAACGAAGTAGTTGTGCCGGTCGATCAGCAGCACATCCGCCTGTTCGCGGGTGATCAGCCGCTCGAGCTCCCTGGCGCAATACGCCCCGGCGAAGCCGCCGCCCACAATGACGACACGGTTGCGCCGCGACGGCCGCGGTGTCAGCCCCCGCGCCTGTTCGGCGGCCGAAGCGATCGCCGACTGCCCCTCGCCAGACCGCGGCGGGCCCGGCTGATGATCAACATGCCCCGCCCGGGCTTGGTGCGAGCGGTTATCCGTATCGTGACTCAGGCTCATGGTCGTCTCATTGATTCCGGCACCGCGCCGGCGGTTCGGGCCGCCTTCCCGGCATGGCGGCATCAGCGGCACACGTGTCGGACGCGCGGGTCGTAGCCCGCTCGGATATCTGCCGCCCGGATGGCTGCCGGCAGGACATCGTCTCCGCCCCGCCGGCCTGATGCTATGCCCCGGCCGGGCCTGCGCATACCGCCATTTCGCCACTTCATCACACACTTTTACATTTGCCGCGGAGGCCCATACTGTCGATTGTTATGCCCGATGTATCGCTTTCGCCGCTGCGCGCCAGCTTCAAAACGACCTTCGTGCCCCCGGGCAGCAAGTCGCTGACCAACCGCGCTCTGGTGCTCGCATCGCTCGCGCAAGGCAACGGCCCGTGCATTCTCTCCAACGTGCTGTTTGCCGACGACACCCACGTCATGCTCGATTCGCTCAAGCGGCTGGGCTATCGCCTCGACATCGACGAGGCCAACCACACCGTCAGCGTCTTCGGCGGGCCCGTGTCGACCGACCGCGCCGAGCTCTTTTGCGGCAACTCGGGCACCACGATCCGCTTCCTGTGCGCCAGGCTCGCAGTCGCCCGCGGCGATTACACCCTCGACGGCATCGAGCGCATGCGCCAGCGCCCCATCGGCCTTCTCGTCGATCTCATGAAAAACCTGGGCGTCCGCGTCGAATACGCCCTGCGCGAAGGCTATCCCCCGGTCATCGTCCATGCCGACGGCCTCCCGGGCGGGATCCTCAAATACGGCACCGCCGTCTCGTCGCAGTTTCTCTCGGCCGTCCTCATGGTGGCGCCGTATGCGCGGCACGAAGTGCGCATCGAGCTCGAGGGCCCGCAGACGTCGTGGCCTTATGTCGCCATGACCATGCGGCTGATGAACCACTTCGGCATCACCCCCGAGCTCGAGCGCGACCGCGACACCGGCGACCCCAAGCGCATCGTCGTCCCCCAGGGCGGCTACGAACCCGTCCCCTATGCCATCGAGCCCGACGCGAGCAACGCCAGCTATTTCTTCGCGGCCGCCGCGATCAACCCGGGCTGCTCGATGACCGTCGAGGGGCTGGGCCGCTACAGCCTCCAGGGCGATGTCGCGCTGGCCGACCTGCTCCATCAGATGGGCGCGAGCCTGGTGTTCGGCAAAGACTTCATCACCGTCACCGGCACCGACACCCTCGAGGGCATCGACGCCGACCTGGGCAACATGCCCGACATGGCCCAGACGCTCGCGGTGTGCGCCCTTTATGCCTCGGGCCCCACCACGCTGCGCAATCTGCACACCCTGCGCGTCAAGG
>CAZBOE010000145.1:0-11899 GCA_964493365.1 uncultured Tepidisphaeraceae bacterium | reverse complement strand
GGCCCGGTTCGCACGGCGCGCCCGGCGGCATGCCGCAGGGGGCGGCGCATGGCCAGCCCGCGGGCGGCCCGCAGATCCAGCGGCAGGTGGTCAACTTCGCGTTCTACAAGCTCGACCCGGCCTTTCGGCGGCTTTCGCAGGAGCAGAAGGAGGCCGCGCGGCAGGAGTTTGTCGCGCTGTTTGCGCAGCGCCGCGCGGGCATGATGTGCCTGGTCTATTCGACGGTGGGGCTCAAGACCGACGCCGATTTCATGCTCTGGCGGATCGCCCTGTCGACCGACACTTTTCAGGAGCACACGCAGGCGATCAACCGAACGGCGCTGGGCAGCTATCTGAGCGTGTCGCAGAACTATCTTTCGATGACCAAGCGGTCGATGTACATCGACAAGCTCGATCCGTTTCACACGGCCGAATCTCGCACGCACATCATCCCGGGCAAGCGGAAATACATCTTCGTCTATCCGTTCGTCAAAACCCGCGATTGGTATCTGCTGCCGATGGATAAGCGGCAGGCGATCATGGATGAGCACATCAAGGTGGGCAACAAGTATCCCACGGTGAAGCTCAACACCACTTACAGCTTCGGGCTGGATGACCAGGATTTCGTCGTCGCCTTCGAGTGCGACGAGCCGAAGGACTTTCTCGATCTGGTCCAGGAACTGCGCGAGACCGAGAGCAGCCGCTACACCGTCCGCGATACGCCGATGTACACGGCGGTCCGCACGCCGATGGAAGACGTTCTCGCGCAGCTCTTCTAGACACACCGGCTGCCCGCGCCTCGCGCGCCGCCGCATCACGGCGGACGATGCCGCCGGCACATCCGAACACCGAACTCTGCGGTATCGGCGCACACTGCGCGGCGCGGGCTGTTGCGCACATGCTTCGCGGCTGAGCCTGCTTTTCGGCTCAGCTCGCCCGGGCGATGCGGCGTAATTTTGCCTGTTCATTGGGTTGGTCGGGTCGGGTTACAAGGCAAACCGTGGCGACGCGAACGGCGTGGCGCGGCCACGGCCTTTGTCCCGATTCATCGTCTCACGCCTCGACCCGAAGGACTCACACACCAATGAACCGCCGCCCCCGCCGCGTCTTGATCGAGGCGCTGGAATCGCGTCGTCTTTTTGCCGCCGGCGTGCTCGATGCCACGTTTGGCGCTGATGGCAAGGTCATCGTTGATTTCGGAAACAGCTTTGATCAGGCCCGCGCCGTCGCGGTGCAGGCCGACGGCAAGACGCTCGTCGTCGGATCGTCGAGCCCCAACCTCTCGGTCAACGCCGATTTCGCGATCGCCCGCCTCAACGTCGATGGCACGCTCGATACCACCTTCGGCACCGGTGGCATCGTCACCACCGACATCGCGGGCGGCGCCGACGAAGCGGTGGGCGTGGTCATCCAGGGCGATGGCCGGATCGTGGTCGGCGGCTATGGCGCCAACGGCGCGGCGGGCAATGATTTCGTCCTCGTGCGCTACGACACCGATGGCGCGATCGATAGCACGTTCGGCTCGGCCGGCCGCGTGACCATCGACCTCGGCGGCGCTGATGTCGCCAGCGACCTGACATCACTGGCCGATGGGTCGCTGCTGCTCGTCGGTTCGACCCAGACCAACGCGGCGAGAAACATCGCGCTGGCAAAGGTGAACTCGAGCGGCGCGCTCGACGGATCGTTCGGCAATGCCGGACGGGCGGTCTTCGATCTCGGGGGCGATGACGTCATCTATGGCGCCGCTCAGGACAGCGGCGGCAACATCGTCGTCGCGGGCTCGGGGGGCACGCCGCCGGGCGGCACGGTCAGCTTTGTCGCCCGGCTCACGGCGGCCGGCGCGCTCGACACGACCTTTTCGACAGACGGTGTGGCGCCGATCGACTTTGCCGGCGGCCCGGATGAATTGCGCGATGTCGCGGTCGACTCGGCCGACCGCATCGTCGCCGTCGGCACCGTCGGCACGGGGTTTACCGGTGCGCTGCTCGAGCGCGTGGGTGACTATGTCGTCGCCAGGCTCACGACGCAGGGCGGGCTCGATCCCTCCTTCGGCGTCGGCGGCATCACCGTCACCAACTTCGGCAACAACGCGGAGCGCGCCTATGCCGTTGATCTGGATGCGCAGGGGCGGGTCATCGTTGCCGGCGCCAGCGGCGACCCCGACGCCCCCGCGCTGGCGGAAGGGTCGTTCAACTCCAACTTCGCTGTCCTGCGTTATACCGACGCGGGCACGCTTGATACGTCGTTCGGCCAGGGCGGGCAGGTGCTCAGCGATCTCGTGGCCCTGTTTGACGAGGGCCGGGCCGTGACCCGCACGAGCGACGGCCGCATTGTCGTCGCCGGGCAGGCCGGCAACACCGCGCCGACCCGCGGCGGCAGCGATTTCGGCATCATCCGGCTGACCGAGACCGATACGCCCTTTGTCAGCGTCACCCCGACGAGCGGTGTGGAAGGCGGCAGCGCCACGTTCAACATTGTGCTTTCGAGCACATCGGCTGACACCGTCACCGTCAACTACGCCACGGCCGACGGCACCGCTGTCAACGGCGATGACTACGTCGGCGAAGCAGGCACGGTGACATTCGCCCCGGGGCAGACGGTGGCGCAGGTGAGCATCTCCCTGCGGACCGACAGCGTCGTTGATGGCGGTGAGACGTTCTCGCTCAGTCTCTCGAGCCCGACCAACGCCGCGATCTCGACCGGCACCGCCGCGGCCACGATCACCGACCTGCCCGTGAACGGGCCTTTGCCGGCGCAGATCTCGATATCTGACGCGACCGCCCCCGAGCCGGCGACGCTGGCCGAGTCGAACGGAGCGACGTTTACCGTCACGCTGGCCGCGGCATCGACCGAGGTGGTGAGCGTCAACTACGCGTCATTCAACGGCACGGCGCTGGCGAACTTCGACTACACGCCCGTCGCCGGCACGCTGACCTTCCAGCCGGGCGAGACGAGCAGGACTGTCACCGTGCCGGTGCTTTTCGACGCGGACGCCGAGGCGTCGGAAACGTTCACCGTTGTGCTGTCGAGCCCCACGGGGGGAACGCTGGTCGATGGCGTCGGCGCCGGCACGATCACCGACACCACGGTCACGCCGCTGCCCGGTGTGTCGGTGGGCAACATCACCGTGGCCGAGCCCGTCAGCGGAGCCGGACAGGCCGTCTTCACCATCACGCTGTCGTCGGCGCCGGCCACCGCCGTCACGGTGAACTATGCCACCGCCGATGGCACAGCGCAGGCGGGCAGCGACTATACCCAGACCAACGGCGTCGTGACGTTCGCTGCCGGGGAGACGATCAAGACCGTGACGGTCGATGTGCTTGGCGACAGCGCGGCCGAGGAAAGCGAAACATTCTCGCTCGTGTTGACCGGCGCTTCGGGCGCCACGCTCGGCACGGCGCAGGCGACCGCGACACTGACCAACACCGACCCGTCGGCCGTGCCGTCGCTCTCGATCGGCGATGTCACCGTGAGCGAGCCGCTCAGCGGCCAGGCAAATGCGAGCTTCACGGTCACGCTGTCGTCCGCCGCGACCACGCCGGTGACGGTCGAGGTCTTCACCACCGCCGGCACGGCCGCCGCCGGATCCGATTACACCACCACGGTCACAACGCTGACCATTCCCGCAGGGCAGACCACAGCCACGGCCAATGTGCCGATCTTGGCCGACTCAACCGCGGAGCCGGCCGAGACGTTTACCGTCGGCCTCCGCAACGCCACCGGGGCGACGATTTCCGACGCCGAGGCGACCGCCACCATCAGCGATGCGACGCCGGTCATTCTCACGTTCGGCGGGCGCGAGGAGGCCCGCTTCACCGATGCCTCGGGCGACACCGTGCGCGTCTTCCTGCGCGGGGCGGGCCAGGGGCAGGTGTTTCTCACGTCGGCCAGCGGGGTCGACGCCGACTCGATCGTGGTCACCGGCACCAACTCGCGCAGCCGCCTGTTCGTCCGCACGATCGAGCGCGGCGGGCTCACTCGTTTCCGCGGCGTGACCGTCAACGGCGACATCCGCGATATCCGCCTCGACAGCGCTTCGGTCGACGGCAGCGGCATCACCGTCACCGGCTCTGCGTCGAGCATTGTCGTCGATTCGATCGCCAACTCGACCATCACCAGCAACACCCTTCGCTCGTTCACCGCGCGGGGCGGCGTTAACGACTCGTCGCTGAGCACCACCAGCGCCATGTCGAGCATTGTCGTGGGCAACTGGTTTGACACGGCCGACGACGATTCGGTGTCGGCGGCGTCGATCAGGCGGATCGTCTCGCGCTCGGACTGGATGGCCGATGTCACCACGGCCGACCGCATCGATGCCGTTTCGGTCAGCAACACGCTCACCAGGGCGAGCCTTTCGGCGGTCAACCGGATCATCCGGCTGTCGGCGGGCAACATCACCAATTCGTCGTTCGCCGCCGGCCGCATCGACTATCTCACGTCATCGGGCGCGTTCAGCAGCAATACGGTCGATTCGGGCGGCTTCCTGCGCCGCGTGCTGGCGAGTGGAAACATCGAACAGTCGGTGATCACCGCCGACGACCGGGCCGCGCTGGTCTATTCGCGCGGGTCGATTGCCAATTCGACCGTCGCGGCGGGCAACCGCCTTGACCGCCTGCAGGCCAACGGCGATCTGACCAACACCGTCGTCGACGGCGGTTCGCTGTTGGTGCGGATGATCGTCCGCGGCAACACCGATGACACCACCGTCCGCGTGCGCGATCGCCTCGTGAGCGCCGATCTCAACAACGTCAGCGATTCGGCGCTGTTTGTCGGGGTCAACCCCAGCACGTCGGCGGCCGTGCTGCCCGGCGCCGCCACCGACTTTGCCAACACGGCTTCGCGGCTCGATACGCTGCGCGTGCGGGGCGGCTTCAGCAACACCCGCGTCGCCGCCGGCCTTGTCCGGACGGCAGTCATCGGGTCGATGACCCAGACCAATAACGCCGGCAACCCGTTCGGCATCGCGGCCGACCAGATCGTTTCCGCCCGGGCCTCGACGGCCACGCAGACGCTCTCGGTCAGACGGGTTGATCAGCCCTCGCAGGGCCTGAGCGAAGCCGACTTCGTCATCCGGGTCATCTGAGTCGGGCCCGGCGGCGGGGCAGTTCACGTGCTCGCGCTCCCGGTGCTTTGTCGAGTGACGCTGGCTTGTCGATCGGCTCAACAGGAAGGCCGGCGTTGGTGGTTCGGTGGTCGCACTGCCGACGCCGGCCTGCCGTGTTCTGGGGCGCTGGGCCACATCACAGCTCGAGGATGCCCGCGCGCATCAGCGTGTTGCCCTGGTATTCGCCGTTGACGGTCGGCCAGCCGGGCGTCGGCGCGGTGATCGGCAAGACGCCCGATGAAGTGACGATCACCGTGTCTTCCGACTTGGTGCCCGTGATCGACGGATTCCATGCGAACGGCTGGTTTTCACGCACAACAAACTGGCTGGTCGGTGTCGCCAGCGCTTCGCGCCCCGCATAGCCGGTCGGCCCGCCCTGGTGGTGAAGCTTCCATTCTCCGTCATACCCCTGCTCGGCATACGCCTGCGCCAGCACACCAAAGATCTGGCCCAGCGTCTTGCCCGGCGCGGTGGCGAGGTTGACCGCGGCATCGACGTTGACGCACGCCTGGTGCCGACGCCTCAGGTCATCGCCCGGCGGCTTGAATGCCACGATCCGCGTCAGCGCCACGATCAGTCCGCCCATCTCGGCGCAGAGCACGAGCATCACCCGCCCGTCGATAACCTTGTCAACCGCGATCGGGTGTCGATAGCGGTCGATGCGATGGTCCGACGCCACGAGCACGACCGTCGGCTCGAGTTGCTGCTGATGGGTGTGCAGGGCAAGCAGGGAGGCGGCATCATGCTCACTCAGGCCCGCCTTGAGCTCGCGGCAGGCCATCTCCATCGCCGCCGACGCCCGCCGGCCGAGCGTCTGATAGCGCTCGATCTCCTCCGGCGTCAGGCTGAACCGCACCTCGGCAAACTCAGGCGGCAGCGGCGGCAGCCCGACGCCCCACGCATCGACATCCGCCGCGATGCGGGCGTTGCCGATCACGTCTTTGACCGTCGCCTTCACCTTTGCCGGGTCGTACCACGGAAAATCGACCACCTCGATACCGGTGCCGGTCAGTTCTTCGCCGCGAAAGCGGGGCGATTCGATCGTGTTGGTCAGGCATAGCCGCCTGCCGTCGGCTCTGAAGAGGATCGACGCCACGCCCGCTTCCGACGCGCCGACGATGCGGTTGACTCGGCCGCAGGTCGACCACGAAAAGTTGTTGCGATGGAACAGCATGACGCCGTCGAGGCCGTGCCGGCTGCAAAAGTCCGCGACGCGCTGCTGTTTGATCTCGATCTCGGTGGGCATGGTTGGTTCTCCGTGGCCGATTACTCTAAACGGCGGCCCGACAAGTGGATAGTCGCTGGGGTTGTGTCAGTTATTGCAAGCCGCGGGCGCATTAGTTCCGCTTGTGGGCTCCGCGCCGGCGAGGCTAAGTTAGCGGCAGGCCAGCCAACATGGCTGGCCCAAGACCGCTTCTCACGTCCTGCCGCCGCACCCGAACCGACTGCCGCGGCCCAACATCAGACGGCGCCTGCCGCTTCCGGCATGGCCCGTGGAGGCACACGTCATGTCGAGTCTGTCGCGGCGTCATCACGCCAGCCTGTTCGCCCGCCCGGCAACGCGGTGTATCGCATCGGTCGCACTGACAGTCACGACGCTGATGACGGCCGTGTCTGTCGACAAGGCCCGGGCGGCCGGAACCGGTCTCACCGTCGACCTGAACAGCGAATCCGACCGCAAAGACGCCGAAGCCCGCCTGGCGCTCAACTGGTCGGTGCCCGCGGGCGAATCGGCCAGCCAGACGCTGGGCAACATCACGATCACCCTCCGCGGCGTCGGAGCGCCCCTCCAGACCGCCATGTGGAAGGGCGGCTTCGACACTGCGCCTCTCGCCACCGACGGCGTCGTGCTCCGCAGCGACAACGCCGCCGACCATATTGAGATCACCCTCACCGGACTCAAGACGGGCCGGCACACGCTGACCACCTATCACAACTCGACCGACAACGACGGCATGCCCGCCGTCGTCGCCCTTTACGCGGCCGACGGCGACGCCAGCGCCAAGGTCCTCGCGCGCCCCAGCGTGCGCATCCTCAGCGATCAGGACACCCCCACCGCGCACATCGAGTTCGACACGCGCGACGACGGCAGCGCCGTCATCATCCTCGCCCGCGGCGACAACAGCACGCAGCCCATCGTCTTAAGCGGCCTCACGATTGACGGCTCCGATCCGAGGCGGCGGGCCACCCATCCGCTGCCGGCCTGGGGCGACATGCATGCCGACGTGGAGACCGCGGTTCTCCGCTGGCGCTCGCCCCGTGTGTCTCACTCGTTCAACGTCTACCTCGGCACCGACAAAAACGCCGTCGAACAGGCCACGCCGTCGTCTCCCGAGTTCGTGGGCAACGTCACCAGCGACGCCATCGACGTCGCGCGTTCGCTCAGCAATCACCACGTCTACTACTGGCGTGTCGACACGCTCGACGCACAGGACGTCGCCACGCCGTCGCCGGTCTGGAGCTTCCGCCCGCGTCACCTCGCCTTCCCCGGTGCCGAGGGTTACGGCCGATTCGCCATCGGCGGGCGGGGCGGCAAGGTCTATCACGTCACCAGCCTCGACGACGCCGGGCCCGGAACGCTACGCCACGCCGTCGAAGCCGAGGGCCCGCGCACCGTCGTCTTCGAGGTCGGCGGCGCCATCCATCTCAAGAGCAAGCTGGTCATCCGCAACCCCTACATCACGATCGCCGGCCAGACCGCGCCGGGCGACGGCATCGCCGTCTACGGACACACCTTCGGCCACATCGGCTCTCACGACAGCATCATCCGCTACATCCGCATCCGGCCGGGCGATGTCAACCTTGCCACCGATGGCACCGGATTCCCCAACACCGATCACGCCATCATGGACCACTGCTCCATCAGTTGGACGCGCGATGAAGCCGTCAGCTCGCGGCGCGGCCGCAACATCACGTTTCAGCGCAACATCGTCGCCGAGGCGCTGAATCCCCGCGGCCACGGCTTTGCCGGCAGCATCTCCGGCAACATCGGCAGCTTTCATCACAACCTCGTCGCCCACTGCGCGGGGCGAAACTGGAGTCTGGCCGGCGGTTACGCCCAGTCGGCCGACGCTTTCGACGGCTATCTCGATATCCGCAACAACGTCGTCTACAACTGGGTGCACCGCACCACCGACGGCGGCGTCCGCTATCTCAACTTCGTGGGCAACTATTACATCCCGGGCCCCGCATCGCGCCCCAATGTCCGCCACCTGGTCATCGCTCGGATCGAAAACCGACTGTCGCAGGATACGCAGCGTTTCCACATCGCCGGAAACAAGATGGAAGGCCAGCCCGAGTACGAGACCGACAACTGGTCACAGGGCGGCGTCCGCTACGACGCGAAAGATCTTGCCGCCATCAGGCTGCTCGAGCCGTTCTGCCCGTCGTTCATCACCGAGCGCACCGCGGATGAAGCCTACGACAGCGTCATGGGCGATGTCGGCGCCAACCTGCCTCACCATGACGAGGTGGATCGCCGCGTGATCAGCGATGTGAAGAATCGAACCTTCACCCTCCGCGGCAGCCGGAACAATCTTCCAGGCATCATCGACTCGCAAACCGACGCCGGCGGATACCCCGCGATGAAGGCCGGACCCGCGCCCGCCGACATCGACCGCGACGGCATGGCCGACTGGTGGGAGACGGCTCGCCGTCTCGACCCCGCAGACCCCGAAGACCGCAACGCCGACCGCGACGAAGACGGCTACACCAATCTCGAAGAGTATCTCAACTGGATCGTCAGCAACGGCGGCCTCGAGCAAAAGCGCTGACCGAGCGGGCGATCCCCGCCGGCGGCTGCCCGCCATGCGTCACTGACCGCTTTAGAGCGACAGGGTTCGCGGCGCGCGGGGTGTGACGATCGTGCGGCCTCTCCTTCGCAGCAAAACCACGGCAGGCGTGGCCATCGCCAGCAGATTGGGCTCGGGCAGCAGGACGACACCGGGCGTCGCGTGCGTGACGCCCCAGAGGACGAGCGACTGATACTCGATCCGCCCGGCGTTGGGGCCGGTGAGCTGGGCGAGTTGGAAACTGCCGCCGTCGAGGTGCAGTGTGTCGAGCCTCAGAATGGGGCTTCCAGGGCCGATCTGGTCGAGCTTGAGCGATTGGCCGAACCGCAGACGAAGCGTGCCGACCATGACGCCCAGACCGGCGTCATTCACCTTAAGCGTGTGCTTCGAGTCGGTACCGTCGAGAAACTCGATCGTCGCTCCGGAAAGGTCCGACCCGGCGGCCGAGTCGGGGGTGAGGGTGAGGTCTCCGGTCAGCGTGATCAGGTCTCCGACATCGGCCGTAATCGTGCCGCCGCCGGTGATGGTCAGGTCGGTGAAGTTCGTGGTCGAAGGGTCGAGCACGATGGCGCCGCTGCTGGTGACCGCCCGCGAGAAAGTGAGCGTCCCGCCGAGGTTCTCGATCGTGCCGGTGTTGAAGACCTGGGCATCAACCGTGACCGCGGCGCCACGGACGCTCAGCAGCCCGGCGTTGGTGAAAGTCGGCGTCGGTATCCGCGGCAGGATCTGTGTCCCGACCGTCGCGGCCTGGTCCAGAACGAGTTGTCCACCGGCCTGGTTGACGATGGTCGCAAAGGCAATCTGGGTGCGTCCCGAGCCGGCGCCGGACGCATGAATGAGCCCGGAGTTGAACAGCCCGACATGGTCTCGCGTGTTCCTTGGAGACAGCGTTGCCCGATCGACCAGCATCGTGCCCCTGTTATCGATCGCGTTTGACCGCAGTGCGGCGATTCGCGTCGTGTATTCCAGTGTCACGACACCGTGATTGATGAGCGGGCCGCCGTCTGATCCGGAAGTTGACAGTTGCGCCCCGCGCCAGCGCATCGTGGCGTTTTCAGGGATGCCCGATGGCACTGTGAGGCCGTGGTTTGACGTTGAAACCAGCTCGATCGGCTCAACCACATGGCGCAGATCCAGGATCGGATCGGTGCCGCTGCTGCCCGATGCAGAGGCCAGGGTCACCGTTCCCCGCACCGCACCGCCGTCAATGACGATGCGCGTTGACGTCGCGCCGCGCCGGATAATCCATTCCTTCAGACCTTCGCCTTCGATCACCCCGCCGGTCATCGTGAAGCCGCCGTCGATGCGGAGCGACGCCCCGGCGGACACATTGACCCGCCCGCCGCTCAAGGCGGTGGTGTCGGCCGATCCGTACACATGCACCGGCACCCCGGCCGAGATGTTGACGATCCCGTCATTCCGGAATGCGGCCCCGGGATTGGCCGTCCCGTCGCCGGTATATCCCACCGTGACCGGTGTCTGGATGTCGATCACGCCCGCCGTGTCGTTGTGGAGCGCGCCGTGGATGTCGAATACCTGCGTGGTCGTCGACGTGATGGTGCCGTTGTCAGGGGCTGCGAATGCGCTGGGTGTAAAGGCACCCGTAAAGGAGATTGTGCCCTGATTGAGCAGTCCTCCCGAACCATTGGCCCCCAGCGGCAGAAGCAACCGGCCGTGGCCACCCGCCGCCGGTGTAGGCTGAAACTCGATCGTCCGGAGAACGCTGATGTGCCCAAGATTGACCAGCGGACGGTCCGTGTCGCTCGCTGTTCGGAAATCGAATGGCGCGATTGTATTCGTGTTGCTCAGCGGATAATCAAGGCGCTCAACAAAAAGCTGTTCTCCCGAGACCAACACCCGGCGCCCTTGGGTGTCCCGCCGCTGCACATCAAGCAAAGGATTCTCCGCGAATCCCGTCGACGTGGGGATCCCAAAGGACCTGAGACCCACCCGTGTCGGCCCGGCCGCCTGACCAATTGTCACTCGACCATTAGCGCGGAGATGGCTGTCCCCCGTGAACACGCCGCCCTCGATCCGCACATTAAACGCAGCGCCAGATTCATCCATG
The DNA here is from genome assembly GCA_964493365.1 of uncultured Tepidisphaeraceae bacterium. Lineage (GTDB taxonomy): Bacteria > Planctomycetota > Phycisphaerae > Tepidisphaerales > Tepidisphaeraceae > CAZBOE01. The sequence goes on along the minus strand of CAZBOE010000145.1, from coordinate 957 downwards.
CGAAGTTCGCCGGCGAACTGCTCTAAATTGCCCAGAAAGGTCGGCCGTGCGATGTGGGTCAGCCCATGATTGACGATGTCCAATACAGTTCGCACGGCGGACGGCGATATAAAAACCTCGCCGAAATTGGTCACCGTGATCGAAGAATATGGTTCCGATGGAGTCGACCTATCAGGAACGAGCGAGGCGATTTCGAGCTCAATCCGCCCACCGGGATGGTTGTTGAGGGCAATGTTCCCGGCATAGTAAAAGTCTCCGCCCGATTCGAGTCTAAACAACCCGCTGTTGTCGATCTGTGGAATCGATAACGATGCGTTTGCGGTCGGCGAGGATCCCGGTGCCGCAATGGCATACCTTTGAATGTACGTGCCCGCCACGACCTCAAGTCGGTCGGCCCTGATTGTCGATCTTGGGCCGGAAAAGCTGGAGCTCTTTACATCGACGACCAACCGCGCATCCGGATTGTCGATGCGAATCGCACCGACATTGATCTGCTGCAAGACGTTGACGTCATAACCCCCCGGCAGGTCGATTACCACATCGCGCCCCGCGCCCGAGGGCACCCCCACCGGCGACCAGTTGTCGGCTGTGTGCCACAGCCCGCCGGCCGGGTTGGCCCAGTTTGCCGTTTGACCGGCCGCCGGCGCACACGCCGCGGCCAACACCATCGCCGCCCAAAATTTCTGCATGGTGACCCCTCCAGAAGAACGTCCGCATCGAGTCTACCTTGCGTCCGACCGGCCAACAATCGGATCAGCGGATGTTCACGGGCGCTATCCCGCCTTGGTACGATTCCCCGCCTATGGCTTTCGCTCAATTTTCGTCTGCGCGTCAAGCTGGGTTGGCATTGATGGTCGTTACGGCCTCGGTTGGCCGCGTGGCGGCTCAGACCGGTGACGGCGCCGCGCCGGCACTCGGCACAGCAGCGCGGCCGGCCGTTGCTGCAGGCGGCTGCGG
>CAZBOE010000144.1:5307-11916 GCA_964493365.1 uncultured Tepidisphaeraceae bacterium | reverse complement strand
GCCACCATCGCCAACATGGCGCCCGAATATGGCGCCACGATGGGCTTCTTCCCCGTCGATAACCAGACGCTGGCCTACATGCGGCTCACGGGCCGGTCGGACGCGCAGATCGACCTGGTCGAGCGGTACTGCAAAGAGCAGGGCCTGTGGCGGCAGGATTCGGTCGAGCCGGTGTTCTCGAGCAAGCTCGAGCTCGACCTGGCGACGGTCGTCCCCTCGCTCGCCGGGCCCAAGCGCCCGCAGGATCGCGTTACGCTTTCCGAGGCGGCCGGTAGCTTCCGCAAGGCGTTTCCCGCCGCGGAGAGCGCATCGGGCAACGGCGCCGCTTCGGGAGGCGGCACGGCGGTGGCCGACGCGGTCGAGCTCACCCACGGCTCGGTGGTGATCGCGGCCATCACCTCTTGCACCAACACCTCCAATCCGTCGGTCATGGTGGCCGCGGGATTGGTGGCGAAGAAGGCTGTCGAAAAGGGCCTCAAGGTGCCGGCGTTCGTCAAGACGTCGCTCTCGCCGGGCTCGCGCGTGGTGACCGAATACTTCGATAAGTCGGGTCTGACGACCTACCTCGACAAGCTGGGCTTCCACACCACCGGCTACGGCTGCATGACCTGCATCGGCAACAGCGGCCCGCTGCCCGAGCACATCGCCCGGGAGATCGAAGACCAGGACCTCGCTGCGGTGTCGGTGCTCTCGGGCAACCGCAACTTCGAGGGCCGGATCAACCCGCATGTGACGGCCAATTATCTCGCGTCGCCGCCGCTCGTTGTGGCGTATGCGCTGGCCGGCACGATCGACATCGACCTGTCGGCCGACCCGATCGGCACCGGCAAGGACGGCCGGCCCGTGATGCTGAAGGACATCTGGCCGACCCAGAAGGAAGTCGACGACACGATAGCCTCGTGCATCGACTCGACGATGTTCAAGAAGCAGTATGAGGGCGTGGGCGAGAAGAACGAGCAGTGGAACGCCATTCCCGTCCGCGGCGGCGAGCTCTTTGAGTTTGACGCCAGGTCAACCTACATCCAGGAGCCGCCCTACTTCACGGGCGACTGGACGAAGGACCGCCCGATCGGCCCGATCAGCAACGCCCGCGTGCTGGTGATGGTGGGCGACAGCGTCACCACCGACCACATCTCGCCCGCCGGCTCGATCAAGAAAGACAGCCCGGCCGGCAAGTACCTGATCGACAACGGCGTCAAGCCGATCGACTTCAACAGCTACGGCGCGCGCCGGGGCAACGACCGCGTGATGACCCGCGGCACGTTTGCCAACATCCGTCTCAAGAACCTGCTCGCCCCCGGCACCGAGGGCGGCGTAACGACCTACCTGGGCGCGCCCAAGGTCGATAACCCGCACGGGCTGCTGGCGATGGGTCACGCCTCGACCCGCCAGGACCCGGGGCCCGGCGTCGCCAGCAGCGGCACCAGCCTCGCCCCCGGCACCGTCACCTCGATCTACGACGCCTCGATGGCCTATCAGGCCGCCGGAGTTCCGCTGATCGTGCTGGCCGGCAAGGATTACGGCATGGGCTCGAGCCGCGACTGGGCCGCCAAGGGCACCAACCTGCTGGGCGTCAAGGCGGTGATCGCCGAGAGCTTCGAGCGCATCCACCGCAGCAACCTGGTGGGCATGGGCGTGCTGCCGCTGCAGTTCAAGAAGGGCGACACCGTGCGCGACCTGGGCCTGACCGGCCACGAGGTCTTCACGATCAACGTGCCCGCCGACGTGAAGCCCGGGCAGGAACTGACCGTGAGCTACACCGACCAGGACGGCCGCGAACAACAGTTCGCCGTGCTTTGCCGCATCGATACCCCGGTGGAGGTCGAGTATTACCGCAACGGCGGCATTCTGCAGACCGTGCTCAAGAAGATGATGTGAGGCGTGCTCTGATCGACGCTGCGGCCTCGACCGGCGCGCCGTGCGATGCCGGCGAGGCCGCGAGGCCTTCGTCATGCTTTGCCGGGCCGATCGGTTTGAATCGCTGGCGATGCAGCCCGCAGGCAGACCACCCACGACGTGAGCTCGCCCTGGAGCCGCGAATGAAGGTTCGCGCCGGGGTCTGCGGCGATACGGAGTCGCTACTCACGCTGCCGCAACCGGCAGGCGATTCGAACCGCGCCTGATGCCCATCGTCACCAAAATCCTCGAACAGAAACGCCGGCCCAACCGGCGGAACATTCACCTCGACGGCAAGTTCGCCTTCGGGCTCAACGTCAACGTGGTGGCGCAGTTTCGGCTGCGCGAGGGGCTCGAGCTGTCGGCCGAGCAGGTGGCGCAGATCGCGGCGGGTGAGCTCCGGCAGGAGGTGTTTGACAAGGCCATGGCCTTGCTCGGCCGCCGGCTTCACGCCCGGGCTGAGCTCAAGCGGAAGCTGATGCGGCTCGAGTATGGTGAGGCGGTCATCGACGGCGTGCTGGATGATCTGACGCAGCTGGGTTACCTGGACGACGCCCGGTTCGCGACGGTCAAGGCCTCGTCGGCCGCGAAGAACCGCCACCACGGCAAGAACCGCGCCCGGGTCGATCTGCTTAAGTCGGGCGTCGATCGCGAGACCGCCCGGCGTGCGCTCGAAGACGTTTACGACGCCCATGATTCGCTCGCGGTCGCCCGCCAGCTTGCGCAGAAGCAGGCGCCGCGGCTCCGCAGGCTCCACCCGCTGACCGCGCGCCGGCGGCTCGCCGGCATGTTGCTGCGCCGCGGATTTGAGTATGACACCGTGCGGCCCGTGATCGATGAAGTGCTGGGCGATCACGACGAATCGCCCGGCGCCGACACCCGCGAATGACCCTGCCGTCGATCGATCACCGCGACGGCAACCGTTGCCGGCGGTGTGTCAGGCGGGCAGGCTGTGCACGGATTCGCCCCGCCGCGGTCTTCGTTTACGATGCAAGGTTCAATGTCTTCCGCCGCCACCGATGCGAATTCCGCCGCCGCCGCTGCCCATCCCGCCCCGCGCCCGCGGCTGGCATGGCTCACGCCGACAGTCTGCAGGCTGATCCTGGCGGTGTTGATCGTCGGCGGTTTTGCGCTCCACGTCGGCTATCTCCATGGGCCCCCGCCGATCGATCTGTCGGGCGACGAGGCCCACTACTGGGACTGGTCGCGCCAGCTCGACTGGAGCTATTACAGCAAGGGCCCGCTGGTGGCGCTGATCATCCGGGCATCGACCGAGCTCTTTGGCAACACGATGCCCGCGGTGCGATACCCGGCGCTGGTGTTTGCCGCCGCGACGACACTGCTCACCTACTGGCTGACCCGCAAACTCTTTCAGAGCGATCGCATCGCCCTGGGCGCGGTCGGGCTGACTCATATTGTGCCGATGTTCGTGGCCGGCTCGGTGCTGATGACCATCGATCCGCCGTTCTTTTTGTCATGGGCCGCGGCCACCTGCCTGGCGGTCAAGGCGCTGTGGGACAACCGGCGCTGGCCCTGGCTGCTGATCGGGCTGGCGATCGGAATCGGGTTTCTCGCCAAATACTCCGCGCCGCTGTGGTATGTCGGGCTTGCTGTTTTCATGCTGGTTGATCGGCCGTCGCGAAAATGGCTGGCAACGCCCTGGCCTTATCTCGCCCTGCTGGTCACCGCGCTGATGACGCTGCCCGTGCTGGCGTGGAACATCGGCAACGACTGGGTCAGCTATAAGCATGTCGCCACCAGCGTGGCCGGGCGGTCATTCAAGTGGCAGGCGCCGCTCGAGTTTGTCGGCGCGCAGTTCCTGGTGGTCGGGCCGCTGCTGATGGTGATCATGATCGCCGCGACGACCGCGGCGCTGCGCGGCAGGTTCGCCGGCCCGGCGACCGATGTCGCCACAGCAGGCGCTGATTCACCGGCCGAGGTCGCGCGCGATGCGCGGTTCGCCCGCGCGGCACGATTCCTGGCGACCATCGGGGTGGCGTTTTACGTCTTTGTGCTCCTGGCGCTGTTCCGCTCCAAGCCCCAGCCCAACTGGCCGGCGCCGGCGTATTTCACGCTGATCGTGCTGACCGCGGGCTTCATCGCCCAGCTTGCCGCCGACCCGCCGCGCTGGCGTCGCTGGCGCGGGCTGGTCTACGCGTCGATCGCGTTCGGCGTGGTGCTTGCGCCCGTGGCGCACGACACCATCCGCATCTATCCGCTGGTGGCGGCGGTTGATCGGTGGCGCAGTCCCGATGGGCCGCCGCGTAATGCGAAGGAGTTTGACCCGACCGCACGCCTCATGGGCCATGCCGAAATGGGCAGGCTGGTCACCGAGCAGCTTCAACTGCTGGGCGAGGGCGCGTTTGTGTTATGCGACGATTACCAGTCGGCGGCGCTGATGGCGTTTTATGTGGACGGTCAGCCGCGAACGTACTACGCCGCGTCGTATTTCACCCGACCGACCGAGCGCGGGCGGTTCAGCCAGTATGACCTGTGGCGCGACCGTTCACTCGAACCGAGCCACACCGCCCTGCTCGGCCGCGACGCGGTGTATGTCGGCTACCTGCCGGAAGAAAAAGACATCCAGCGCGCGTTCGAGCGGGTCGAGCGGCTCGAGCCGATCTTGATCATGCGCGGCGGCCTGCGGGTGGCGAGCCTGAAGATGACCCGCTGCTACAACTTCAAGGGCATGTCGCGGCCGATCGATGGTCAGAGCCGCAATTGACGGACCGCCAGCCGCTTCCGCACGACCCCCGGTACCGCACACCGCCCAGTGCTATACGACCCCAGTGCCATGAACACCCCCGACTCGACCCCCTCACACCAAGGCGCGACAGCCGCCGCCCCCACAGCCGCCGCCGGCACCGGCGCAACTGGCACCGGCGCAACTGGCACCGGCGCCGCTGTCTCGACCGTCAACGATACCAGCCCCGCGGCGTCTGCGCGCGACAGCGTTTCGCCCGAGGCCGCCTCGGAGATCGAGCGCCGCCTTGCGTCCGCGTTTCTCTGGAAGGTTGTGCTGGTCACGCTGGGGTTGATGGTGATCGCCCTGATGCTCGATGTCTCCGTCGCATCGGCGGTGCAAAGGGGCCCCACCGACGACTGGCTCAAAGCCAAGGCCGCCGGCGGCGGGCGCTGGCTCGCCGAGATCCTCAAGCTGCCGGGGGAGTTTTATGTTGCGGGCATCGCGGCGGTCGTTGTCGGGTTGACCCACCGCCATCGCTGGCGGGCGGGGTTGTTTATTGCCGCAGCGGCGCTGGCGAGCAGCCTCAACGCGGTGGTCAAGTGGATCGTGGGCCGGAAGCGTCCGTTCCGCGGGCCAGACCAGACCATCCTGCAGCCGTGGGAGCTCGAGCCCTTCCGCGGCGGGCTCCTGGGCGTGGCGAACCAATCGAATCTGTCGTTTCCGTCGGGCCACGCGTGGACGGCTTTCGCTCTAGCGGCGGCGCTGACGCTGGCGTTCCCCCGGTATCGCTGGTGGTTTCTTGCCGGGGCGGCGATCTGTGCCGCCGAGCGCGTGCTCGAAAACGCCCACTGGCTGAGCGAATCGGTGGCGGCCGCCCCCATGGGCATCGCCCTGACCCTGTTGATTCACACGCTGCTGTGGCCGATGATTGCCCGACCGCGGGCGGCGCTGCCCGCGAAGGACTAGCGCAAGGATGCCATGTCGATCACAACCCAGCCGGTCGCCCATCACCCCGCGCCGCCCAGCCCTCCCATGACGATGACCCAAAGCACCCCCGCCGGCACTGCAACGACCTCGCCCCCGACGCACGATGCCTCGCGACCGCTGCTGTCGCTGGTCATCCCCTGTTACAACGAAGAGGAAAACATTCCGACGCTGCTCCAGCGGGTCGAGGCGTCGCTCAATCAGATCGGCCGGCCCTATGAGGTCATCATCATCGACGACGGCTCGACCGACCGCTCGCCCGCGCTGCTGAACGAGGCGATGGGCCGACTGCCTTGGCTGCGGGTCATGCGGATGGCGAAAAACGCAGGTCAGTCGGCCGCGTTTGAGGCCGGGTTTGAGGCCGCACGCGGCGAACTGATCGCCACGATCGACGCCGACCTGCAGAACGACCCCGAAGAAATCCCCCGGCTGATCCCCCTGCTCGCACAGCACAACGTCGACATGATCACCGGCTGGCGCAAGCACCGACAGGATACCGCCTTCCGCCGGTGGCAGTCGCGCCAGGCCAACCGCATCCGCAACTGGATCACCCAGGAAACCGTCAACGATTCGGCCTCCAGCCTCAAGCTCTACAAGGCCCATGCGATCAAGGGCATCAAGCTCTTCCGCGGCGCGCACCGCTACTTTCCGACGCTGGTCAAGATGCGCGGCTTTACGGTCTACGAAGAGCCGGTCAAACACTCGCCCCGCTTTGCCGGCACAGCCAAGTATGGCTTTCGCAACCGCGCGTTTGTGGGGCTGGTCGATCTGTTCGGCGTCCGCTGGATGAAGAAGCGCTACCTCCGCTACACGGCCAGCGAAGTGCGGCCGGGCGCGTGAATGGGGCATGATCGCAGCGGTATCGCGGTCAGGGAGCACCGCGATGGCATCGCCGTCGGGGGGTCATCGCAGTGGCATCGCCGGGGGACATTACACCGCCACACGCAGCGCTGCCCGCCCCGCGGTGGCCGGCAGGCCGCTTGCGGCTCGCATCGGGTCTGGGAAGATGCCGACATGACCACGTCCGCTTCATCTCAACCCGG
>CAZBOE010000144.1:3306-5297 GCA_964493365.1 uncultured Tepidisphaeraceae bacterium | reverse complement strand
CGCCCGCTGATGACGAGAAAGTCTACTTCGAGGGCTCGCCCAAGTTGCGCGGCCAGCTCGGGCAGGTGACGCTGTTCTGGCTGATCGGGCTGGTGATCATCGCCGGCTCGATCGCGGCGGCGTTCACGGGCATCGGCGTCATCGTCACGGTCATCGGTGTGCCGATCGGGCTCGGTTTTCTCGTCGCGCCCGTGCTGCTGACCCGCACGATCCGCTACCGCATCACCACCCACCGCATCGACTTCGAGCGAGGCCTCTTCAACAAGGCGATCGACACCCTTGAGCTGTGGCATGTTGATGACATTTCGTTTCGCCAGTCGCTGGTCGACCGCGTGCTGGGCGTCGGCACGATCACCATCGTCAGCGGTGACCGCACCACCCCGCAACTCACCCTGCAAGGGCTTCCCGACCCCCGCCCCCTGTTCGAAAACCTCAAACAGCGGGTCATTGCGGTCAAGCGCCAGCGAGGGGTGATCAAGATGGACATCGGTTGATATGGGCTGCTTTCCCCGACCGGGCGACCGATCCGAATGCGCGGAATTGACGCAGGGGGGTTGGTCCACTACCTTTCCGGGCCACTTACTTCGTGCGTATCGTCACGAAGTGGCTGGGCGCGGAATCGAGTAAGGATCAAGCGGCGCGGCGGACACGTTGTGGTTGAATCCGACGACCAACGCCAGCAGTTGTACCGGATCTCCGGTGCGGGCGTGGAGTTCGCCTCGTCAATGATCGGCTTCGGTGTCGTCGGCTACCTGCTCGACTGGTGGCTGGGAACGCTGCCGTGGCTGATGCTGGTCGGCATCGTGCTGGGCTTTGTCGGCGGCATGGTGCGGCTCGTCAGGCTGCTCAAGAGCTCGTCGAAACGCCGGTGACCCAGGCGGTTGAACATCGTCAGCGCGATATGAACAACCCGCAGCATCCATCTCCCTCGCAGGCACACCGCCCGACCATCGCCGTCGGCACGCTGGTCATCTGGACGCTCGCAGGATTGATGATCAGCGGCGCCGCGATCGGCGTCGTGTTGATGGCCGTCGGACGGGTCGACTGGTGGCAGGGGTTCCTCGCTGCCGCGGTGGTGTCGACTATCGCGGCGGTCGCGGGCCTTGGTCCGGTGATTCTCGCGGCCCGTTCGTCTGTGAACACCATCCTGGCGGGCTGGCTCGCCGGTACCGGGCTGCGGGCGATGTTCGCGCTGGGCGGTGCGATGGTGGCGGCCCTTGCGTACAAGACCCCGCCGGTGCCGACCCTGCTGCTGATGGTGATCTTTTACATGTCCGTGTTGGCGTGTGAGACGATCGTGGTGGCAAGGGCACTGTCCCGTGGAAGGTCCGAGTCTTCACATCAGCCGGCACGATTGGCCGCAGGCATGCAGGGCGGCGTTTAACCTTGAGCAACACAGCGATGAACCTCATCCCATCGATCATCCTGGCGGCCGGGAGCAATCCGCTCACCCACGTCGTGGATCACCCCATCGTCGAGTCAGACGGCTGGTTCATCTTCACCAACCACATGGTGATGATGATGATCTCGGCGCTGCTGTGCCTGTTTGTGTTTATCCCCATTACCGCCCGCTACCGCTCGGGCGAGCATATCCCCACCGGCACGCGCAACTTCTTCGAAGCGCTGATGATGTTCCTGCGGAATGACGTCGCCAAGCCGCTGCTGGGCAACCTCACCGACAGCTACATGCCGCTGCTGTGGACGCTGTTTTTCTTCATCTGGTTCACCAACCTCCTGGGTCTGCTCCCGCTCGACGTGCTGACCGGCAAGCTGCTGGGCCTGGGCCACGACGGTCATGGCATCTACGGCACCGCCACCGCCAACCTGTGGGTCACCGGCGCCCTGGCGCTGATCTCGTTCGTGGTGATCCAGGCGACAGGCCTCAGGCAGAACGGCGTCGGCGGGTGGATGAAGCACTTCCTCGGCGGCGCGCCCGCCTGGCTGGCGCCGGTGATGGTGCCGGTCGAGTTCCTGGGCATGCTGGTCAAGCC
>CAZBOE010000144.1:502-3291 GCA_964493365.1 uncultured Tepidisphaeraceae bacterium | reverse complement strand
ATTGTTTGCCAACATGACCGCCGGCCACGTGCTGCTGGCTGTGCTGATCTCGTTCACCTCGCTGGCCGCCGTCGGCATCGGACGCGCATTTGAGTCGGGCGCCGTCGGATACGGCGCCGCACTGGCGGTGGGCGTGCCGGTCATTCTCGCCTGCACGGCGATCATGGTGCTCGAGCTGTTCGTAGCCACGCTGCAGGCTTACCTGTTCACCTTCCTCACAGCGCTGTTCATCAGCCAGATGATGCATCACCACGACGAGCACGGCGACGATCATGCTCACGACCACAAGCACGGGCATCACGCCGACACGTGGCCTGACCGCGTGGCCGAGACGCCCAGCGAGATCGCCCAGCCGGTGACGCAGCGGCACGGGTGACCGCCGCGAGACAAGACACAGTTGCGACGGCTGTTCCGTCGCCGGGCGGAGAACCGCCTGTTCGCCATCCGCGTCGAGGCGCGGCGGGCGATCGGAGGCCCCGACCTCCGAATGCGACGCCAGCGAGCGGCGCAGCCGGGAGAAACCCGTCGGCATGACCGGCGGGGAAGGCCCCGGAAACGATGAGTGGCCTTGCCCTCGAAAGGCCCGGGATGGCGACGCACCGACACGCGACGCCGGGAGTCTGCGAGCCGCTTCCAAGAGCCAAATGGCGCGCAAAAGGAACGTCACATGGACATGTTTTCGCTTCTCGCTCAGCTCGACGGCGGCGTCGGCCTCGCTCGTCTGGGCATCGGTCTGGGCTGCGGCCTGATCCTGATCGGCGCCGCGCTGGGCATCGGCCGCATCGGCGGCTCGGCGGTCGAGTCGATCGCCCGTCAGCCCGAAGCCGGCGGCGCGATCGGCACCAACATGATCATCGCCGCGGCGCTGATCGAAGGTGCGGCCCTGTTCGGCCTGGTCATCTGCCTGCTCGGCTACTTCTTCTAAGTCTTTACAACCGCGTCGATCGGGAAACCGGTCGACACGGCTTTGCCGGCCGTGACCGGCGCGTCTGTGACCCCGGACCTCGCCAGAGAATGACCATGACCCTCCACAGCAATCGCACCCTCGGCGCCGCCCTCGCCTTGCTGGGCTCCGTCCTCATGCCGCTGGCCGCCCTGGCGGCCCCGGCCGTCGATGCCGCCCATGACGCGGTGCACGGCGCCGAGCGCCAGCTCTCGCCCCTGCCCCCGGTCAACGAAGGGCTCATCGCCGGCATCACCACGCTGGTGGTCTTCCTGGGGCTGCTGTTCGTGCTCACCAAGTTTGCCTGGGGCCCGATCGCGTCGGGTCTCAAGGCCCGCGAAGACAAGATCCGCAAAGACCTTCACGACGCCGAGGCGGCCCGCGCGTCGGCCGAGACCACGCTCAAGCAGTACCAGGCCCAGCTCGCCAACACCGAGAACACCGTCCGTGAAATGCTCGCCAAGGCCCATGCCGATGCCGAGAGCCTCGCCACCAGCATCCGCATGCGGGCCCAGCAGGAGGCCGAGGAGATCAAGGAAAAGGCCAACAAGGACATCGAAGCGGCGCGCGACGCAGCCCTGAGCGAGATCTACGAGCAGACCGCCAACCTCTCGACCCTGGTGGCCGAGAAGATTCTCCGGCGCAACATCAACGAAAACGACCAGCGTGAGCTGGTCAACCAGAGCCTCGAACAGCTCGGCACGCTCACCGCCCGCTGACCGCCGCCGCGCCGGAAGCGTCTTCTTGACCTGCAGCACCGTCCGAGGTCACCCGCCATGCCAACCGTTCATCATTCGCAGACCGCCCTGGCCTATGCCCGCTCGCTGGTCGAGCTGGCGCAGGAGCGCAACGTGCTCGACGAGACCGCCGCCGACATGCGCGGCGTCGCCGAGGTCATCGAGCAAAACCCGCAGTTCCTGCAGCTGCTGCAGAACCCGGGCATCTCGGGCGACGAGCGGTCGCGCGTCTTCACCGCCGCCTTCAGCGGCGCATCGCCACTGGTGAGAAACTTCCTCGGCTATCTCAACGCCCGCGGCCAAGCCGGCATGTTGGGCGAGATCCTCGCGGCCTTCGAAGACGTGCTCGACGAACTGCTGGGCAAGGTCGAGGTCGATGTCACCGTGGCCCAGCGGCTTGACGCCGGCGACCTCGAAACCGTGCGCCAGCGGGTCAGCAGCGCCTTGGGCAAGGACGCGGTCGTGCACCAGTATGTCGATGATTCGATCATCGGCGGGCTGATCATCCGTGTGGGCGATCGACTGATCGACGCATCGGTCCGCAGGCAGCTGCAGGACATGAAACAGCGGCTTCTTTCGTCGCGTCAGAGCCGATAGCCCTCGTATACTCTCAAGTCTTTCTGGCACAACACTCAATCCGACTGGCAACAGCAACATCCAAGGAAACCGGCCATGGCCATCAACGTCGCAGAAATCACCAGTGTCCTGAAGCGCGAGATCGCGGGCTTTGAGCAGCGTCTCGCGGTGACCGAGGTCGGCACGGTCGTCGAAGTCGGTGACGGCATCGCCCGCATCTACGGCCTCTCGGGCGCCATGGCGGGCGAACTGCTCGAATTCGAAAACGGCACCATGGGCCAGGTCTTCAACCTCGAGGAAGACGCCATCGGCGCGGTCATCTTCGGCAACTATCTGACCATCAAGGAGGGCGACCAGGTCAAGGCGACCGGACGCCTGCTCGAAGTGCCCGTGGGCGACGCTCTGATCGGCCGCGTGGTCAACCCGCTGGGCCAGGCCCTCGACGGCGGCGCCCCCATCCCGCTCACGCAGACCCGCAAGATGGACATCGTCGCCCCCGGCATCGCGGCCCGTCAGCCTGTGAAGGAGCCGCT
>CAZBOE010000144.1:0-439 GCA_964493365.1 uncultured Tepidisphaeraceae bacterium | reverse complement strand
TGATCATCGGCGACCGCAAGACCGGCAAGACCGCCGTCGCGCTCGACACGATCATTGCCCAGAAGGGCACGGGCGTGAAGTGCTTCTATGTCGCGGTCGGTCAGAAGGAATCGACCGTCGCCGCCATCGTCGACACCCTCCGCCACTACGGCGCGCTCGAATACACCACGATCATCAGCGCGTCGGCCTCCGACCCCGCCCCGCTACAGTACATCGCCCCCTACGCCGGCACCGCGATGGCCGAGCATTTCATGTGGCAGGGCCAGGCGACGCTGTGCGTCTATGACGACCTCTCGAAGCAGGCGGCCGCATACCGCCAGCTTTCGCTGCTGCTCCGTCGCCCGCCCGGCCGCGAGGCTTACCCCGGCGACGTGTTCTACCTCCACTCCCGCCTCCTCGAGCGCGCCACCAAGCTCTCCAACGAGAACGGCGGTGGCTC
>CAZBOE010000143.1:2305-12104 GCA_964493365.1 uncultured Tepidisphaeraceae bacterium | reverse complement strand
GACGCCCCCATCGTCTAGTGGCCTAGGATATCTGGTTCTCAGCCAGAGGACAGGGGTTCGACTCCCCTTGGGGGTACTGATGATAAATCCGTGTAAATGCTGAATTTAAAAGGGTTTTTCTCTGCAGCAGGCGGCTACTCTCCGGCACAACCCACCCGTGAGCCTGATCTAAGGTGACCGATTAGGCACCGAAATCCGCGGGCAAGCTCTTGACGATCCGAACCGTGTCTACGGACACCCGCACCACGCGGCCGACGAGGTTGACGATGTACTGCTCGTCGTCGTCGCGGTTGGGGTCAGAGGTGATGTTGCCCTTGTCGTCGCGTTCGACCTGGTACTGGTCGATGACCCACTCAAGGGCGGAGCGGTTGCCGAGGCGGTAGTCGTAGGTTTCGGGGGGGATGCCGGCGAGAGTGAGGGAGTCGTTGATCTTGAGGCGGGAGCGGTCAATCTCGGACGGCTTGCCCTTGGCCCTGATCCGGGGGAAGGACATCTTCTCGACCCGGTAGGAGAGGGGGACGCCAGGGGTCTCCTCCCATTTGAGGTTGTAGGGCTCGACCGACTCGTAGCCCACATGGAGCTTGGAAAGCTTGTTGCCGGCGTCGGCGAAGGCGCGGAAGTCGCGGGGGGTGGGGGCGAAGGGGATGCGGGGGAGCTCGCGCTTGAGGTTCTCGGCGAACTTCGTGCGGTAGCCGGGGTGGTGGAGCAGGCCGTAGACGTAGTGGAAGATGTCCCACTTGGTGATCGTCTTGTCCTTGTACCGGCTGTGGAACTGATCGCGGGCCCAGTCGGTGATGTTCTCGCGGCGGTTGGTGCCGTCCTCGTCGTAGACGTAGAAGGGAAAACATTGATGGGCATCGACGGCGGCGCAGAGGTGCAGGTCTGGGATCAGATCTGTCAGCAGTGCCGAAAATCCAGAGGCCCTGAACCCAAGGTCGCTGATGACAAGGACCTGATTGTCGCGTTCTAGAGGGAGAAACTCGGCGAACTGTCCCGGGCGATCGTTCACCGTCCCGTCGTAATAGAGCCATCGCTTGTCGAACGGTCGATAGAGCGATTGACGCACGCGAGATTCGGAGAACTCTGCGAACGTCCCTCGGGTCAGCTTCACCTTCAGCGTCTGGCTCCACTTCACCTTCGTGTAGTCCACGAAGTCGTCCACGTCTGGTGCTGGTCGCTTACGCGCATAGCGGCTGACCTCGGCGTTGTAGCTCTCGACGAAGGCTTCCACGGTTCGGAGGAGCGAGTGCTTCGACGTGGAGTACGCGACCCGATCTCGATTCGTGGACACGCCGAGGGAGTAACGCTTGAAGACGGTCTTGGCCTTTCCGGGCACGGAGGCCGATCTCGACTCTTTCGACGCCAAGGGGATGGAGGACCCGTCGTCTTCGATCAACTCGCCGAGCACCCAGTCACCCGACGAGGATCGCTCCAAATGCCTCCAAGGCACCTCTCCAAGTGTCGGGTACCTTTGGAGTTCGCCCAGCTTCCGTTCGGCGTCCCAACCGTTGCCGACCTCATGGTACCGGATTGTCTTCGGCTTCTTCGAGTTGCGACGAACCAGTACCGTTACTCCGACACCGGCCCGGATCTGATCGTTGAACACGTTGCCTCCCTCCTCCTTACGCCGGCTGCCGCTCGTCCTTGCGTTCCCCTTAAAGTTGAAGTGATACACGTCGGTAAAGTCGCGGGCGAGGTGGGCTCTGAACCCGTCGAAGCCGACGCCGTGCAGGAACCCATTGTTCGAAACAAATGCGACGATTCCCTCAGGACCGACCAGTCGGTCGCTGGCCCAACGGAAAAACTTCATGTAGGCGTCATAGAGCTTTGTGTGGAGCGATGCGGATGAATCCTTGACGTAGGTGTTGCGAATCCGCTTGTCGATCGGGCCATACGCGCGGTTCTTGTTGTTGTCGTTCTCGTCCGCTTGTCCCACGTTCCACGGAGGGTTGCCGATGATGACGGTGATCGGGCTCCTCCGCTGCTTGTTCACTCGCTCAGCGTTCGTCGCATTGATGAAACTTAGCTTGGTCTGCGCCTCGTCGGTGAGGTCGAGGGTGTCTGTAAAGCACAGCCCCTCGAAGGGCGCGTACTCCCCGGTCTGCTCGTAATAGGCGTGCTCGATGTTGAGGGCCGCGATGTAATACGGCAGGAGCATAACCTCGTTCGCGAACAGCTGGTCGCGGTAGACCCGTGGCAGGTCCTTCTTGGGGATGCGGCGGATCAGGTTGACGATGAAGTTGCCCGTGCCCGTGCAGGGGTCGAGCAGGTAGACGTCCTTGTCGCCGAGCGACTTGCCGAACTCCTTCTCCAGCACCTCCGCCACTGAGGCGCACATGAAGTCGACGATCGGCTGAGGCGTGTAGACGATTCCCATGGTGTCGGCGAGGTTGACCGAGTACCCCTGGAAGAACCTCTCGTACACGGTGTTCAGGAAGTGCTGCTTGTCGGCGTAGTCGGTGATCGTCCGGGCGGCGTTCTCGATGGCGATGTAGAAGCGGTCGAGCGACTTGAGGAACGTGTCGCGGTTGAACGACTTGCTGGTCAGCGCCGCGATCACCTTCTCGATCTCGGCGGCGATGACGTTCCGCTGGATGAACTCGGGGTTGTCGAAGATCTCGCGGATGAGGCGTTCGGTGAGCAGGTGCTGCACGAGCATGTCATTGACGACGGGCTCGGTGATGTCGGGGTTGAGCGAGGTCTGGCAGAGCTGGAAGAACCGGGCGAAGGCGACCTTGAAGTTCCTGTTGGTGGCGTGGGCCTCTTCGATCTTGGTCTTGAGGCCCAGCGCGAGGTCGGGGACGCGGGTCTTGAACTCGTCGACGGCGTGCTCGAACTCCTCGACGTGGGGCTCGATATACGCGAAGAACTGCTTCAGTAGGTCCGCGAGCTGGTCCTTGTCCTGCAGTTCATACTTCTGGATCTTCTGCCCGTTCTGGAAAAGGACGCCGTGGCGGGTGTCCTCGAAGATGATGTTGGTGAGCGGGTAGCCCTTGGCGAACTTCTTCTTGATCTCAGTGTCGAGGTCGTCGTTGGTGTCCTTGGCCTCCCAGTGGCCGCGGACGGTGTTGAAGTTGTCCTTGAGAGTACCGTCGGGGCGGATGCCGCCCCGGCCCGCTTTCGAGGTCGACACCTTGGACGACAGCTGCGGGATGAGCGTCCACTGGTGGGTTCTGGCCGCATCGGCCAGGAGCGTCTGGAAGGCCACCGAGACCGCTCCCTCGTGGAACGCCTGTTGGTGTGCGTACTCCCTAAGGCTGGCGTAGTAGGCGTCGATGGCCTTACGAGTTTTGGCGGGAGCGCTATCGTAAACAGACCCGGACTTTCGCATCGCCACAGACTAACCCGACATGGCCGTCCGCTAAAGAAGCGGGTGCCCATGCCTGTGCTTTCGTTCACCTCCGTGCATGGGTCGCCACTCGCGACATGGCTGAACACGGACGTGTTCCGCGCGAATACTGGGACGGCATGGATGTGGCACCCCTTGCTTGCCGTCAGTCGCCGCGCCGTCGAACCTCCGTTACACCGTTGAGAGGGCGACATGGCAGGTGGGGCTCAGCGGGGGTAGGCAACACCCCGAATGTCCAATCTGTTCCCATCCATTCTCAGCGTAAAAGCGCGGATTCAATCCCTTTCTCAGCCAGAGGACAGGGGTTCGACTCCCCTTGGGGGTATAGGGTAGGGCCCGGTTTTCCGGGCCTTCTTGTTTGACCCTGTCGTTTTCGCTGCCCGGGTAGCCGCGCCGGGCATTCCCACCGTTACAGGTTGCCCATCTTCGCACTGCGTGCGCTAAGCGTTGGATAGGCCAACGCTTGCGGCCAAAATGCCGGTTGCGGATTGGGCCCTCGCGTCGTAAGTTCCTCACAACCAAGCCCGGCCGGGGACCGATGATGTTCGAGCGGTGGCCGGGAAAGCGTGCTCCCCTGGGTGAAGTCGACTGAGGACTGGAGAAAAATGCGAATGCGTATGATGACGTTGCGCACTGCCGTTGCGGCGGGTGTGGTGGCTTTGGTCTCTGCGTCGGCGATGGCCGACGCGGTCAAGCTGTTTGACTACACGGTCGTCACCAAAAACAACCTGTCGATCGGGTCCAACCACATCCACGGCCGGACGCTCGTCGGCGGCAATCTCAAAGTCCGCAACAGCGATTGGCCGGTCTTCGGTCAGGGCTATACGCCGACCGCGTCGGGTCTGCCGGCGCTCGAGGTCGAGGGGCAGGTCAACGCGAAGAACTTCCACATCCAAAACGGTTCGTTCGTTCACGAAAAGCCGCTGCCGTCGAGCCTGTGGAAGATCGAAACCCACGGCAACAAGGTTGTGAACGCCCCCGTCGACACCACTGCGGTGAGCCAGATCGACACGGTGTCGGACTACTACGCGGGGCTGAGCTCAAACAGCCTGTGGCAGTTCTCGGGCAACAAGCTGATCTTCAACGCAGCCGGCAACGGCATCGCCATCTTCTCGATCAGTGCGGCCGACCTGGCCAAGGCGGCCGAGTTTGATGTCCGCACCAACAGCGCCACCTCGCTGATCGTCAACGTCACCGGCGCCAACGCCAGCTTCAACGGAAACTTCAACGGCAACGTCGATCCGCTGCGCAACAAGCTGCTGTTTAACTTCAACGACGCGCTCAACGTCGTCCTCAACCGCACCACCTACGGCACCATCCTCGCCCCCGAGGCACTGATCTCCGGAAGCGGCGGCAAGCCCTTCCAGAGCAACCTGTATGGCAACGTCTATGCCTCGTCGGTGAACCTCGGCGCCGAGATCCACGACGGCAATTTCAACGGCCCGCCGGTACCGACCCCGACCGACTCACCCGCCCCCGTCCCGCTTCCCACCGCGGCCACCGCCGGCGCGACCCTGCTCGCCGGCATGCTGATGCGCCGCGTGCGCGCCTGACGCGAGGCAGCAGGCGTTCTCGCGGAGAGCGGCCCCCGGCAAGATTGAACCCGACACGGTTGCACGCGCCAGATGCGCACCCGCAAGGCGTGCACTGGATCAGTGCGCCCCCGGCACGGTGACCCCTTCCACCGTTGTGCGTCTTAAGCGGTCGAGCCTGCCGGGCATTCACCTGCGCAGAACAGCGGCGCGATGCGCAAGGCAGTGTCGCACGATCGTTGTGAAGCAGGGCTGTTGCACGACATCCTGGTCTCGCAGCATGCGCTGACGATCGCAGGCCAATCAGGCAGGGCGTCGCCTGTTAGCACTTGAGCGCCACTCATTCACGTCGAGTGCTTTTGACGCCCATCGTCCGCGGACGGCGGATGCCATTCTGACGCGACATCCTCCTCCCAGACGGAGTTGCCCGCCTCATCCATCAGACCTGCCGCGATCGCCGCCCTTTGCGCCGGCGCTCTTCGCCCTCACACGGCCGAAAGCCCCGCGCGCTTCATCCTCTACCCAAGCCGCGTGTGGTCTGTGACGGCGCTGAAACGCCGGGCATGCAGAAACATGACAGTTGACTAATGCGACACTTGGTGTCATAATACTGCCATGGCAACCGGCCAATACGGTATCGGAGAGCTGGCTGCGGCGGCGGGCGTTAGCCGCCGTGCGGTGCGGTTTTACGTGCAGCGAGGGCTTTTGCCGCCTCCTCATGGGGCGGGTCGTGGAAGCCATTACGACGCGAGCCACTTGGCCGTGCTCCGCAAGATCGGCGAGATGCAGGTGAGTGGGATCCCACTGGAGGCGATCCGGCAGGTGGTCGCGCCTGGGACGGCGTCGCCGGCTCGGCCTGAGAAAATCGCGCCACCTACCGGACGCGCGATCGACTCAGACGCTTCAACAGTCGGCACGGCTTCCAAGGGACGAACTCCAGCGGGGAAGACGCGCCGAAAGACCAGTCGCGCTGCGGCATGGGTTCATTTGGTGGTCGCCGAGGGCGTCGAGATACACCTCGACCTGGCGCGGCACCATCGAGACCCGACGCTGCTCCGTCGTCTCAGCGAGGCGGCCTGGAAGGCGCTGGCCGGAACGGACCGTCACGACAACTCGCCCGACGTCAGGTAAGCGCACTTTCCGCGTCGGGCTCTATACGGGGTGGAATGGGAACCCCATGCAAGTGCGCCGGCACCCGGCTGGCTGACCGCAGCGGGAGAAGGAGCCTGATGAGCAATTTCGGCGTTTCGATTTTGGGCGGGAAACACGCTGGTGGTGCGCCAGGCGCAGTCGCGCTGCGCGAACTGGCGATCCGCGGCCGGGTGTCGCTGGGCGGGCAGCGAATAACCATTTGTCAGACCTATTACAACAGCGGCAACGTGCCGCTCGAGGTGGTTTACACGTTTCCGTTGAACTCGTCGGCGGCCGTCTGCGGGTTCGAGGCCGCCCTCGACAGCCGCACCTACACTGCAAGGCTCACCGAAACGGAAAAAGCGCTGGAGCAGTATGACCGCTCGGTGCGGGCGGGCGACGGGGCTTACCTGCTGCAGCAGCATCGGGGCGATGTGTTCTCCGTCTCCCTGGGCAGTCTGGTTCCCGGGCAGACCGTGACAACCCGGCTCACCTACGTCATGCCGCTGGATGTTCGCGACGCGACGGCCGAGCTGGTTTTCCCGACCGTCGTAGGCCCGCGCTACGTGCCTCAGCCGCCGACCGATGCTGATGCCTTGGATCGCCTTGACGCAGCTTTGGACGACGACACGGTCAATCCTCCGATCGACCCTGCGGCAGGATATCGCCTCTCGCTCGACCTCGAACTGTCGGACGACATCCGCGTTTCCGAAGTCGATTCACCCACCCACGGACTGTGCGTGACACACAAGGGCGGGGGTGAGGGCTGGCGGGTCGGGCTTCAGGCGGGAACGACGGCCGCCGACGGCGACATCGTCATCCGTCTGGAGCTTGTCGCGGCGGTCACGCCATGCTCGGTCGCAGCGCGCGGGCCTGCGGGCAGGCATGTCGCGGCGGTTTCGCTCGTGCCCGATTTCGAGCATCTGCCCCCCGTGCCGGAGTCGGGTGCGCCGCGCGACTATCTTTTCTTGATCGACAGGTCGGGGTCAATGGGCGGCAATAAGTTTGCCCGCGCGGTGCAGGCGGTTCGAACCTGCGTGAGGAATCTTCGCGAAGGGGACTGGTTCAATCTCTGCAGCTTCGCCTCCGATTACACGACCGCGTTCCCGCAGGCCGTGCGATACGAAGTGGGCACCTTCAACACGGCGATGGCATGGCTGAATCAGCAGAGGGCCGATGGTGGAACGGAACTGTCAGGCTCGCTCGCGGCCCTGCTTGACCAGCCCGTCGCTGCCGGCAGAAGGCGAGAGATCATTCTGATCTCTGACGGACAGGTGGGCAATGAGGACAGGGTGGTTGCGCTGGCGTCGCGGGCCCGCGATCGATCGCGGTTCTTCACGATTGGCATCGGCAGTTCGGTAAGCCGTTCGCTCATGCAAAGGCTGGCCGAGGCCACCGCGGGGGCGGCCGAATTCGTGGTCGATGACGGGGAGATTACCGACCTTGTCATTCGTCAATTCGAGCGGATCGCGGCGCCCCGCGCCGATTTGGTCGCAGTGGAGTGGAAGAATGCCGGGGCCGTAGTGGTGGCTGATCCGGAGTTGAGGGCGGTCTTTGAGGGCGACGCAATCTGGTTGGCCGCAGAATGTGAGCACCCGCCTACGTCGGTGGACTTGACGGTGCGTGTCGGTGAGCAAGTAATGGTCTGGCGTGTCGGGTGCTCGGTTATCGCCGACGACGGTTTCACCGCCTCGCTCTGGGCGCGGAACCGCCTGGCCTGCCTGCGGGCGTCGGGAATGCAGAACTCGCAGATTCGACGCCAGATCAGGGAGCAGATGGTCGCGGTGTCGCTGCAATACAGCGTCATGTGCGAGCACACCAGTTTCGTCGCCATTGAGACGCGGGCCGACGACGGAAAATGCCTGACCCATCCGGTGCATCATCGTATACCGGTGCTGCCTCCGAGAGATGCCTTCACCGTCAGGCCGCAAGTTTCGCTTGATGATCCGTCGGCACACGTTGGGTTGGTCGCAGCGCCTGTACGAGCCAGGAAACTTGAGACGAAGATCGCCGCGCCTGGCCATCTCAGGGATCTGCTCGGTCTACAGCGGAACGACGGGGCCTTTGAGAAGTTGCCCAGAGGCGCGATCTTCGACCCTAAGTCCATCCGCCCGGAGGTGGAAGCGGCTCTGGCGAAACTGAGCGCCCTTGAGTCGATGGGCAGGCGCGAGCGTGCCGTAATCCGCACGACAATTGCGGCGCTGATCGTCATTCATGCCGTTATTTGCAGACCGCTTGATGAAGACGTGCAGCGCAGTGCAGACCGGGCGGTCGCATATCTCGCGTCGTCACTGGGCTGTTCAAGGGTGACGGTGCGCCGCATCATCGTCAAAAGCGCGAAGCAGGTCTGCAGGCGGATCCCGGATTTCGGGGCCCCGTTCTGACCGGCGCTATCGGCCCAGAGAGGCGGCGGTAAAGCAGGGCGGCAGGCGAGGCGCTCGCGATCCGACAACGAGGATCGGGTCGTTAGACAACCAAGACGGGCTGGCGAGGTTGATCGCCAGCCCGTGCTTGTTTGTGGTCGGGTCGACTCTTCTGATCCGCCGCTCACCGGGCCCGGCGGACCACGACGAAACGCTGGCCCTGCTGGTTGGCGACGATCATCCGGATGCCCTTGTTCAGGTCGCCAGCCTTGATCGCGTCCGACGCTTCTCTGAGTGTCGTCACCGGCTTGCCGTCGATCGAGGTGATGACGTCGCCGGGCTGCAGGCCTGCCCGGGCGGCGGGGGACCCGGTCGTCACCTCGGTGACGGCCACGCCCGCGTCGATGTTGTCGATGCCCAGTTCCGCCTTGACCTCGTCGGTCAGCGCCCGCAGCCCTAGGCCGACCGTGGTGTCCTGCTGATTGGGCGAAGCCACCGAGGCGACGGATTCGAGATCATCGGGCTGCGCTCCCAGGGTCACGCTCACGGTTTCGGTCTTGCCGGCGCGGAAGACGGTCAGGTCGATCTTCGTATTGGGCGGCGTGTTGGCGACGCGCTGGCGAAGCTGGCTGACGTTGTCGACCGCGGCGCCATTGATGGCGGTGATGATGTCGCCCGGGCGCAGCGCGCCGGCGGCAGGGGCGTCACGCGTCACCTGGCCGACCAGCACACCCTTGGTGCCCTCGAAACCGAGCACCTCCGCCTGCTCGCGGCCGCGGGGGTCGGTGAGATCGGATATCCCCACGCCCAGGTAGCCGCGCTCGACCTTGCCGCCCTGTTTGAGGATCTCGTAGATCGGCTTGGCCTGGTTGCTGGGAATGGCAAAGCCGATCCCGTTGAAGCCGCCCGTGCGCGAGGCGATGGCGGTGTTGATGCCGATCACTTCGCCCCGCAGGTTGACCAGCGGGCCGCCCGAGTTGCCCGGGTTGATGGCGGCATCGGTCTGGATGAAGTTCTCCTGACCAAGCTGACCGAGGATGCCGGTCTGGCGGTTCTTGGCGCTGATGATGCCCGAGGTCATCGAGCCGACGTAGCCGAACGGGCTGCCGAACGCGAGCACCCAGTCGCCCTTGTCGAGCTGATCCGAGTCACCCAGTTGAGCCGGGATGAGGTTGTCGGCTTCGATGCGAACAACCGCCAGATCGCTCTTGGGGTCGGTCCCCATCACCTGTGCGCCGGTGATCACGCGGCCGTCGGCAAGCTCGACGGTGATGTCGGTCGCGCCGCCGGCGACGTGGTTGTTGGTGAGGATGTAGCCATACTGCCCCTCGACCTCGACGATCACGCCCGAGCCGGTGCCCTGCGAGCGAAACTCATCGGGCATCTCGGGCATGTTGAAGCCGGGCGGCAGATCGGGCTCACCG
>CAZBOE010000143.1:0-2295 GCA_964493365.1 uncultured Tepidisphaeraceae bacterium | reverse complement strand
AACATCCGCCGGAGCATGTCTGCCGGCGAGCGACCGGCATTGCGGACCGACTTCACCGCCTCGATCTGCACGACCGACGGCTCGACGACCCGGCCGACTTCCTTGAACACGCTCGCCAGATCCTGCACCGTCGCGAGCTGTTCCCGCGAATGCTGGACCCGGTCCTGCGCAACCGCGAACTGCGCATCGGTAAAGACCTCGTATGTCGCCCACCCGCCACCTGCAACAGCGGCGGCGAGTGCGAAACCAGTCAGCGTCTTGCGCCAGGGTGCCATCGAAGTATCTCCTGAAATCTGCGTCTGAGCCCGACTACCCGGCCAATCGTCCGAGTCCAGTCCTGTTATCGGATCGTCCGCATGGCCGGGCCTGTTCGGGCGGTGCAATGAATCGTATGCACGCTGTTAGTCACGTTTCATGCCAAAACGTTGGTCCCCCCCCAGGGGGCCGATGGTGATGGCCATCCGCTTTCGGCCACTGCGATCACTTCCGGACGCCGCGAAATGCCTCGAGCTCGCTGTCTGACATGGCATAGACGTGTTCGGGTCCGGGGTAGGTGTGGGACTCGACCGCCTGGCGATACAAGCGCAGCGCCTCGCTGAGCGCCTGCCCGTGATCCGCCAGCCTGGGAACAAACCGCGGCGCGCGTGGGGTGAGCCCCAGCGCGTCGTGGGTGACGACGACATGGCCGTGTACGTGCGGCCCAGCGCCGCATCCGATGACCGGCACGCCCGTCGCCTCGACGATCGCCTTGCCCACCTCCGCCGGCACGGCCTCGACCAGCAGCGCCACCGCCCCGGCCGATTCACACTGCCGAGCGAGATCAACCACGTCGGCCGCCGACGCTGCCGAGCGGGCCTGCGTCTTGAAGCCGCCGAGAACCGCCACCGTCTGCGGGCGCAGCCCGATGTGAGCCATGACCGCCACGCCGGCGTCGGTCGCCCGGCGGATCAGCCCCATGTGTGACGCTGCCACCTCGAGCTTGACGCAGTCACACCCCGATGACTTGACCATCCGAAACATCGCCCGCAGGGCCGCGTCTTCCGACGCCTGATACGACCCGAAGGGCATGTCTGCCACCAGCAGGCAATCGGGCGCTCCGCGGCGCACAGCGGCCGTGATCTCGATCATGAATGACAACGGAACCGGCAGGGTGGTGGGGTGACCGAGGATGACCGACGAAGCCGAGTCGCCGACGAGCACCGCGGGTATGCCGGCCTCATGCATGAAGCGGGCCATGGTGAAGTCGTAACAGGTCAGCATCGCCACCTTGGCGCCCGCGGCGCGGGCGTTGCGCAGCGACTCGAGCGTGAACCGGGCAGGACGCGCAGCGGGTTGGGTGCTCATCGCCCGCCTAGTCTACTCGACCGGCGGCACCGAGAGGACTCGCCATTTCCGGACAGGAATGTCGTGTTTGATCGTCCCTTGTGAAATCTTGAGAACGGTAAAGGCGGTCAACCTGCTGACCGACCATTCTGTGGAGCCCCGGTATATCGGTTGGGGTCGTGGTAGCAACCCGAACCGCGTGGGCACGTCAACAACTACAGGAGACGAAAACATGCATCGCAAGTCAGTTGTGGTGTCGGCTGTACTGACGCTTCTGGTCGCGGCGCCGGCTTGGGCGATGGATGCCGAGCTCAAGGCGAAGGTCGAGGCACGGGTCGACGCGGTCAAGGCCATCGCGGCGGAGTCGGCGGTGGTGACGGCGGTCCGGAATCAGAACCAGTCGCCGTCGAACGAGGTCAAGTCGATGACGCAGGACAAGTGGGCCGGGCTGAGCATGCTCGACCCGTTTGTCAGGTCGCTGACCAAGACCGAAGCTGCGAAGGTCATCAACGACCGCAAGGACGACACCATGGTCGAAGGCTTCGTGAGCGACGCCGACGGCCGAAAGGTCGGCTTTCTGTCCAAGACCACCAACTGGTCGCACAAGGGCAAAGCCAAGCACGACAAGCCGATGGCCGGCGAGGTCTGGATCGGTGAGGTCGAGGTCGACCAGTCGACCGGCGCCAAGCAGGTGCAGGTGGCGGTGCCGATCCTCGACGGTGATGTTCCGATCGGCTCGATGGTGATCGGGATCGACGTCGACAAGCTGTGACCGATCGGTCACGGTTTCAACCTTGGTTGTGTCAATTGAATGCAGCGGCGGGGCCGCGCGGGAGTTGTTGCCCGCGCGACCCGCGGCCGAACTACGCACCGGACGACGGCGCGGCCGGCGGCGCGTGCGCTGGCCGGTGTCGGCGCGGGTCGCCGTTGCCCCAATAAGTTTCGGAGGGACCGGGATGCTTCGGATGTTCA
>CAZBOE010000142.1:0-12123 GCA_964493365.1 uncultured Tepidisphaeraceae bacterium | reverse complement strand
CGGGATCGACACGTCCGTCGATCGGCCGGCAGTCGATGAGCTGAAGTATCAGGCACCCGCGCAACGATCGACACCGGCATC
The DNA here is from genome assembly GCA_964493365.1 of uncultured Tepidisphaeraceae bacterium. Taxonomy (GTDB): domain Bacteria; phylum Planctomycetota; class Phycisphaerae; order Tepidisphaerales; family Tepidisphaeraceae; genus CAZBOE01. Next base: position 12,042 of record CAZBOE010000142.1, on the reverse strand, counting down.
GACAGCGCTGCCGGCCAACGCGGCGGCCCACGACGAAATCCTGACGGTCAAGCTCCGCTACAAGCAGCCCGATGGCGACACCAGCACCAAGCTCGAAGTGCCGCTGAAGGCTTCGGACAAGGCCTTTGCCGACGCCTCGCCCGACTTCCGGTTCGCGGCCGCGGTCGCGGGTTTCGGGATGATCCTCCGAGACTCGCCCCACAAGGGCGACTTCACCCTCGATGCCGCCGACGACATCGCGACGGCTTCGCTGGGCGCCGACCCCGGCGGCTACCGCGCCGAGTTTCTCGGCATGATCCGAGCCGCCAAGCCGCTGTTGGCCAAGTGAGCCCGCCGACCCAGTGAGCCCGCCGACCAAGTTAGCCCGCCGAGTCGGCAAGGGGCTGTGTGCCCCCGCGTCGGCAGCCGGGCAGGGCGACTCCCGGCATACGAGTCGAAGGGTCGCCAGGTCGGACGGTGTGCGTGCTGGAACATCAGGCGGGTCGAGTCGGCGGGCCGATCGGATCGGCAGGCCGGTTCGACCCGCCTTGCCATGGTGAATCGCCCGCGCGCCCGGTCGCCCGCCAGTTCGGTCGCCCGCCGCCCGCCCGCCAGTTCAGTCGCCCCCCCGCCCGCTCGGTCACCCGCCAACTCGGTCACCGATCGCCCGCTCAATATGGCGCGCCCTTGTCCTCTCCCGGCGTGTCGACCACCCGCGGCGAGTAATACCGCCTGAGCCAGCGCGACAGGCCGTCCAACCCGGGGAACAGCGTGCGCTCGGTGATGTTTGCCTGGTCGAGCTTGTCGCGGATTTCCCATTTCACCGCCGCCGGGATGATCACGCGCTGATAGAGGTCGGGGTGGCGTGCCAGCCAGTGATCCAGGCGCGATGCCGTGCTGCTCATCAGGCTCATCAGGGCGAACTGGTTGATGATCCGCTGGTCGAGGCTGGGCGGCTCGAGGAAGACGACAAACACATCGCCGCTGAGCCGCTGAAGCTCGCCGAGGTTGGTCGCCACCGAGTCGAGCAGTTCGGCGGTAAACACGTCCGACCCTTCTCGACGCAGCGCTTCGCGCAGTTTCTGGGGGAGCAGCGCGTGCGCCTTGACGTAATCGACACACCAGATCACGCCGTCACGATGAAACTCGACCGGGTCTTCGACCGCGAAGTGCATCGCCACCAGGGGCGAAAACGTCCAGTCGAGCAGCCGCGTCGGCAAGCCGTGGTGTTGCGCCAGGGCGAGCCAGTTCCAGATCGACTGGCCCATCAGCGGGCCGCCCAGCGGCATGCCCGGTTCGCCACTGGCGTATTTGCGGAAGTTGCGGAGCAGGTGCTGTTCGGTCGCCCCGGCGGCAGGGCGGTGACCCAGCCGAAACAGCGAGGTCGTCAGTGGGTCGTCGCTGACCGCCATGCCACGATACGCAAAGGCCGACCGCCACCGCCCCAGCGGCGGACGCCAACTGCCGGCATACAGCAGCTTGAGCAACTCATCCCATGATGCCGCCCGCACTTCCCTCGTCGGCGGACCGACCGGTTCGCTCGCCATGGCCTGAATTGTACCCACCGCCGCGGCCGGCGCGGGCGCACGAAGCGCCGACTTGCCTCAACTCCTCCGGGCAGCGCCAGGCCTAGCGCGTCCTCACCGGCACGCCCTGATCCGAAAGATATCGCTTCACCTCGCCCACGGTGTATTTGCCGAAGTGGAAGATCGACGCCGCCAGCGCCGCGTCGGCCTTGCCTTCATCGAGCACCGCCCGCATGTGTTCCGGGCTGCCCGCGCCCCCGCTGGCAACCACCGGCACCTTCACCGCCTCGCTCACCGCCGCGGTCATCTCGATGTCATAGCCCGCGGTCGTCCCGTCGGCGTTCATCACGTTGAGCACGATCTCGCCCGCGCCCAGCGCCTCGGCCTGCTTCACCCAGTCCATCACCCGCACGCCGGTATTGACCCGCCCGCCGTTGACGAAGACTTCCCAATACTCCGTGCCGTCGCGCATCACCCGGTTGGCATCCAGCCCCAGCACGGTGGCACACCGTCCGTATTTGCCCGCCACCTCCGCGATCAGGTCCGGCCGCTTCACCGCGGCCGAGTTGAGCGAGACCTTCTCCGCCCCCGCGGCGATCAACCGGCTCGCGTCGTCGAGTGTGCGGATGCCCCCGCCCACCGTCAGCGGCATAAACACCTGCTCGACCACGCGCGACACCAGGTCGGCCATGATCGCCCGGCCTTCGTGGCTGGCGCTGATGTCATAAAACACCAGCTCATCGGCCCCCTGCGCTTCATACCGCCTGGCCTGCTCGACGGGGTCTCCGGCATCGACGTGGTCGAAAAACTTCACGCCCTTCACCACACGCCCGGCGTCGACATCAAGGCAGGGAATGATTCGCTTGGTCAGCATGCCGTTGATTCTCCGCCCCCATCAGCGCATTGTCGACCTCACGATCGGTCGACCCGACCTGCCCGACAACCGGCTCGGTCGATCGGCTTGCCTGTGACGACGAGGGGTCGGGCCGCAGTCGAAAGGCGAGAGCCGAATTGGCCCGGGCAGGAAAGTGGCGGTGATACAAGTGCAGCGGCCGGGCATGGTTATGAAGCCAGCCCGGCCGCACATTTGGTGATGAAAAGGGGTGACCAACGGGGCTCGAACCCGCGACATCGAGGACCACAACCTCGCGCTCTACCAACTGAGCTATGGCCACCATCCCGCCGCATGAGCGGCCGACTTCAAGCCCCTAATCTTCCCCTGCTCGATTCAAACTGTCAAATGGCGGAGCAAATCACCCCCTGTCCACGGATGTCGGACGCCTCAGCGATTTCCCGCAACGGCAAAGACCGCCGCCGTAATCTGGCGGGGGTTGGCTTTGCGGAGCGTGCGCGCGAGCGAGATCAGCGTCGCGCCGGTGGTGAGCACGTCGTCGATCAGGACGATCCGTTTGCCGGTGACCTGACCGGCGGCAGAGCGCAAGGTGAAGGCGTCTCTGAGGTTAGACATTCTTCGGGTGACGGAGTGGAAGTGGGTCTGGGTTTCGGTGGCGCGGCGTCGCCTGGCCGCCCGGAGCATCGGCACGCCCGTCAGGCGGGCCAGTTCCTGCGCCAGCAGTTCGGCCTGGTTAAACCCCCGGCCCACCTCGCGCCGCCAGTGAAGGGGGACGGGCACGAGCAGGTCGGCGCTGCGCAGCGCATCGGACAACGCGGGGCGGCGGACCATCGCCAGGGCGATCACCGGCGCGAGGTTCCACCGCCGGGCATATTTCATGGCATGAACGAGCCGCATCGCCACGCCCTCATAGGCCCCGAATCGAACAACCGCATCGATGTGGGCGTGGCCTTTTTCGGCGCAGAATCCGCAGTCGCCGAAGTCGGGGAGGGTGTGGCCGCAGAACTCGCATGACCGGGCCGCGCCCAGTCGGGTCAGCTCGTCGTGGCAGGCTTCGCACAGCCGATCGATTATCGCACGGTCAGCGCACCGACAAGCGGCGCAGACCGGCGGGTAAAGCAGATCGAGCGCCATGTCGGCGGCGCGCCGAACGCCGGACCAAAGCTGTCTCGCCTGCATCACCCCCGCATGGTAACCGCCGTGCGGGGTGTCTGCCGCGGGGGGTGTCTGCCGCGGGGGCGGTGCGATTGAGACGCGCCGCCCGCCCGACTAGACTCCAAGGCCCGGTCCGGCGTGCCTGCCACGCCACCCGCGGCACACCGCCGGATCGGCTGTCACGCCACGCGCCCGGGCCACCCCCGGAATGACGTGGGTCTCGTCACCGCCGGCCGGTCGACCCCGCCTGCCGGCCAAAGAGGGTTTTGCCTATGCATCGCCAGGATTCCGTCATGCCGTTGTCGCTGCCGTTTTCGGCCAAGGCCCGTCGCACCAAGGACCAGCCGATCAGCGAGTTGATCGCCACCGCGCTGGCCAATCCATCGCTGATCAACCTGGCGGCGGGGCTGGTCGATCCGCTCACGCTGCCGGATGAGTATGTCGCCGGCGCTGCCGCGGCCGTGCTGGGCGACGTGCCGACGGCGCGGAAAGCGCTTCAGTATGACACGACGCTGGGCCTCTCGGCGCTCCGCCGGGCGATGCTCTCCCACCTCGAGGCACTCGAAGGCAAGTCGGCCGGCGAAATGGGCATCACGCCCGACAGCCTCGTCGTGACCACCGGCTCGCAGCAGGCGCTCTACCTGGTGGCCGACGTCATGCTCGACGAGGGCGATATCGTCATCTGCGCGTCGCCCGACTACTTCGTCTACACCGGCGCGCTGGTGAGCCTGGGCGCCCGGCTTGTCTCGGTGCCGATCGACGAGCAGGGCATGGATGTCGAGGCGGTCGAGAAGACCCTGGCCGCCCTCGACGCGCGGGGCAAGCTGCAGCGGGTGAAGTTCATCTACTGCGCCAGCTACTTCCAGAACCCGACGGGCCTGACGCTCAGTCTCGAGCGAAGGCGAAGACTGCTCGACATCGTGCAGCGGTATTCGCGCAAGCATCGCATCCTCATCCTCGAAGACGCGGCCTATCGCGAGCTGCGCTACGACGGCGAATCGCTGCCGTCGATCAAGAGCTTTGACGCCGCCAACCGCCACACCGTGCTGGCGTCGACCTTCAGCAAGCCGCTGGCGCCGGGGCTCAAGACCGGCTATACGGCCATGCCGCCCGACCTGCTGCATGCCGTGCTCCAGCAGAAGGGCAACCACGATTTCGGCTCGCCGGCGCTGTGCCAGTATCTGTGTCACCGCATCGTCGAGCAGGGCGACTACGCCCGCCACGTCGAACGGCTGCGGCAGTCGTACCGTGCCAAGCGCGACATGATGCTCGCCGCGCTGGCGCGCACGCTGGGCGATGTGCCCGGCGTGTCATGGACCCGCCCTGGCGGCGGACTCTACGTCTGGCTGACGCTCCCGCGTCATGTCGATGCGTCACGCGCCGGCATGTTCGACGAGGCGGTGTCGGCGGGCGTGCTCTATGTCCCGGGCGATTACTGCACACCCGCAGACGAAGCCGGCGTCGTGCCCACCCATCACCTGCGCCTCAGTTTCGGGCAAGTCGATCCGGCATTGATCGACCCGGGTATCGAGCGGCTCGCGGGGGTGATCCGGGCACGGGTCTGAGCGGCGCGGCATCCAGGCTGGCCCGGAGGGCATCGACGCGATTCACAGTCGAGCAGGCGGACTGTTGATCAGGCGCATCAGGCGCATTGCCCATCAGGCGCATCCTCGATCACGCGCATTCTTGAGCAGGCGCACTTTCAATCATCCGCGCTGCCATTCAGGCAAACCACCAACCGCGCCCGAATTCGCGCGTCCGATCAGGCCCACAGGGCGCTGATCTTTTTGCGGATGTTGACGGTCGTTTCGACGCTCGGCTTTGGGGTCGCGGCGTCGGGGGGCGCTTCGAGGGTGATTCGGTTGAAATGCGGCAGCAGTGCGGGCGGGATGAATCGCGTGAGCTGCGCATAGCTGTGGCGGTCGGAAGTGCCACGCTTGCGGGCGTAATACCGCAGCGGGAAGACCACCTCCAGAAAATCCTTCGCCCGCGTGAGGGCGACATAAAACAGCCGCCGCTCTTCCTCGATGTCGTCTTCGCTGCCGGTCGCCATGTCCGAGGGAATGTTCCCATCGGCGGCGTGAATGACGTAGGCCGCATCCCACTCACAGCCCTTGGCCGAGTGAATGGTCGAGAGGATCAGATAATCCTCCTCCATCAGCGGCGGTCCGGCCAGATCCTGCGTGCTCGCCGGCGGGTCGAGCGTGAGATCGGTCAGCATCTGGCTTCGCGAGGTGAACCCGGCCGCGATCTGTTCGAGCTGATCGAGGTCGCGCCGCCGCGCCGGAGCCTGATCGTAGAGCCTGTCGAGAATGGGCGAGTAAAACTGGTTCACCTCCGCCACCTGGTCGCGAAGCGGGAGCGCGCCGGTGCGATGCTCGTCGCCCGCGAGCTTGATCAGCATCGACACCATGCCCGGCCACTGCGCCATCGCGGCCGCCGGCGCGGGGAAGTTTTCCCACGCCTTGAAATCGAACCGTCGCGCCGCCAGGTGTTCCATGGCCTTCTTCGCCGCCGAGGGCCCGACGCCGTCGAGCAGAAGCAGGACGCGCTGCGCCGCGACGGTGTCTCGCGGATTTTCCGCCAGGCGGAGGAAGCTCAGCACGTCTTTGACGTGAGCCGCCTCGAGGAACTTGAGCCCGCCGTATTTGACGAAGGGGATGTTCCGCCGCGAGAGCTCGATCTCCAGCGCGTCGCTGTGGTGTGCGGCGCGGAACAGCACCGCCTGCCTCCGCAGCGGGATGCCCTCTTCATGGTGCGCCAGCACGCGTGAGATCAGGTAATCGCACTGCTGCTGCTCGTCGACGACGGTGACCAGTCGGGGCTTTTCGCTGCTGGAGCGGGTGGAAAACAGGTCTTTGTTGTATCGCCTCGGGCATAGGGCGATGACCGCGTTGGTGGCGTCGAGAATGGGCTGCACGCTGCGGTAATTCTGTTCGAGCTTGAGCACCGCGGCCCCGGGAAACTGCTGGGGAAACTTGAGGATGTTGTTGACCGTGGCGGCGCGGAAGCTGTAGATCGACTGCGCGTCATCGCCCACCACCGTGAGCCCCCGCCCGCTCGGGCACAGCCGCTCGAGCACCGACGCCTGCAGGGCGTTGGTGTCCTGGTATTCGTCGACCAGCACCGCATCAAACCGCCTGCGCAGGTCGGCCGCGGCCGCGGGATCGTCCATCAGGCCCGACCAGTAGAGCAGCAGGTCGTCGTAGTCGAGCACGTTGTTGTCGTGCTTGCGCTGGGTGTAGGCGCGGAAAAGCGCCTTGAGCTGATCGGGATACTGCGCACACCACGGGAAGTGGCTCCGCAGCGCCGCCTCGACGGGCTCCTGCGCGTTGACGCATCGGCTGTAGATCGCCATCGCCGTGCCCTTGCGCGGGAAGCGGACATCGCCCCGGTCGAGCGCCAACTCCGACCTCACGACGTTGAGCAGGTCTTCGGCGTCGGATCGGTCGATCACGGTAAACGCCTCGCCCAGCCCGATCGCCTCGGCGTGGATGCGCAAGATGCGGTTGGCGATGGAATGAAACGTGCCCGACCAGATCCGTGACACGGGCGTCACCGCGCCGGCCGACCCGCCGCGGATGCCGGCGCCCTTCGCTCCGGCTCCATTGGCGCCGGCGGCCTTGGTCAAAATCCCCTCCACGCGCCGGGTCATCTCGTGGGCCGCCCTGCGGGTGAAGGTGAGCAGGAGGATCCGCTCCGGGCTGATGCCGCGGTGGATCAGCCACGCCACGCGGTGCGCCAGCGTGCTGGTCTTGCCGGTGCCGGCGCCGGCGATGATCAGCAGCGGCTCATCGCCCGCGGTGGCGGCGGCGCGCTGCTGCGGGTTGAGCGTCTCGAGCCAAAGAGGCAGTTGCACGGCCTGCCCTCCCACAAGGCCCCCGGGCATGTCGCTGCCAGCCATTGCTTCATCGCTGTTCATGGTCCGCGTCCCTGCGACACCACGGTCACTCATCACGCATGGCCGGCCGACACAGGCCGCCTGCGACGTTATCGGACATTGCCGTTTGGAAACTGTATGGGTTTTACCACTGTCGAGGCGGCAATACCAACAGGGGCTGATTATGCGACACCGGTCTCAGCCATACTTACGTCGGCCGGGGTTGGCCGTTACAACATGGGCCAGTGGCCGGGCGGGAGATTCCCGGCGTCAACGCCCCGGGAGCGACCGATGGCCGGCAAGAGCAGCGCGCGACGCGTTCTGATCGACAATCCTCCCTTCTGGGAGACCTCCCTGCCGCTCAACCAGCGCGGCAAATGGCCGGCTTGGTGGGTCCGTCATCCTTCGAGCAGGGGCGTGGTTCCGGTCGTCACGGCCTATCGCCGGCGCTTCACGCTCGAACGCTCGCGGACCATCCGCGTGCATGTCAGCGCAGACGAGCGCTACGAGCTATTCCTCGACGGCAACCGCATCGGCCGCGGCCCCGAGCGGGGCGACCGTGAGAACTGGTTTTTCGAAACCTACGACCTCGACCTCTCCGCGGGTGTGCATGTCATCGTCGCCCGCTCGTGGCGGCTGGGCGACATGGCGCCACACGCCCAGGTCAGCGTCGAACACGGCTTTGTGCTGTGCGCCGACGCCCCTGCCGGGCATGACGATCACGCGCTGCTGTCGACAGGCGTCGCACGATGGGACGCCATGTTGATCCGCGGCATCGAGCACACGCCCAAGGGCGTCACCTGGGGCACGGGCACGCGCGTCGCGGTCGATGGCCATCTTTATCCCTTCGGGTGGCACGAGGGCGACGAGGCCGCGGGGGCTCGCACCGACGACGTCTGGACGCCCGTCGAGACGGTGGATGTCGCGATCTCACCGCTTCACCTGCTCGACCAGCCGCCGCGGTGGATTCTGCGTCAAGCGGTGCTCCCGCCGATGCACGAGGTGCCGATTCATGTGGGCACGACCCGTTTCGTCGAGACGCTCGAGGCGATGCCCCCGCGCGATCCGACGCATGCGCTGCCGCCGATCGACATGGCGCGCAACCGCGTCGACGAGACGCGTCACTGGGACGGGCTTGTGGCGGGGCGGGGCGTCATCACCATACCGCCGCGCACGGTGCGCCGGGTGATCATCGATCTCAAGAACTACTACTGCGGCTACCCGCAACTGGTCACCTCGGGCGGCCGCGGCGCCGAGGTGCGGGTCTTCTGGGCCGAGAGCCTGTTCGTCGCCGACGACAAGGGCCGGCCGACACCCGAGAAGGCCTGCCGCGACGACGTCGCCGGCCGCGTGTTTGTCGGCAACGGCGACTGCTTCCTCCCCGACGGCGACATCGCCCGCCACTTCACCACGCTCTGGTGGGAAGCGGGGCGCTATCTCCAGATCCTCGTCGCCACGCAGGATGAAGCGCTCACGATCGAGTCGCTCTATCAGCGCGAGACCCACTATCCCTTCGACTGGAAAGCCACCTTCACCAGCGACGACCCGCGCCTCGCCCAGCTCACGCCCGCCGCGCTGCGCACGCTCGAGATGTGCGCCCACGAAACCTACATGGACTGCCCCTATTACGAGCAGCTCCAGTATGTCGGCGACACGCGGCTCGAAGTGCTCACCAGCTATGTCACCGCGCCCGATTCGCGGCTGGCGCGCAAGGCCGTGGAGCTGTTCGGCCGATCGGTCAAGCCGACGCTGATGATGGGCCAGTCGCGCTATCCCGCGCGGGTGCAGCAGGTGATTCCGACTTTCTGCCTCTGGTGGATCGCGATGCTACACGATCGCATGATGTGGCGCGCCGACAAGCCGCTGGTGCACGGGCTGTTGCCGATCGCGCGGCTCACGCTCGACGCGATGGACCAGCATCGCAACAGCGACGGGCTGATCGCGGCGCCGCCCGGGTGGAACTACATGGATTGGGTGCCCGTGTGGGTCTGGGGCATGCCGCGCGGCGCCGATGACGGTGTGAGCGCGCTGCTGCAGCTCCAATACGCCCTCTCCGCGCGGATGGCGGCCGACATCGAAGACCACTGCGGTTACGCCGAGACAGCCTCGCTGCACCGCAGGCGCGCCCGCCAGGCCGCCGCCGCCACGCTCGCGGCGTTCTGGGATGAGTCGCGCGGGCTGATCGCCGACGACACCGCCCGAACCAGCCACAGCGAACACGCCCAGTGCCTGGCGCTGCTGTGCGACGCTTTCGAGCCGGCCGACCCGCGCCGAGAGCGGGTCATCGACCGGCTGCTCAATGACCCCGGCCTCCACCGCACGACCATCTACTACACCCACTATCTCTTCGAAACCTACCGCCTCCTCGGACGCATCGACCGCCTGCTCGACCGCATGAAGCTCTGGTTCGATCTGCCCGCGCTGGGCCTGTTCACCACGCCCGAACAACCCGAGCCCTCACGCAGCGACTGCCACGCCTGGGGCGCGCATCCGCTGTTCCACTACCACGCGACGATCCTGGGCATTCGTCCCGGGGCGGCGGGTTTCGGCTCGGTCATCGCCCAGCCCCAGCTTGGCCCGCTGAAAAGTGTCGCCGGGGAGACGGTCCACCCCGCAGGCATCATCCGCAGCGAGTGGGCCCGCCAGGGCGACCGCCTCACCGGCACCATCGAGCTGCCGCCCAACGTCCCGGGCACGCTGATCATCAACGGCGAACACCGCATCATCGACGGCGGACGCCTCCACATCACCTGACGCCCGCGCCCTCAAACCAGGCTCATCCGAGCTGCGTTGCCACGAGCGTGGCTCAGCCCGGTCGCATCGCGAAATCGCCGCGAAAATCGGCCTTTTCGGCGCTGTGAGCAACGCCACATCCTTCTAGTGTGCCCCCTCGGTCGTCGCCATGTCGGCGGCGCAACAAGACTCATCCGGCAGGAGGCATTCATGAACAAGTGGCTTTGCGGTATCGCGTCGGCAGCTCTGGCCCTGTGCACCTCGGGCGTCGCCAGCGCTCAGGACAACGTCGGCGACTTCGGCTTCAACCAGGGCGACTGGGAACTCACCCTCGTCGGGTCCGGCTCCAACGACAGCGACTTCGACGCCGGCGGATTCAGCGTCAACGCCAACGTCGGTTACTTCATCGTCGATAACCTCGAGATCGTCGTGCGACAGGGCTTCGGCTACACCGACTTCGGCGGCGACTCCGACTGGATCGGCGCCACCCGCGTCGCGATCGACTACCACTTCGACCTCGAGCGGTTTCAGCCCTTCATCGGCGCCAGCATCGGCTACCTCTACGGCGACCGCACCGTGGACACCTTCGCCGCCGGCCCCGAAGCAGGCTTGAAGTTCTTCGTCAACGAAACCACGTTCATCTACGGCAGCGTCGCCTACGAATTCCTCTTCGACGACGCCGGAGACGCCGACGACAACTTCGACGACGGCCAGTTCGTCTACGCCCTGGGCATCGGCTTTAAGTGGTGAAGATCAGGGTAAGAAGGCGGGAGAGAGGCAGAAGAGGCACGGAGGCAGAAGAGGCACGAAGGCACGAAGGCAGAATAGGCACGGAGGCAGAAGAAGAGGCACGGAGGCAGAAGAGGCACGAAGAGAAGACAAAGGCTTTTGGTCGGAAGCCGAGATCGTGGAGACAGGCGCTACTTAGCCGAACACGCCCCGGCGAATCCCTTTGTGCCTCTTCTGCCTCCGTGCCTCTTCTGCCTCTCTTCTGCCTCTCTTCTGCCTCACACCGCGGCGGCCACGACCGGCTGCCACTGGTAGGTCTTGTAGGTATGGTCGAACGTGCCGTCGGGGTGGAAGTCGAACACCCCATAGCCTTCGGGGAAGCCCTGGAACGGCCCCTTCCACCAGTTGCCCGAGACCGAGCCGTCGCAGATGAAGGTGATCCCGCGGTATTCGAGCCGGTCCAGCATGTGGATGTGCGACGAGATGCACACGCGCACGTTGTAGCGACGCAGCAGGTCGATCACCGGCTGGCTGTCGAGCTGGATGAACACGTGCGGGATCTTCCAGAATGTCATGTCGCCTGGTGCGAAGAAGTGCTGGGCGCACACGCACAGGATCGGAATGTGCGTCACCACCGCCACGGGGACCGACCGGCCCACGCGCTCGAGGTCGTCGGCCAGCCAGCCGAGCTGAGCGACATCCAGCCCGCCGAAATAGCCCTTGGCTTTCCGCTGCGTGTTGTCGAGCACGATGAAGTGCCAGCCGCCCCGGTCGAATGAGTAGTAGGGGGCGCTCATGCCCAGTTGGCGCATCGCCAGGTGCTTGCCGTAGCCGGGCGTGCCGGGCGCGACGTCGTCGGTCATCCATCCGAACACATCATGGTTGCCGATGACCGGATAGACCGGCAGCGTGTTGTGGCGACGCAGCACCGAATGATAAAGCGACCACTGCGCTTCGACGTCTTCGAGCGGGCGCTCGAGCGCGTCCATGATGTGGTCGCCCCCGGTGATCAGAAAATCGGGCTTGGGATCAAGCTGGGCGATCGTCTGCAGCGCGCTGGCAAACCCCTCCGCACCGCCGCGGCCGGTGGTCTTGTCGCCGTCGGGCTCGACGTGCATGTCAGACAGATGAACGAATCGCATCGGCCGCGGGCGCTCGATGCCCCGCGCGCTGCCGAGGTGGGGCCC
>CAZBOE010000141.1:0-12189 GCA_964493365.1 uncultured Tepidisphaeraceae bacterium | reverse complement strand
GATCGCGGGCATGAACGTCAAGTCGACCGGGGTGAGCGGGTCTGACTTTCTGCTGACCGGCGGGGCGGCCAGCGCCACCCAGGGCGTCGGCGCGGGCGGGAGCACGTTCAACTACACGCTCTCGCAGGAGCAGGCGTTCACGCTCAATGAGGTCGGCGGGGTGGCGATTCCGACGTTTCTCACCGGCAACATCACCTTCACCGCGCCCCGCGCGGGCATCAACGCCTCGGTCGGCACGGTGACCGGGCGGGTCGAGGTGTATGACAACGCGGGCACGAGCCAGTTTTTTACGCAGATCCAGCGGGTGGGAATCCCGCTGCTGGGCGACCTGGCGGTCAACGAGTTCACGTTTGAAGAGTTCATCCTGCCCGCGGGCAACTACAAGGTGCGCTCGACGCTGACGATCACGGCCGACACGGTGCCGCTGCTGAGCGCCGCGGGCAGCGCGGTGACGATGGACTTCAACACCGGCACGCGGCGCGGGCTGGCGACCTCGCTGGGGACCTACGCGCTCAACCTGGGCAACAGCCGCGACGCGGTCAAGGCGTCGCTGGCGCGCGACGAATTCAACGTGACCGGCGACGGGATCAACGTGGGCATCGTCGAGCCGGGCGAGTCGTATGTGGATCACGATTCGCTGGCCGGCCGGGTGACGGTGGTCAACCCGATGGTGGTTCCGGCGGGTGATTTCCGCGACGAGCACACCCTGGCGGTGGCGAGCATCATCGGATCCGACTCGGACGACGACGACAACGACGGCCTTGCCCCCGAGGCGAGCCTGTTCACCGCTTCGGGCAGCAAGCACGGCGGGATCACCAACGCGGTCAACGCGCTGGTGGCCCAGGGCGTGACGGTGATCAACATGAGCGCCGCCAGCAACATCTTCAACGTTGCGGCGGTCAACACGATCATTAACAACAACCCCAACCTGACGCTCGTGAAGTCGGCGGGCAACAGCGGGGCCAACCCCGGCAACACGATCACCAGCCCGGGCATGGCCGCCAACATCATCACCGTCGGCGCGCTCAACCGCGATTTCACCGAGCGGGCGGGCTTCAGCAGCATCAGCAACGGCACGACGCCGATCAAGCCCGACATCGTGGCGCCGGGCGAGCAGATCAACGCCGCGGTCTCGCGCGACATCAACAACGACACCGAGGTCGATGACTTCCACCGGGTGTTCCTCGCCGACGACTATGACAAGGGCGGCCCGACGGGCGGCTCGATTTCGGGAACGAGCTTCGCGGCCCCGCACGTCGCGGGGGCGGTGGCGCTGCTGCAGGAGTTTGGCAACGACTTCGGGTCGGACACCGATCACCGCGTGATGAAGGCCGTGCTGCTCAACAGCGCCACGACCGACATCTCCCACCGCGGCGGCGCGGTCGACTGGAACCAGGCGACATCGGGCTCGCTGTTCCTGGGCAGCTATGAGGTCAGCCGCTCGCTCGATGTCGAGCTGGGTGCGGGCCTGCTCAACGCCAACCGGGCGCTGGAGAATTACTTCCCCGATGAGGTTGTGGTGGCGGACAACAACGCGGACCTGCACAAGGTGCACGACGCCGAGCCGACGCTCAACTCGACCGAATACAAGTCGTTCTGGGATCTGGAAACGGTCGCGGCGATGGGCGCCGAGGCGGCGACGGTCGATTACCTGCTGGGCGACGTGAGCGGGGCGAAGCTTCGCGCGACGATCACCTGGGATGTGCCCGCGAGCGGCATCCTGGCGCCGCTGCAGTTCAGGCTCTACCGCGAAGGGCCCGACGACTTCAACCCCGCGGGCTTCGACGTCAACTTCCCCGATACGCTGATCGCCACGACGACCGGCGTGGGCGAGAACGTGCGGCTGTTCGACTTCACCATCCCCGACTTCGGTCCGGCGGAAAATCCGGGCTATTACCTGCAGATCGTCAACAGCTCGGCCGTGGCGACGCAGTTTGCCATCGCGGTCTTCGTGCCCGAGCCGGGCGCGTCGCTGTGGGTGCTGGCGGTGACGACGCTCGCGCTCGGCCGCCGCCGACGGTAACCTCGGATCACAACCCAGATCACCCTGCAACCGGCGCGACCCCGCGCCGGTTGCGTCGTTTCGCACAAGCGCCGAGGCGATGCGGATGACGTGAATCGTGTCCGATCCGCGCGGGCCTCTCTTGGCGCGGCCCACTGCCCGGATGGCGTGAAGACACGGGCTGGTAGCCCGTGCCACAAGACGGAGAAGTCGCGCGCCTCAGACCAACCGCAAACAACCGAGCCCCCGATCGCCGATCCGCCTACCCTTCGCTGCATCCGCGTTCCACGAATCCCTCTCCCCTGCATCCCCGTCCACGAACGAGCTCTCCGCGGACGCCCCGTACGATGAAATGCCCATCACGAGCACAACAATCGCTCCCCACTTCTCACTGCTCACTCCCCACTTCTCACTCCCCACTCCTCACTCCTCACTTCCCGTACGGCCACTGGCTCAAGGGGCTTTCGGCGTGTGTCGCCGGCCGCGGGTCATGCGGAGCGGTGCTCATCGGCATATACTGCGGTGCATGGTTGTTGCAGCTGTCCGCAATTTGTTCAAGGTGTATCGCAAGCCCGGCACGGATGTGGAGGTCTACGCGCTGCGCAACGTGTCGATCGACTTCAACCAGGGACAGTTCACCGCGATCATGGGCGCCAGCGGTTCGGGCAAATCGACGTTGATGAACATCCTGGGGTGTCTGGATCAGCCGACATCGGGGCAATACATCCTGGGCGATCGCGATGTGTCGAAGCTGCCGGATGACGAGCTGGCGGAGATCCGCTCGGCGCGGATCGGGTTTGTGTTTCAGAACTTCAACCTGATCCAGCAGCTGACGGTGCTGGAGAACCTCGAAGTGCCGATGTTTTATCTGCGCATTCCGCCGGCGGAGCGTCGTCGGCGGGCAATCGCGCTGGCGGAAAAGGTCGGGCTGGCCGAGCGGCTCGATCACAGGCCGACGCAGCTTTCGGGCGGTCAGCAGCAGCGCGTGTGCATCGCGCGGGCGCTGGTCAACGAGCCGCTGATCATCATGGCCGACGAGCCGACCGGCGCGCTGGACAGCAAGACCGGCCAGGCGATCCTGGGGATCTTTGACGAGCTGGTGGCCGCGGGGAAGACGATCTTCATGATCACGCACGACCCGACGGTGGCGCACCGCTGCGACCGGGTGATCACGCTGGCCGACGGCGAGGTGGTCAAGGACGAGTTCAACGCCCGCCGGGATGTGAAATCCGAGGCGGGTCAGTTGGTCGGTTGAGCGGCGGGATCGTGCGGGGGCTCACTTTGCCGCGACGGGGGCGGCGGCGGCGATCTCAGAGAGGGCGTCGGTCGCGTATTTGATGTCCTGCGGGGTGACGAAGGGGCCGACGCTGAGGCGGGTGGTGCCGCCGAGCGGGGCGGTACCGATGGCGGCATGGGCGAGCGGGGCGCAGTGAATGCCCGAGCGGGTGAGGATGCCGAAGCTGGTTTCGAGAACGGCCGACAGTTCCTGCGGCTGGTAGCCTTCGATGCGGATGGAGAAGACGCCGATGCGATCCTTGACGGTCTGCGGGCCATAGAGGGTGAGGCCGTCGATGCCGCTGATGCCGTCGAGGAAGGTGCGGACGAGGTCGGTCTCGTGGGCGGCGAGCCGGGCGATGCCCTGCCTGCTGACCCAGTCGACGCCTTCGGAGAGGCCGATGAGCCCGATGGCGTTGTGGGAGCCGGGCTCGTATTTGTCGGGCATGAAATCGGGCTGGCGCGGCTGATCGCTGACCGAGCCGGTTCCGCCTTCGCGGAGCGTGCGGACGAGCTTTTCCATGCCCGGGCGGAGGTAGAGAAAGCCCGTGCCCAGCGGGCCGAGCAGCGCCTTGTGGCCTGGGGCGGCGAGCAGGTCGATGCAGTCGGCCTGCACGTCAAGGGGCACGTGGCCGATGGATTGAGCCGCATCGACCACCAGCGGGACGGCCATCTCCCGGGCGATCTTGCCGATGGCGCGGATGGGCTGCACGCTGCCGGTGACATTGCTGGCGTGGGTGATGGCGATGAGCCGCGTGGCGGGCGTGACGGCGCGGCGGATGTCGTCGGGATCGACCAGCCCCGTGCCCGGATCGACCGGCACGCGGGTGACCTCGCACACGCCGGCCTCTTCGAGCGCCGTGAGCGGGCGGAGGATGGAGTTGTGGTCGATGTGGGTGCAGATGGCGTGGTTGGCGGCCCTGCCCGCGCCCGACCGGGCGGAGCCCGCCCTGGCCGGATCGATCAGCCCCTTGATGGCGAGGTTGAGCGCGTCGGAGCAGTTGAGGGTGAAGACCACGTGGACGTCGCTGGTGCCATTGATGAACTGGCGGATGCGCGTGCGGCACTGGTTCATGAGCCGCGCCGACTCGACCGCCTCGGCATAGGCCCCGCGGCCGGGCGAGGCGCCCAGCGTGGTGGCGTAGCGGGTCATCGCCTCGAGGACACTGGTGGGCTTGGGGAAGCTGGTGGCCGCGTTGTCGAGGTAGAGGCGGCGGGGGGACGACGATGGGGGGGTGACGACGCTCATGGAGGCTTGGTCAAACATCATGCAGGCCGGGCCGACGCGGCACAACGCCGGCGACCACAGGCGCCCGCGATGCATCGACGACGACCGATCCTCGGCGCCGGCCGACCCGGTCTCGGCCCCGAATGATAGGGCGGCCCGGGGCTGGGCGGGAGGGTCATACGGCATCGCCAGGGCCGCGCTACGCCGGCCGCCCGCTCGCGACGGTTGGCCCGTGGGCGCTGTTGAGGGCGCTGGGGAAGGCGGTCGAACGTGACTGGCCAGCCACTGGCAACGCGGTGTGAAGTGGCCGGCGGGGCCTGGCGAGGCGCGGTGGCCGGTGACGGGTCGGGTTGGTGATCGGCGTGGCGGCGGCGGGCCAAGGAGGCAGCGACGACGGGGCGGGGCGGTCGGTGGGGTTGATCGAGAATTGCTTTGCCGTCTACGGGAGCCGATCTTCTTCGGGCATGGGCGAACCAGAAGCAGCGGCGTTGTTTGCGGCCATCCGCGCGGGTGATCTGTCGGCGGTGCGGGCGCACCTCGATCGACATCCCCAGCATGTCGATGCGCGAGAGAAGCTGGACAGCGAACCGATCCAGCCGATGCACGTCGCGGCGGCCGAGGGGCATCTGGAGATCGTTCGGCTGCTGGTCGAGCGGCACGGCACGGTCTATTCGCACCCGATGTGCAGCTATCCCGCGGTGATGCACGCGTCGTGGAAAGGCCGCCATGACGTGGTGGATTACTTCCTGAACGAGATACCCCACCTCGCGGCCGGGACGCTGGGGCTGGGGGTGACGTGCAACCTGGCGGGGCGGCAGGGGTGGATCGAGATCGTCCGCAAGCACCTCGCGCGCGACCCGCTGGCGGTTCACCAGCGGGGCTGGATCGGCGACACGCCGCTTCACTGGCCGGCGCACAACGGATTTATCGAGATCGTGAGGCTGCTGCTCGAGGCGGGGGCGGATCCGAATGCCGAGGAGAACAACTGGATCGGCGGCACACCGCTGCACTGGGCGTCGGAGCGTCACTCGGAGATCATCCGCCTGCTGGTGGCGCACGGGGCGGACGTCAACGCGCGGGTGACGCGGCCGGGCTCGCACCACCTGGGCGGCACGCCGCTGATCTGGAACGCGCGGCAGGACGACGACGCCGCCGAGGCGGCCGCCACGCTGATCGAACTGGGCGCCGACCCGGACGCGAAGGACGCGCACGGCAAGCGTGCGATCGATTATGCGAGGCCGCGAACGGCGGCGTATCTGGCAACGTTGTGACGGGCCTACGCGAGGCAGTGCGATAGATGCAGCGAAGCCACTCGAATGGCAGACGGCCGGCGTGGGCGTGAAGGGTACAGAATTGGATGGAAACAGATAGAAAGCCGCCATCGATTTATCGATCGATGGCGACCAGGTCAATTGAGGACTCGCTGGCACTGGATATCCGAAGCTTAGCGCGCTGGCTCCAACGCCTTCAAGCTCGTAAGATCAAGTGTCCATGTTCCAGATGTCTGTGGGCCTTTTTGCGGTATTCGGACCCCCTTTATCGTTACAAGAAGACGACCCTTCTGGATGGTACCAGTGCTACTGATGATCCGGAACCGGGACGGATTTGGCTGAAAGCTGACGTAGCTTACAGCGGAGACCTTTTCGCCATCCAGTACAATCGTCATGCCATAGGGCCCGAAATCGGGGTTAAGCTTCAGCACCACAGTGTTACCTCGGATCGTGTCTACCACTGCGGACGTGTTGTGTACGCCGTCGTTGTCAGTCAGAGTACCTTGGAAGCCGTCGCCGACACTCAGTTCGTGACTCGGGCCATTTGCCCGCCGGAAACCCTTCTGCTTGAGTGTCAAAGTGCCTCGTTCATTAAGAAGAAATCTGCCGTTGTTCGAGTGAACGTCATGAGTGCCGGACAGCGTCAGTGTACCGTCGTTTATTTCGCCCTTGATGTTGATTGCAGAAAACCTGTTCGGCGGTGCGCCGCTTTCCTGAATTGCGCTCACAGCCTCGTCTTTCCATTGGGTGAGCTTGTTGCCATCCACATCGATGTACCTCTGGCGAAGCGCATAACCGCTTACTTGAACCTCCAAAACCACCGTCTTGCCGTCATGTCGAATGACTCTGGCTGTCGCATTTCGACCGTTCACAGCGTTGCCCTCATTTACATAGCGGCCTTCCCAAACACTGCCGACTGGGAACAAGTCTGCAACGGTTGCATCGCCGGCGACAGCGGGCTGAGCTTGTGGTTGCTCCGTAACCATCGGCACCGGTCGTTGGGCTACAGGCAGCGCAACGTCAGGCAGAGGGACAGCAGCATTGACATCGATCTTCCAAGCGGCGGCAAGCGCTACCAGCTGTGCGTCGAGCTGCGAAGATGCGTCTGCAATGTCGCGAAGGTCGCGTTGTAGGCGCCCTCTGGCAACAAACCTTTCCAGCTCGTCTTTCGCGTCGATCGCCTTGGTGAACATTTCACCGCTGCCGTCCAAAGCATCGCGAAGGCGGTCTGCTTGCTTCTGGAGCTCCATGATGCCTGCAAGTTCACTGTCGACGAGACCGCCTGAGTCCCGCGCGAGACTGATCGTCTTGTGGAAACTCACTAACTCAGTGCGGACTTGACTTGCCACTGTGGATGTTACTGTGCTGAAATCCGGTCCGATGGAATCTGTTGCGCCTTCAGTACCAGATGGGGTACGCAGCGTCTGGGCTGCGTCGTCCATTGCCTTGGCGGTAACTCGTCTCAGTCTTACGCCGGCTTCGATAACGCGACGCTTTGCCAGAATGACGGCGTCCGCTGACGGGTCATTCTTGAGTCGGAAACGGAAGAGACGATCGACCTCGCGGCCGGTGAAAGTACCCCAGGAAAGACGTGTCCAAGCCTTCGCCTGCTCAGCGTCCAAAACGGTGCGGCGCGCAAGCAGGACTGCCTGGTCGGTTTCACGTTCAATTACTGCCGCTTCGGCTTCTTCGGCCCGGTCGCGATCACCTTCAGGCAGAACATCGAAGTTCAGCAAGCGCCCCGTCTCATTCGCGGATGTTGCAAGGCCTTTAAGGAATTCTGCGGCTGGGAGAGGGCCGCTTGATGTGTCTTGGCGATCATCAAGTTCTGGCGGTTTGCGGGAGGTCGCAGCGGCGAGCTGTTTGTGAACGGCACGCAATCGTGCGTCGATCAGTGCGAGATCCGCAGCGAGGTCGTTCAAGCGACGGTCGCTGCCATCAGGCTGACTGGCGGCAGGTATTGCCGCCACGGCGGCACCGGGGATGACAGGTGTAATCTCTGCGGGAAGAACGGGGGCCACGGCGACAGCGAAGCCGAGCCAGGTGGCGATGGGTTTAACGGTCATGACAGCTCCTGTGAGGGTTACAGAAAGAATGACGAATGCGGCAATGGTCGATGGGCGTCGACGCGCGAGGACGAAACCTGAAGGGACCGAGCGCTTCGACCAAACAACGGCAGAGGTTGGTTGGCCGGCAAGATAGCGGTCGATATCGGATGCGAGTTCGCCTGCCGACTGGTAGCGGTGGTCGGGGTCTTTTTCCAATGCCTTAAGAACAATTGCTTCGATGGATTCATTCACAAGCGGTGGGTCCCGCCGCACCGCGGCTCTTTCCGGCTGAACGTGGTTTGATGACAAGGCGCCGACGGCGGGTTGACGCCGATGCCGCTTCGAAAGTGAGTCGATCGGTTCAACAACGGGATTAGCACCGGTGACGACGCTGTCACTGGGCCTCCTAGGTTTGCTGTGAATAATGTTGTGCAACACGTCTATGACATTGCCGACGACCTCGTAAGGAAACGCGCCGTTAGTAAGGAGTTGGTAGAGCATCACTCCCAGCGCGTACACATCAGCGCGAATGTCGATATCCGTGTGGCCATCGCCGGGTCGTCCAACCGCGCTATTAGTGCGAGCGCCGCGTGCCTGCTCTGGACTGGCATACTTCAGCTTCCCAATGAACTGACCGGTGACGGTGATATCGCGGCTAACGACTCCGTCGAAAGCAGTCGAAGCCATGCCGAAGTCGAGAACGTGGGGCTGGCCCCGATTATCAATCAGGATGTTTGACGGCGACAGATCGCGGTGCGTGATCCCTCGCCGGTGGGCGGCTTGAACTGTTTCGCAGATGACCTTGAACAATCGCAATCGGTCGGCCGGATTCGGCGCGACCTTGGCAGCGAAATCCAAATCTGTCCAAAGTGCGTCGAGAGACCTGCCGTCAATGAAGGTCATGACGAGGCATTCGAGACCCGACCGAGTTCGCCCGGCCGCGATGGCCTGAACGATGTTCGGATGGTTTATCGCGCGCAGAGCGTTTGTCTCCCGCTTGAGTCGTAGCCGGGCTTCTTCGGTCGCGTGGGGGCCGGCGTGCAAGACCTTTACCGCGACAACCTTCCCGTCTCTCTTCTGAATGGCCTTGTAGACAGATGCTTGACCACCTTCACCGATGCGTTCAATGAGCTCGTAGCCCTCGATCTCCACCTTCAACTTCGCGAGAAGGCGCGGCAATAAGTCCTCCGCGATGTCGGGAGTCCTCGGTGGCGTAGGCGGTGAAGTGGGATCCGACATAGGTCAGCCGGTGGTAAGCCCAATATGGTTGAAGGTTTCAAACAACGCTCGGCCGACGCGGGTTCTTGCTTGCCGTACGCTGTCTTCACTCATACCCAGTTCCGCGGCGACTGCCTGTGTCGAGCGGTCAAGCAACGTGCACATCTCAAAAGCCAGGAACGTGCGACATCGATCAGGACTGCCCGAATAGCGCTCCCGCACGATAGCTAACGCCCGGTGGAGCTTCTGCGTCTCCCATACGTCGTTCCATGCTTCATCGATAGCCGCATCGTCGGTCGTAGCAAGCTTGCTGATCGCTGCTGCTTCACGGCTTGCCTTGCGACGCTGCTGGCTCAGCTTGTTCCAGACGCAGGTCTTCAGATACCCACGAAAACTTCCTTTGCGAGGGTCATAATTGAACTCAGGCGATATCGAAAAAAAAGACTGCACTACCTCTTGGACCAGGTCCTCAACCTCGGCTCCGCTAGCACCCATGCGACGTGCGAAGCCGGAGATGATGGGGGCATAAAGGCCATAGAACTCCGTCCACGCGACCTCTCTTTCGGGATCGTCCGGACGAAGACGCATGAGCAAAGATGCTCTTGTGCGGTGCGATGATGCAGAGCTTTGCAGGCTCATCTGATCACGAATAGCTGATCGGCCCTGCCTGTGTGACACCTAAAATCCGGCGATTGCCATCCGCTGCGTAGCATACTCGTGGTGGATAAAAAGTCATGCAATCGTCTAAGTAGCAAAAAACGGCATAAGCGGGGCGGGTTGAGGCTGTCCCTGCTTGCATTCGTGTCGCCCAACACAGCAGCCGGGCCGGCTGCGTCGATGGCGGCCGGCCCAACGGGGTTGTCTGCTCTTCCTTTTGTTTGCGAGCGTATCTGCCCGATGCGGGGTTACTTGCGGCGGCGGAGCATGGCGACGCCGGCGAGGGCTGTCAGGCCCAGGGTCGAGGGCTCGGGGACGACGGCGTCGATGCGCCGGCCGGCCTGCTCGACGTTCTTGTAGGTGTCGATGGGGACAACGCCGTAGAGGGCGTCATCGATCAGGCCGTTGAGACCCAGGGGCGAATCGACGTAGTTGAACAGGGCCTGCTGATAGGTGACACCCAGGGTTGTGAAGTCGAGGCCGGCCATGGGGTAGTTGTCACCGTTCTGACGGGGCAGGAAGTCGATGGTCGCCAGGTCATAGGTGGCGGCGGGGTCGAGGATGACGCCGTTGTCGATGATGAGGGTCTCGACGCCGTTTTCATCGACAAGATAGACGTCGATGATGCGCGATCCGGGGGTGACGACGATGCCGCCCTCGGACACCTGGGGCGTCTCGCGGGGGTCGAACGTGAAGCGGAGACCCGCCCACTGACCGAAGCGGCCGCCGCCGATCTCGGAGACCGAGTGCTCGAGCAGTTCCTTGAGGCGGGTGACGGGCAGGTCTTCGATGACGCTGACGAAGTTGGAGAACGCGGCGATGTTGAAGGTGTTGAGCTCGGTGAAGTTGCCGGCGTTGGCGCTGGCGCGGATGCCGCCGCCGTTCTGGAAGCCGATCACGGGGGTGTCGACACCGAAGAGCGGGGCGTTCTGCTGTGCCTGCCAGAGGAGCGAGTCGGCCATGAGGTTGCCGAGGTTGGTCTCCTGGTTGCGGACGCCGGGGGCGAGGATTCGGCCGTTGAGGACGTTGCCGACCATCGTGCCGCGAGCGCCGTTGAGGGCGGCTTCGGCGGTGGCGATGACGTTGGCGCCCAGGGCGGCGGTGAAGCTGCTGACGGGGTTGATCACGTCGGTGACGGTCTGGGCGTCGGGGGTGGCGACGAAATCGGCGTCGCTGGGGTTGCCGCTGACGCGGTAGGCGTTGGAGGCGGGGCTGCCGATGGTGGTGACGATGCCCGAGGCGTCGAAGACGACATCGAGCTGGCCGACGTACTGGTATTCGCCGCTGGTGGTGATGACCGGGACGGGGATGCCGTCGAAGTTATTGGCGATGCGGGGGTAGTTGCTGACGATCGTCTGGTTGGGGACGACCGGGGTGCCGGGCTTGGCGAGCAGTTCGTCGCCGCCGCCGGCGATGACAACGTCGATGCCCGAGAGCTGGGGGATCAGGGCGAGTTCTTCGTTGATGTTCTGAAGGTGGCTGATCAGGACGATCTTGTTCACGCCTTCGTCGTTGGTGAGGCGGGTGATCTCGGCCTGAACCGAGCTGACCACGTCATTGACCACCACGTTGCGGGGCGAGGAGATGACCGGCAGCAGGGGCGTGACGGCGCCGATGACGCCGACCTTTTCGCCGCCGAAGGTGACGACCTTGCTCTTGGCGATCTTGCCGGTGTCGACCAGGGCCTGAAGGGCGGGCTCGCCCGAGAAATCGAGGTTGGCGCTCAGGAAGGTGGTGTTGGTCTGGCTGATGAACTCGGCGAGCACGTCGGGGCCGAAGTCGAACTCGTGGTTGCCGATGGCCAGCGCGTCGTAGCCGATGTTGTTGATGGCGCGGGCGTCGAAGTAGGTGCGGACGGCGGGCGATCCGCTGTAGGTGGGCGAGGTGGGGTCGTTGGAGCGGAGGCTGGCGGTGAACTCGGCGCCGGCGAGGAAGTTGTCGCCGCTGGAGAGGGTCAGGGCGTTGGAGCCCGGGGCGAGGGTGGCGCGGCGGTCGTCGAGGACGCTGACAAAGCGGTGGACGCCGCCATAGGGGCGCGCCGGCAGCGGGCCCGGGCCGTCGGGGTCGATGTTGGTGCCCAGGAGCTTGCTTTCGCCGTCATTGTTGTGGAAGAGGGTGAGGGTGAAGTCGTTGGCGTAGGCCGACGACACGAGCGAGACCGAAGCGGCGGCCGCGACGAGGGCGGCGCGGAACGAGAGCGAGCGCATTTCTTTCCTCCGAGAGAGGGTGCGACGCGGGCGCAGACCGACACTGGTCGGCGAATCGCGTCGAGTCATATTCACTTATGCACAATTGACCTCGACGCCCGATACCCACGGCCGAGGTCCCTCCACGACGGGCAGACGATAGTCAGGGACCACCAGAAGTCGATAGCGTTAACCGAACATTAGCGCAGATTTTGCGACCTCCGTAAGCCGCTCATTCTCGGCAAACAAATCGGCGTGGCGGCGGCGGGCCAAGGAGGCAGCGACGACGGGGCGGGGCGGTCGG
>CAZBOE010000140.1:4316-12271 GCA_964493365.1 uncultured Tepidisphaeraceae bacterium | reverse complement strand
AGATGGACTCGGCCTTTCGCATCGCCGACCGCATGGTGCTGCTCGACCGGGGCAAGTTCATCGCATCGGGCACGGTCGAGGAGATGAAAAACTCGCCCGACCCGCTGGTGCACCAGTTCGTCTGGGGCAAGGCCGAGGGCCCGCTCACCGCCCGCCGGCGCGGCGGCACGTTTGAAGCCGACCTGCTCGGAACCGCCGACAACATCTGACCCAACCACCACGACCCACCCGAGACCCGACCATGGCCAAGAATCGCAACGCCGTCCGAGCCGGAATCTTCATGATCGTCGCCGTCATCCTGATCGTGGGCGGGGTGCTGATGATCGCCGGGGCCGACACGCTCTTTGCGCCCAAGCAGCCGCTGGTCGTCGAGTTCAAGCTGACCGACAACCTCGGCGGCCTGCGCGCGGGAGACGCCGTCCGCATCGGGGGCGTGAAGGTCGGCTCGGTCAACAGCATCGACATCGTCACCGAACCGGCCGGGCAGGAGCGGGTCATCAACTTCTCGATCCCCGACAAATACGTGCTGCGCGACGGCGCCGCGATCGGCATCGAGACCTCCGTCACCGGCGGCAGCATGCTCAACATCGAGTCGTTCGGCTCGGGCGAGGTCGTCACCGTCAACAACCCGCTGACCGGTCAGCCCTCGGGCCTGGCGGCGCTGTTCTCGGCCATGCGTGCGGTTGCCCCGCAGTTGTCGGACACGGTGGCCGACACCCGCGGCGCGATCAACGACGTGCGCACGAGCACCCTGCCCCGCGTCAACGACACGATCGACACCTATCGCACCACGGCGGTCGAAGCCACGGCGCTGGTCAAAGACGTGCGCGGGCGGATCGACCCGGTCACCGAGCGGTATTTCGCCGTCGCCGACTCGGCGCGGCGGGCGATGACCAACGTGGGCGACCTGGTCGGCGAAGGCAACGGCGATTTCAGGGCCTCGCTGGCCAACACCCGCGACGCGACCGCCGCCGTGCGGGAGAAGCTGCCGGGCATCCTCGACCGCGTCGACGGAACGCTGGGCAAGATCGGCGACACGCTCGATACGACGCAGGTGGCGCTGAGAGACGTTCAGGCGACGGTCAGCAACGCCCGCGACATCAGCAGCAGCACGCGCAGCATCATCATGAACAACCGCGGCCGGATCGACGGCATGATCGCCTCGCTCAAGGCCACGTCAGACAACCTCAAGTTCGCCAGCTCGGAGATCCGCCGGAGCCCGTGGCGTCTGCTCTACAAGCCCCGCCCGGGCGAGATGGCCAATCTCAACCTGTTCGACTCGGCGCGGCAGTTTGCCGAGGGCGCCAACGACCTCAACGACGCCGCCCTTGCGCTGCGCGACGCGGCCTCGGACGACCAGGTGTCAGACGAACGCCTGACGACGCTGCTCCAGTCGCTGGAAGAGACCTTCAAGAAGTTCCAGGAGATCGAGGCGGAGCTGTGGGAACAGGTGAAGTAGGCGGCTGAGGTGCCGATTCTGCCGGAGCTCGGCCGGCGGGCCAAGCGATGCCTGAGACGGTCTCGTCGATGCAGCCGCTGGGGGTGACCGCCGCCTTCGCCGCGCCCGCCCCCGCCCCGGGCAGCACCGAACGCCTGGGCGTCTTACTCTTCCACCACCGTCACCCAGAGCTTCTGCCTGCCCCACTTCTTCGCGGCTTTGTGGGAGGGGAAGTAGACGTCGAGCTTGTTGCCCTTGATCGCGCCACCGCGGTCGATGACTTCGACCGCCATGCCGCCGTGGTAGCCGGGGATGCTGATCAGTGTGCCGAACGGCAGGACCCGCGTGTCGGCCGCCACGAATCGTCCGCCGGCGTAGCTCACGCGTTTGCCCGAGGCGGTGATGCCCCTGGCCCGCGGGCCGCAGCAGATTCGGCACGGGCAATAGGCGGTCACTTCCATAAGGACCTTGCGGACACTCTTCACCGGCGGCTGAACCGCGACGGGGGTCGGGCTGATCACAGGCGTCGCCCGGGCAACGTCCTGGCCGTCGGTCGGCTCGCTGCCGACCAGCGACGAAGCGAGGATAACGCGTTCCGCGGGAACCTCGCGGAGCAGTTCGTCGCCCGTGGCGATGGCGGGATTGCGAGCCGCCGCCTCACCGGCCGGGTTGTTGGCAAGGCTGTCGGGCGTGTTGCCCGGTTTGTGGGCCGCGTGGTTGCCGGCCGCGTGGGCAGGCGTGCCGGCGGCCGCATCGACGGCGGTGTCGGCCGACGGATGGCCTGGCATCAGGCCTGCCGACTCGTTGACCGCGGGGTAGGGCGCGACATGGGGCACGCTCACACCCGCCTTGTGCACCTGCGTGACATCAATGGTGGGAAGATCGCGCTCGAAGGTGATCGATGGCGTCTGCTCGGCGCGTGTCGACGCCACGGCCGACATGCCGGCCAAGAGAACCGCGCAAAATACCCCCAGGGCCACATGGGCGATGTGGCTGATCGAAGCAAGACGATGTGACGACAGAGCGGTGTGGCTCATGAACAAATCCGGTTCGTGCCAACCTCACACTCCAACCGGCATGCCAGGGGCATCCTCACCCCTCGGTTGTATGCCGGCGTGCGTTGTTGGCCGAAAACTACACCCGGTGTCAAAGCCCGGCCGAAAATTCTTCAAGCCCCTCCGTGGCTCAGGTCGATCTATGACGATTGCGATAGTTGTAGGAACTCTTACCCGCTAGACAAGCCTTAATCCGGCCGATGTCTGTTATAGGACCCGTCAATCCGGGCGGTCTATCAAGATCAACAGCTCGGGTCGCTCTATGCCGGATGATGCTCAAACACAACATCTTGTATGCAGTTATCGGACCATCGCTAAATCTGCGGGGTCGGAGCGAGTGAGCTCATCGGTGCGCCCTCGCCCGGCTCAATCCGGCAATTTTCTCATCCGCACCGGTTTTTTTGACTGGGTTTAGGAAAATGTTCGCCCGCCCATCGACGCGGCCGGGCGGGATGCTAAGCTCGCCAGCACCGGCCCATGCTCCACCTCGCCTCACTCAGATCGGGCTCCAGCGGCAACTGCGTTCTGCTCGCCTCGCGGCGCACGACGCTGCTCATGGACTTCGGGCTGCACAGTCAGAAATTGTGCAGACAAGTGTTGCTCGAGGCCGCCGCCCTCACCGGGCGCGACCACATCGACGCAGTGCTCGTGTCACACTGTCACAGCGATCACATTGGTTACCCGGGGTTGCGCGTGCTGGCCGAGCGGGGTATTCCGGTTTTTCTGCAGACCGCCTGCAAGCGGTATGTGCGCAACAGCTACGGCTGCCGCGACTGGAAGACCGCGCCCCGCCTCCACGGCTTTGAAAGCTCGACGAGCTTCGTCATTGGCGACCTGATCATCACCCCCATCGATCTGCCCCACAGCCCCGACGCGCCGACACTCGGCTATGCCATCGCCACCGACGACGGCCGATGCCGCGCCGTGCTCTCAACCGACTTTTACAGCGGCCACGCGCTCACCCCTCACCTGGCCGGGGCGGATCTCGTGTTTATCGAGAGCAACCATTGCCCCGAGCTGCTCAAGCTCTTTCCCAACTACGCCAGCCGGTTTCACATGAGCAATCCGCGGACGGCCCAACTGCTGCGCGACGCGCTGGCCGACGCGGCCCGCCCGCCCCGCGCCGTCATCCTCGGCCACCTCTCCGACGAGCGCAACACCCCCGACCGCGCGCTGGCGTGCGTCCGCACCACGTTCGAACAAGACCTCTTCTCCGGCCCGATCCCCTTCCAACTCCTGGCCGCCCCGCGCCACTGCCCCTCGCCGACGGTCACCAGCGCCTGACCGATGCGAAGGGAGAAGAAGGCAGAAGGGGCAGGGGGAAGGCAGAATAGGCAGAAGAGGCAGAAGATGGCAGAAGGGGCAGAAGAGGCAGAAGAAGGCAGAATAGGGACAGCGGAGCTACAAAGGGGGCAGATGACGAGTTGATGGGATGACGCATTGACATAGCTCCGGTCGCGATGGCCTCGTAACTGCCGCTCGTCGACAAGGCTACGTTCTGATCGATGCCGTGTTTCCCTCTTCTCCCTCCGTGCCTCTTCTGCCTCCGTGCCTTCCCTCTTCTGCCTCTTCTGCCTTCGTGCCTCCCCTCCTCTGCCTTCGTGCCTCTTCTGCCTTCTTATCTACTTCAGCGCCCCCACAAACGCTTCAATCCGGTCGATGCCCTTGTCGATCTGCTGCATGGCGGTCGCGAAGCTCAGGCGGACATGCGTGTCGAATCCGCTGTCGTTGCCGGGGACGACCGCCACATGGTTGCACTCGAGCAGCGCCGCCGAGAAGGAGACGGCGTCGGTGATCCTGGTTCCGCTCGGCGCGGTCTTGCCGAAATGCTTTGATACGTCGGGGAAGCAGTAGAACGCGCCCTGCGGCTTGACGCAGGTGACGCCGGGCAGCTCATTGAGGCGCTTGTGCATGTGGTACATGCGTGCGGTGAACGCCTCGTGCATCTTGGCCAGCGAGGCCGGCCCCTTCGGGTCGGACAGTGCCAGGGCGGCGGGCATCTGGGTGAAGCTGGTGATGTGGCTGGTCATCTGCGTCTGAAGCTTGTTCATCGCGTCGATGATCACCTTGGGCCCGCCGACGTAGCCGACGCGCCAGCCGGTCATCGCGTAGGTCTTGCTGTGGCAGTTGAAGGTCAGCGTGCGGTCCATCAGCGACGGGTGGAGCGTGGCGAAGCTGACATGCGAGAAGCCGTCGTAGACCAGCTTCTCGTAGATCTCGTCCGAGTAAACGATGATCTGCGGATGCCGCGCGATCACCTCGGCCAGCGCCGCCTGCTCGGCCCTGGTGTAGCCGTGACCCGCGGGGTTGGAAGGCGAGTTGATGATAAAGCCGCGTGTCCGCGGGGTGATGGCCGCCTCGAGCTGGGCGGGGGTGATCTTGAAGCCGTTGGCCTGGTCACCCTTGATGACCACGTTCTTCCCACCGGCCAGCTTGACCTGCTCGGGATAGCTCACCCAATAAGGCGCGGGCAGGATCACCTCGTCGCCCGGGTTGAGGGTGGCCATGAACGCCATGTAGAGGCAGAACTTTCCGCCCGCGCCGGTGGCGATGTTCTCGGGCTTGTAGGGCAGGCCGTTGTCGCGGTTGAACTTTTCGGCGATGGCCGCCTTGAGCTCGGGGAAGCACGGCGTGGGGGTGTATTTTGTCTGCCCCTTATCGAGCGCCGCCTTGGCGGCGTCTTTGATGAAATCGGGCGTGTCGAAGTCGGGCTCGCCGGCGCCGAAGCCGACGACGTCAATGCCTGCCTTTTTCAGGGCGGCCGCCTTGGCGCTCACCGCCAGCGTAATCGACTCCGCCACCTCCGCCACGCGATGCGCGACCAACGACATAGCTCAAGCTCCTGCGACCTCGGGAAACAAACCCTCTCGCCCGCCGACCCGAACCCGCCGGGCGAACCGGCTACGATATAGCCGCAGGCGGGTGAAGTTAAGCGGGCGACGACCCAGGCCGATCGCCCGCGGCGACAATGACCTTCCCGCCGCAGGTCGGAGACGACAGGTCATCCGCATCAGATGAGAGGAACACCCTCCGCCGATGGTCGGCAGCTCCGCAGAGCGCGCGCCTCCCTCCAGCCCCGATCTCGGCCATCTGATCGTCAGCGGCGCGGCTCGGCTGATCGCGCTGATGACGGTCGCGCTGCTGATCAGGGTTGCCGCGCAAATCGGGGTTCGCCGCGCTGCTCGCCGTCGCGTGTCTCACTTCTTCGGATTGCGCAACCGCGCCAGTTCATCGCCCAGGCTCTTGAGCTGGGGGCTTGCGTCGTCGCGGGGGATGCGGACGTCGATCACCCGGGTCTCGGTCGAGCCCAGCGCCGAGCGGATGGCGCCGTCGAGTTCGCCCTTGGTGGCCGCCACGGCGTAGTCGCCGCCGTTGACCAGTTCGGTGATCTTGCCGTAGTTCCACTGGCTGATCACGTTGAACTTGCCGTCGCGGATTTTCCGCATCGTGCCATAGCCCTCGTTGTTGAGGATCAGCACGATCGGCTTGATGCCCAGGCGGACGGCGGTCGAGATCTCGGTGCCGGTCATCTGGAACGCGCCATCGCCCACGAGCACGAAAGGCCGGATGTCGGGGTTGGCCACCGCGACACCGATGCCCGCCGGCACGGCAAAGCCCATCGACAGGTAATACGCCGGCGCGATGAATTCCGCCTGTTTGCTCGTGCGGATGCCCATGGCGCCGAAGACCGCATCGCCCACGTCTGAGACGACGGCCGAGTTTTCGTCGAGGTGGAGCGAGAGGATGCGGATGACCTCGTCCATCGTCAGCCGCTCGGTCAGCTCGCCTTTGGCCAGCGGCTTGAACCCGCGGTGGGGGAAGGGGTGTTGAAACGTCTTGGCCCGCAGCGAGACGGCCGCGAGCTGCTCGAGATAATCGGGGAACTGAACGTCATGATAATTGCGGTAGCGCACGCCGATGCTTTCGGTGGTGGCCAGCACGGTGCGGGCGCGGTCGAGCCGGGCGGTGTAGATGCCCAGGTTCATGTCGGTGATGAATGACCCGAGCATGAGCACGCAGTCGGCGCTTTCGACATAGGCCCGCGTGTGGGCATCGGAGCTCATCGCGCCGCCGTAGACACCGAGGTAGAGCCGGTGCGTCTCGGGGACGGCCGATTTGCTCAGCAGGTCGGCCGCGATCGGAATGTTGAGCCGCTCGGCCAGCCGGATGGCATGGTGAGTCAGCCCGTAACGGTGAAGCTCGACGCCCGCGAGGATCACCGGCTTTTTCGCCCCGGCGATCAGCTCGGCCGTGTCTTCGACCGCCGCATCGAGCACCTCGACATCCGACGGAGGCGGACTCAGATCGAGCGGCCCCGCCAGCGCCGCGGGGACGGGAATCTCGCGGTCGACCATGTCATGGGGCACCTCGATATACACCGGCCGCTTATGCCGCAGGCACGCCGACACCACGCGCGCGATCTCGGCGGCCGCGCGCTCTTCATCCAGCAGCACGCACGACGCGACCGTCACCTCGTCATACACGCGGCGCTGCGTCTCAAACGTCTTGACCTTGTGATGAAGCAGCGGATCTTTCTCGCGATCCTTGCGGCCCGGCGCGCCCGAGATGACCACCACCGGGCTCTTCTCGGCATAGGCCCCCGCGATGGCATTGACCACATTGAGACCGCCCACGCAGTAGGTGACCGCGACGCAGCCGATGCCGTTGAGGCGAGCGTAGGCGTCGGCCGCAAAGCCCGCGGCCGGCTCGTGACACATCGTGATGTGCTCGACGGGCGACCGATCAAGCCACGCAAACGTCGGCAGCGCGAAATCGCCCGGAATGCCAAAGCAATGCCTCACACCGTGACGATGCAGAAACGCGAAGAGAAACTCGCCCATCGGCATGCGCGCCGGAAACGGCGCGCCAACATCGCTCAGCCGCGACTCTCGCCCCTCGGCCACCTCACCCTTGCGCCCCCGCGCCGCCCGCCCCGTCGACACCGCTGCCGTCTTCAACTTCTCGCGCGGCGAACCGCCCGCCCCGCCGCCGCCCATCTTGACGCCGCCCGCCTTGTGTCCACTCGACCCAACACCGCGCGATGCCACCCCGCCGGACACCGCAACGCTCGAACCGGTGCCCTTCGGTGTGACCCTGCCCGGCGCGACCTTGCCGGGTGTGACCTTGCCCTGTGCGACCTTGCCCTGTGCGGCACCACGCAGTGCGGCCTCACGCGGTGCGGCCCCGCGTGGGCCGGCACCATTCAGTGCAACGCCGCTCGGTGCGATACCACCTGGTGCAACCCCGCTTGCGGCAACCCCGCTTGCTGCCGCCCCGTTTGGCGCGATCTTCTTGGGTGCCGCCCCGGTCGATACAACCCCGTTCGATACAGCCGCGCTTGATACAGCCCCGTTCGATACAACCCCGTTCGATACAACCCCGCGCGAGACGACAGACTTGCTCCGGGCCATCGCAGACCTCCTTGTGGCCCGGGGATGACCGGGCCTGTCCTGCGGCGCACC
>CAZBOE010000140.1:0-4299 GCA_964493365.1 uncultured Tepidisphaeraceae bacterium | reverse complement strand
CCGCGCCCCGCGGCGCGGCCGAATCTCGACACACCAGACCCACCGGGGTCGCCGGCGGCCTGCACCGCTAACCTATCCACCCGGCCGGACTCTGTCGATCAAACTCACCCGCCGCCAGAGGCGCGGGCCGCCCGAGGGTTGTGCCATATCGCAGCGCCTTCCTCGGCCGCCCGCCTGGCGCCATCGCAGCTTCAACCCAATCACCCGCAAGCACTTAGCACACCAAGCACCCCCGCATTCGCGACCCCTCCCCCGCCCGACAACCTCCTTGACACCCCGCGGCCATCGTCTACTATTCCCATCCCACCCGGGCCCGCCCGGCGTGGCCATATTCCGCAGTAGCTCAATGGTAGAGCAGCCGGCTGTTAACCGGCTGGTTGTAGGTTCGAGTCCTACCTGCGGAGCTTTCGTCGCAGTAGCGAGTGGACGCGACCGACCAGTAAACGAGAAACCCCGCCACCGAGAGGTCGCGGGGTTCTTTCGTTTACGCGAGCAACCGCAAGGTTTTACGCCACGTCCGACCGGGACGGGGGGCGGCGCGAGAGCGCCGGAGAACTCGGCGCGAGCGCCTCTCTCGCCGGCCGGGGACGCCGTGGCCAGAGAACTCTCAGACTCTCGCCCGCCAAACACCCTCCCAGTTAACAACCCTGTTGCTCGGCAACCCCCGAAGTAACCGTTTCCGAAATCGACGCCGGCTGCGAAACTGGGAGGAAATTGTGCCGGCGTTCCACGGCTCGCACCCTCGTGTCCTGGGCCCGTGTCAGCTCCTATAGGACAAGGGTAGGAGCCGGATGGCGCCAATGCGGAGCGGACATTGATGCAACTGGCTGATTTCATAGAGGCTAACACCGAGCAAATCGTTGCGGAATGGGAAGTCTTCGCCCGCAGTATCACGCCGGGTGCGAAGATGGCCGCTCTGGCCCTCCGCGACCACGCGGCGGACATCATCCGGGCCACCGTGCGGGACATGAGGGCCGCTCAGACCAGCCGCCAGCGCGCCGACAAGTCGTACGGCCGAGGCGACCCTGGGCAGGCCAGTGACCGACTCGACGAGGCCTCGGCCGTGCATGGCGTGGACCGGGTTGCCTCGGGATTCAACCTGTTGGAAGTGGTCGCCGAATACCGCGCCCTTCGCGCCAGCGTCATGGAGCTTTGGCGAAAGAGCGAGCCGAACCCGCACGCGATGGACATCGACGACATCACCCGGTTCAACGAGTCCATCGATCAGTCGCTGACCCAGGCGGTTCGCAGCTATTCCAAACGGGTCGATCAATCCCGCCAGATGTTCCTCGCGATCCTCGCTCACGACCTGCGCAACCCACTGAACAGCATCATGATGTCGGCTCAGGTCGTCTCCCAGTCGGAACCCCGGGAGGAACTGTCGCAGATCTCGTCCAGCGCTGAGGTGATCGCCCGGTTGATCAGCGACCTGATCGATTTCGCTCGAACGGGTATGGGTGGAACCCTGCCCCTCTCGCCGGCCCGCATGGACCTGGGCCTGCTATGTCGTGAAGTGCTGACGGAGTTCCAAGCCGGAAATCCCGGGCGCGTGCTGCACCTGGAAGCCAGCGGCGACCTCACGGGCATATGGGATGCCAGCCGGCTTCGGCAGGTGATCTCGAATCTTCTGGCCAACGCCATCCAGCATGGAAGCGAGAACGGTGCTGTCGGCCTCTCGGCTCAATCCCACGGGGATGAAGTCGTGGTCGCGGTCAGTAACGGGGGAGCGCCGATTCCGGCCGAGCTCCTGCCAACCATCTTCGATCCACTTGTTCGTGGTCTTTCGCCCGAACAGCAGAGGCGGAGAAGGCCGGGCAGCATCGGGCTGGGGTTGTACATTGCCAGAGAAGTAGTGACCGCGCACGGCGGAAGCATTGACGTCACGTCGTCGTCGGAGAGCGGAACGGTCTTCACAATCCGAATCCCACGCCAACCGCTGACGCAATAGATCGGATCGGCGGCGGATTCAGTTATGTGGGGAACAGTATTCTCACGATTACTGATTCCATTCCAGTTGTCGGTAACGTCCGTCGACTTTCAGTGAAGGCGGTAAAAAAGGGGGCGGCCTACGCCGACAACCTGCTCGTTGGCGCCGGTCGAGTTCCAACCAGCGTACAAGCTCCTGCAGGACGTGCGGCCTCGCAGTTCGGCTCGGATTTGCCGATGCCGCCGCGTCAGAATATGCTGGCGCACCCGCCGGCGGGTCCGGGCGTGGCCCCAAGTAAAGGAGCGGCGGCGGAAGCCCGAGGCGGCACCTATCTTTCGCGTGATGCCGAGACCGGCCAGGTCATGCGGACCGGGCGTACAAATGACCTGCTGCGTCGCCAAGGCGAACATTTTGGCGATCCGCTGTTGAAGGACTATGAATTTGAGGCCGTTCACCGCACGGACATTTACTCCGAACAACGCGGACTGAAACAGCTCTCGCACGACCAGTACAACCCGCCGCTGAACAGGATCAATCCGATCAATCCGGCAAACCCCAATTGGCCAACGTATCTGGATGCGGCACAGCAGTACTTGAACCAGCAAGGTGGCCGATGACACTTCCATACTTTGATGGGTCCACTTTTCTCGTCCCGCTCAGGAATGGCGGCTATGCGCGTGGTGTGGTGGCGCGTGCATCACCTGAGGGCAAAGGGGTGATGGGCTACTTTTTCGGTCCGCGTCTTTCTTCCACGGTCGGCGTAGCCTGGGACGATCTTGATCCCGCCAATGCAATCCTCCGTATCCGCTTCGGCGATCTAGGATTGATCAATGGCGAGTGGCCGATTGTTGGGGAGATTCGTAATTGGAATCGCTCGGAATGGCCGATGCCCGATTTTGTAAGGCGGGACCCACTGGGGCGATTAAAGCCCATATTAGTGCGTTATGCTGATGATGATCCGAACCGTATTGAAACGGAGTATGCCATTGACGACGATTCGGGGATGTTGCCCGACTCCTCCGCTGGTTACGGTGCGGTGGAAATCAAGCTGACCAAGCTGCTGGGTTAACCGAGGTTGAATCCATACCGGGGAACGCGCCTTCGCGGGTGCGTTCTCCCGCTTTTTGTATGTGTCCGCGCGGCCTACCCCGGCCAACCTTGCGCGCTCGGGTTTCAGGAACGCCGGCGCTGGGGTTATGGTATCGGTGATCGACGATGCTGCCGATGCGGGCAGCGACGCCAGACGCGTCGGAGCACAACTCGGCGGCGGCGTGCCGACTCCGGGGCGGCAGAATATGGTGCCGGACACGTCGGTGGGGCCGGGAGTTGCTCCAAAGGAGGGTAACGGTAAGCCGCACAAAGTATCCACAGGCGGCTCAGCACCTTGAAGACGCCGGGGGTGCGGTGTTCAGAGAGGGTGGAAGCGGCTCCAGCGTTCGACACATTCCCCCTGGGGACAACCGTGGTGCTGGCGCTACCATTGGCAACCAGATTGGGGATGTGCCTGATGGCGGACAGGTGATTATCAGGGTGGATGAATAGGAGTGGGTATGAGCCTGAGCAAACTCATTAATGTGGCTGGTCCTCCGAACGGGCCGGAATTAGGTGCTAGCCAAGTACTGGCCGATAGCCTTGCGGTGTGGGGGGATTGTGGGGCGGAACTCGCAAGGCTGCTGAGTTCTCGAAACGGGTTCTATGCGTTCGAATCTGCTCTATTGGTGCGAAGTAGCGGAAACGCGCCTCCGCCGCGAGACATCGCGGCATGGAACGCCCGAGACGCATGGCTTGTTCAGTATGATGACTTAGACTTGGGCCCGATGCTCTTTTTTGCTGAAGATGTGTTTGGCAATCAATTCGCCATAGCTTCCGGGCGGGTTGTGTTTTTCGACCCGGAAACAGGCAAGTCGGAAGAGGTCGCTCCGACGCTAGAGGATTGGGCTCGCATTATCCTCGATGATTACGCCTACTACACCGGGTATCCTGTGGCTCATGATTGGCAGATGCAGAACGGCCCTTTGCGACCGGGCATGCGGCTTATGCCCAGGATTCCTTTTGTGTGTGGTGGCGAATTCCGTGTCAGCAATTTTGGACCCATCGAGGAACGAGAAGGCATGGCCTTCCGGGCCAGTCTGGCCAGGCAGATGAAGGATCTGCCGGATGGCGCGACGATTAACTTCAAAATCGAGTAGTTCGGTGTGGGCGTCGGCCGGACGCAACGGGACATAGATCCTTGTCCCTCCGTAGGGTTTAACGACCCGGCCACACCGTCGCCCTGACCAATGACGCGGGCCAAGTGAGCCAGTCGACTCTGTATGAAGCGTTCGGGCAGGTGGTTGCACAGGAGACCGTGGGCCTGAGCACGGGGGGCCTGA
>CAZBOE010000139.1:532-12530 GCA_964493365.1 uncultured Tepidisphaeraceae bacterium | reverse complement strand
GAGGGTGGGCCCCCCGGCTTCACACGGAGTTCCACGAGCTCCGTGCTACTCTGGAACGCCTCTCAACGCCTATTTCAGCTTTCGTCTACGGGACTGTCACCCGCTCTGGTGCGTCATTCCATACGCTTCGACTAGCCTATTTCAGCTCAAGGCGCCCACAACCCCAGGGCGAACCCTGGTTTGGGCTGTTCCGCTTTCGCTCGCCGCTACTCACGGAATACATGTCTGTCTCTTTTCCTGCGGGTACTTAGATGTTTCAGTTCCCCGCGTTCGCTCCAGCACGCCTATGCATTCAGCGTGTGGTGACGGAGGTTCACTCCGCCGCGTTTCCGCATTCAGAAATCTCCGGATCAAAGCTTGGTTACCAACTCCCCGGAGCTTATCGCAGGTTCCCACGTCTTTCATCGCCTCTCGATGCCAAGGCATCCACCGTACACCCTTAGTAGCTTGACCACATTTATCGATCACCGTCACGCGCCTCACCGACGACTAGGCTGTGTCAGCTGCGCCACACCACAATAGGGCCCGCTCGTCAACATGCACGATCGGTCGTGGAGGACTGCTCGGCCTCACAGGGCCGCTACAGATCAATAACGGATCAACATCGCCAAAAAAGGTGCTCGTTGTAGGATTCCGGCCGACGGAAGACCATATCTATCTTCAAGCCGGAATCCGCAGAGTCCAATTTCTTTTGGACCTTGAACCTGATCATTCACTTGTCAAAGAACCCGACTTTCGTCGGCCCGTCAAACACGGGGCAGAGTATTGTCCTACGACAATCCACTGGCTCGGGTTCGACAGCACTCACACTGCCTGGCATTCAACAACGTCGATAAACTCTCACCCGAAATCTCATCGATTTCGGCCATCTGCTTCGCGTCGCCACTTCGGCGACGTCCGGTTGTGCGGAGGAGTCGCCTTATCGGCGGGGGCAGGCGGGATGTCGGATCGGCTTGATCGTCAAGCGTAACCCTTCAATTCGGTGAAAACGTTCGTCGTTGCTGACTGACCTTTCTCTCTACGTCACTTCACGGTTGCCGGTTCGTTTCCGTTCCGGGCCGCATCGCGTTGCCGTCTTTTCGACGGGTCGCCGATATTACTCGGCTCTGATTCGCTGTCAACTACTCGCAGCGACTTTTTTCTCGGCCGCGTCCGTCACACATTCGGGGGCACTTCTCAGCGGCCCAGAAGCATCGACTAACGCGGGGCGAAAACTTAACCGATCCGCCGCCCGTTTCAAGCGCTCACGTGTATCTCGTCAGGTTGTCGACAGGTTAGCAACAACGCCACTTCACCGGTCACACCCCGACAACCACAATCTATAGTGATCTACCGCCGAGCCCGCCGTACCCGTAGATTCTCGACGGGGATAAACGCAATCTTATCGGACGCCGGCGTCGATGATTTTCCGCCTTCTTCCCCCTTGTCGGCCCCAGCCGGCCCGCCCGCGCTGCAGCCCCGGGTGCAGCATCTGCCGATAGGCTTGCCCCCAAGGCGAAACATCGCCACCACCTGCCACGCGATGAAACCGGCCGCCGCCACGACGATCGTGATCACCAGGGCATGTTGGATCAGGTCGCTCACGCCACCCCCCAGCCCATCAGCAGGCACGTCTGGTACACCACCAGCGCCGCGACGTAAGCCAGCGCGTTCATGTATGCGATCATCAAAAGCGGCCACTTCCACCCGCCGGTCTCCCGGCGGACGATCGCCACCGTGCTCATGCACTGCATCGCCAGCACGAACCACACCAGCAGGCTCGCCCCGACCGCGGGCGTCCAGACGGCCCGCCCGTCGGCATAGACGTCGGCGCGCATCGCTTCACCGAGCGGTGCGGTGTCTTCCTCGGCATCGCCGGCCGAGTAGATCACGCCCATCGTCGAGACAAACACCTCGCGCGCCGCAAACGCGCTGAGCAGCCCGACGCCCATCTTCCAGTCATAGCCCAGCGGCTGAATCACCGGCTCGATCAGGTGTCCGAATCGCCCCGCAAACGAGTGGCGAAGCTGGGCCGAGCTGACCGCCTGCTCGGCGGTGATCTGCCCTGGTGCCGCCTGCTCGGGCGCCGCCTGCTCGGGTGCCATCGGCTGTGGTGCCGTCTGCTGCGACGCGGTTTGGTCCGCCGTCGGTTGTTCTGACGCCGATTGTTCTGGCGAGGCCGCCTGCGCCTCGAACGCCGTCGAGGCCTGCGCCGCCAAGAGGGCTTCCTGCTCCTCCGACATCCGCGGGTAATAGGTCAGCGCCCACATCACGATCGTCAGGGCGAGGATGATCGTGCCGGCCTTGCTGATGAATGCCCAGGTGTTGCCCCACATCTGCCGCACCACCGCCGCCACCTGGGGCACGCGATACGCCGGCAGCTCGAGGATGAACGAAGACGCCCCGCGGTTGCGGTCGGCCAGCTTAAAGGCCCATGCCGTCCCCGCCGCCGCCACCACGCCCAGCCCATAGAGCGCCAGCAAAACGCCCCCTTTGACGAACGCGCCGTAGCCGGAGAAGAACATCCCGATCAGCAGCGCATACACCGGCAGGCGGGCGCTGCAGCTCATGAACGGCGCCACGAAAATCGTCGCCAGCCGCTCCCGGCGGTTTTCCAGCGTGCGGGCGGCCATGATGCCCGGGATCGCGCAGGCAAAACTGCTGAGCAGCGGGATAAAGCTCTTGCCGTTGAGCCCGACTTTCGACAGCAGCTTGTCCATCAGAAACGCCGCCCGGGCGAGATAGCCGCTGTCTTCGAGAACGGCGAGAAACAGGAACAAAATCGCGATCTGCGGGATGAAGACCACCACCCCGCCCACGCCGCCGAAGATGCCGTCTTTGATCAGGTCCTTCAGCGCGCCTTCCGGCATCACGCCGGTTGTCACATCACCGAGCCAGCCGACGCCCCCTTCGATCGCGCCCATCAGCGGGTCGGCCAGGTAGAACAGGCTGATGAAGATCGTCGCCATGATGCCGACAAACGCGGCCATGCCCCACACCTTGTGAAGCAGGATCCGGTCGACTCTTTCGCTGGCCAGGGCGCGGGGCGAAGGCAGCGCCGCCGCACGGTCGGGCCCCGTTCCGATGCCGATGCCGACGCCGTTGCCCTGCCCGCCGGCCTGGCCGGGCATTGTTTGACCGTTGGTTTG
The DNA here is from genome assembly GCA_964493365.1 of uncultured Tepidisphaeraceae bacterium. GTDB lineage: Bacteria > Planctomycetota > Phycisphaerae > Tepidisphaerales > Tepidisphaeraceae > CAZBOE01. The sequence goes on along the minus strand of CAZBOE010000139.1, from coordinate 9,402 downwards.
GGCCGCGCCCACACTGACGGCGGCCGCCACGCGGTCGATCCATCGGTAGTGCGATTCGATGTCGGCCTGCATCGGGTCGATCTGCCGGTCCGCCAGCCTCGCCAGCGCGCCGGCCAGCAACGTCCGCACCGCCGGCTGGTCGCCCAGACGCGTCACGTCGCTGGCGTAGTCGCCGATCAACAGCCGCTCGGCCATGCGCTGATAGGGCAGCAGATCCGCCCCGCGTGTCGAACCGGTGCGCTGGTCGTCGAGAATCGCCAGCCCGCCGCCCACCAGCGACACTTCAACTGCCAGATCGGGCGGCAGATCCCAGTCAGGCATTTTCGGTTGCCTGGCGGCGAGGATGGCGGCCTTGAGGGTGTCCAAGCCGACCCGCTTGTGCCCCACCACGGGCACGACCGGCACGCCCAGCAGCTCTTCGAGCCGGGTGGCCGACACGTTGATTCCGCGCCGCTCGGCCAGGTCGGTCATCGTGAGCGCGATCACCATCGGCCGGCCCAGCTCGATGAGCTGACTCACCAGGTAGAGGTTGCGCTGCAGGTTGCTGGCATCGACCGCCACCACCACCACGTCAGGCCGCGGTGTGTCGTGACGCAGCCCGCGCAACACTTCCATCGCCACGCGCTCGTCGGGCGACCGCGAGATCAGGCTGTAAGTGCCTGGCAGATCAATGATTGTGACATCCTGCCCGTTGGGCAGGGCGCACCGCCCGATCTTCTTCTCGACGGTCACGCCCGGATAATTGGCCACCTTCTGCCGCAACCCGGTCAGGGCGTTGAAGAGCGTGGTCTTGCCGGAGTTGGGGTTGCCGGCCAGGGCGACGGTCAACACCGCGGGCACCTGGGGCAACGTCAGCGACGGGCGATAGGCAGGCGGCTGGGGCAGCGTGGTCGACATGGTCCGATAAAACTCCGCACAAGGCCGGCGATGAGAAGCAAGGCCGGTGATGAGGATTAAGGCCGGGCGCCGACGCCGGGTGGACGAGCGGTTGGTCTCGCCGGGCGATGGGTAGGACGGGCCAGCACGCGGTCGCGGGGTGGTCTGTGGTCAGGCGTCGACATCCCGCCCCGGACGAACAACTCAGCGGACGAACAACTCAGCGGACGAACAGACTCACCGGGCCCGGCAGCGATCAGTGTGCGATACGAACGCAACGGGCCTGCTCGCCGCGGAGCGACAGGTGATAGCCGCGGAGCTTGAACTCGATGGGGTCGTTCATCGGTGCCCGGCGAACGACCTCAACGCTGGCGCCGTTGCAGAAACCCATCTCGAGCAACCGGCGACGCAGGTCGACGTCCCCCTCGACGCCCACCACCACCCCGCTGCAGCCCACACCCAACTGGTGAAGCTGGCAGGTTTTACGTTCACCCACATGATTGCACGCAGCGAGTTCACAGGCTTTGTTCATGGCGGTCTTCGTCCTTGGCTGGCAAAACTATAGCTTATTGAGACTGAGTTTCAATGAGAAAAGCGGACCGGTGGGCAGAGGGGGCAGCGGGTCGGGGGCAGTCGGTGGTGGCAGTCGGTGGGGGCAGTGAGCGGTGGGCGGTTGACGGGGCATGGTTCATCCGGGATACGGCGATCGTGGGTACGGCGATCGGGACGGAAAAATCGGGGGCTGTGTGAGGGTTGGCAGTTTGCATTTGGAGGGCCTTTTTTGCGTGCTGGCGGCTGCTCCCGAACATTGACTATTGCCTGTGATCTCGTCATCGTGCGGGTTGTTCGGAACCCCAGCGTCGCGGCCGCGTCTAAGATCATGTCTGCTCAGCAAGGCACCGATGTGTCGCAGTCATCCGCGCGACGGGGAACGCGTCCCATGAGGATCGCTCCCGACTCGCTCGAGACCGACGGCCACCGAGACGGCTCGATCGCCGCCTCGGACGAGGCCGCCCTGCTGCAGCGGGCGCGGTCGGGAGACCGCGGCGCCTTTGCTCGGCTCGTCACCGTTCACCAGGACCGGCTCTACAACACGCTGGTCCGGATGGTCGGCGACCGCGAAGAAGCCCGCGATCTCACGCAGGAATGCTTCACCCGGGCCCTCGACGCCATCGCCGATTTTCGCGGCGACTCGGGCGTTTACACCTGGCTGTGCCGCATCGGGATGAACCTGGCGATCAGCCGCATACGCAAGGTGCAGCGGCAGCGGACGTTTTCGCTCGACTCGCCACGCACCGGCCCGGCCAATCAGGCGTCGATGCTGGTCGAGCGGATGAGCGCGGGCGGCGAAGACCCCGCCGAGGCGGCCGAGCGGCACGAACGCGCCCAGCAAGTGCTCGCGGCGCTGGGACGCCTCGACGCAGAGTATCGCGCGGTTCTGGTCATGAGAGACATCGACGGACTCGATTACCAGCAGATGGCCGACGTGCTCGGCCTGCCCCTGGGCACGCTCAAGAGCCGACTCTTCCGGGCCAGGCTCGCCCTGCGCGAACAACTGGAGGCGTATCTGGGCAAGAGCGGGCAGTAAAGATTCGGCAGAGACTCGGCAGAGCCGCCGGGGCTCAGCATGGAGGCAGCGCAGGCGGATGGACGTCGGCCGAATGAAACTGGGCGCAAGAGACCGGGCGCGAGAAACCGGGCGCGGGCGTTGATGCCCGGCCGACACAGGCAGCGGACAACAGACAGGAGGCAGCGGTCAACAGGAAACGGTCAAGCGCGAACGGTCAAACGCAAACGGGCGAAAGCAATCGGGCGTACATAGACGGGCAACCGGCAACAGACACACGGACGACAGACAACCGACCACGGAACAACCGGCTACCGACAATCAACATCTGGCTACTGGCGATCAACCCTTGTCCTCAACCAACCCCCATCCTCCAGAAGACATTGAAGCCCAGCTCGCCGCTTACATTGACGGCGAGCTGACTGGCGAATCGCGCGCCCGGATCGAGCGGCTTTTGTCGGGCCATCCTCGGCAGGCTGTGCTGGTCAACCAGCTCATCGAGCAGCGCAAGGCGCTGGGCAGCCTTCCCCGCGAGCGAGCGCCGGCCGACGTGCTCGACGGAATCACCGAACGCCTCGAACGCAGCGTGCTCCTGGGCGGGTCGGTCGAGACGGAAACGGTCGGACCGTCGCGTCGGCCGGGGCTGCTTTCGTTGGCGGCCGTGCTTGTGCTGGCGGCCGGGCTGGGCACCGCCGTCTACCTGGTGATCCAGCCGCCCCGGCAGACGGGCGATTTTGCCTTCGCGCCCGAGCAAGCCGCTGGCCCATCGACCCCGACTGACGGCACCCGCGCCCCGGATACGGCCACTTACGAGGCGCGATCGGCCAGGCCTTTACGCCTCGATGAACTTTCAGGCGGACGTGGCCCGGGCATGTCACCGACGGGCGGCGCGAGGCCGCCGTCGGCAGGCGTCGCCCCCGATCGCCTCGAGGTTGCGGAAGGCGAAGGCGTCGCGGACGCCGCTCACCCCCAGACGCCTAATGCCGAGACGGGAAACACGGATCCGCGCAACACCGACACGGGCAACGCATTTGCCGCGGGCGCGTCGCCCGGCTCTTCCACAGGCACCGCGCCGCTTGCCGCGGCCACGGGCACTGAATCAGGCGACGCCCCGGTCGATAACGCGGCCGGTCACGACGGATCGGGCGACGGGCTCGGCGGTCGCCTGGTGGGTGGGCTGCCGCCGGTCGGTGTGCCGGGCGTGGTCGAAGTGGGTGCCGGCACACCCGCCGAAGAGCCACTCACCGGCAGCGACGTCGCCACGCGGGCGGTGTCGACCCTGGCGCTGGTGGTCGAGACCGACGACGTCATGCTGGCTAAGCGGAACCTGATGGCCGACCTGGCGGTCAACAACGTGTCGTTTACCAGCCCGCTCGCCGAAGCGCTCGATGGGCCGGCGGCGGGCGTGCCGGAGGGCATGGGTGGCGAGGCCCAACCGATCGCTGTGGGTGGCCCCGACGCGTCCGGAGTCCATGCGGGCGGAGTGAACGCAGGCGCTGCGTACGCGGGCCCTGCGGGCGGCGTGGGCAGCGATGATGCCAGGCTCGGCAACGCGCCTGCCGGGAAACAAGCTGCCGAGGCGGGCGTCGTAGACCCTGACGGCGTCGTGGGCGAGATGGTGGCGGCCGATCCGTCCCTCGAAGCGGCGGCACGGGCGGGCATGTCGCAAGTGCAGGCGGCGCGATCTCGCAATGGCCTCTCAGCAGCGAACGCCCTGCCTGGCGACATCGCGTCACCCGGCAACATCGCGTCGCCCGGCAATGTTGTTCCATCGGGCGCGGTCGACAGCGCCCGCCTGGGCGGCGTCGAGGCGGCCGCCGGTGGCGACGAGTGGGTCGAGCAGGTCATCATCGTCCGCGATGTGCCCCTGCGCGAGCTGAGCAGCATCCGCGAGTCGCTCCTGCGGAATGCCTCAGCCATGCGTGACGGCGGCGTCGAGACGCACGTCCGCCTCGACCAGGCACAGCTTCCGCCGCCGGGGCAATCGACGCCGACAGCGACGAACGTCATTGCCGGAAAGTGGTCGGCCTCGGTCATGCCGGATCGCGCGATGCGCGAGGCGATCGGCACCCGCGCCGATTCGTCCGAACCAGCCCCCCCTTCGACCGACGAAGCCCACGCCATTCGCCTCGACAACAGCACCGATCTTGGCGCGGCCGGAGCCGGCAGTTCGGTCATCGGTGGCACAAACCCGCTTGCGGTTGGACGACTGTCCGACCAAACGACTCGGCCGACCCAGACACCGGGCGACGCTGTGCCGAGCGATCCGACGACAGAGGTCACGCTCCCGGAACCGACCATCGATATCCCGATCGTCATCCGTGCCCGGAGTGGGCCGATGAACCGTCGCCACACGGGGGCAGCGCTGCCGAACACGGATCAGCCCGCCACCGCACAGCCGGGCGTTGAACCGCCCGTTGCCGAACCACCCGTTGCTGAGCAACCCGTTGGCGAGCAACCCGCTCAGCAACCGCAGACCGATGCGCAGCCGGGTCGCGAGGAGACCGGCGGCGGACCCGCGGCGCCGGAGCGACCTGATCGGGATCAGCCCGGCCGGCCGTGACCTCGGCACCGGGTTGACCCCGGGCCGCGGTATCCGGCCGCACACGACCTTCGACTAGGTATGCCGCGGCGGCATGGCTTATCATCGAGCCATGGCACAACCCGTTACGCTTGAGAACCCAGACCTCAAAGTCACGGTCTACCCCAGCTTCGGCGGCAAAGTCTCATCGATCATCGACAAGGCCGATGGGCACGAGTTGCTTTTCGATTACCCCGCCGAGCTGCCCACCCGCCCGCTCTACGACGTGGGCTATTCCGACGGCTGGTATGCCGGCTGGGACGAATGCCTGCCGGGCATCGCGCCCGGGCCCTATCCCGGCCACCCCTACGACGGCATTCGCATCCCCGACCCCGGCGAGCTCCGGGGCCTGCCGACCACCCCCGTCCCCGCGGGCGACAACGGCATCACCACCGTCTGGCATGGCCTGCGTTTCGGCTATCGCCTGACTCGCCGGCTCACGCTCGACGGCAGCGCCCTGAGCATGCGATACACGCTGGTCAACCTGAGCCCGTTCGTCTTCCGGTTCGTCTGGGCGATGCACTCGCTCATGTCGCTCAAGGCGGGCGCGCAAATCCAGCACACCGGCGATCGTCGGTTTCGCTTCAGCCACACCGCCAGAGATGGCGAAGACATTCAGCGACAGTTCGAGTGGCCGATGGTCGAGCCGGGGATCGACCTCTCCTCGCCCACCGCGCTGCCCGCCGGGCGGGGCTGGAAGGTCTTCGCCCAGCAGCCGATCGACCGGGCGATCGTGGTGTCATATCCTTCTAGAAACAGGCAAGTTGCGATCTCGTATACGAGCGACGACGCCTTGACCGCCTACTGGGGAATCTGGGTCAACTCGGGGGGCTGGGCGGGTCATCATCACTTTGCCGTCGAGCCCACCACCGGCCGATTCGACCAGCTCGACCGCGCGGTCGGCGACGGCTCGGCCGCCTCGGTGGGCCCGCTCGGAAAGCGTGAGTGGACCGTGAGGTGGGACATTTCGTAGCACCGTTTGTTTTCGTGCAATTGGATACTAACTTAATGATGGCTCAAGGGTCTTACCCTGTGAGCGATGCGGCCGGCCCTTGTTGGCGGCGGTCGCGGATGGCCGGGTGCCATATGGCTGAGTCTGGTGAGTAGAAACAACGAACTTTTTTTCGAATCGCTCGACTGAAGCCACTGGAACCGGACTAATATGTGAAACACGACGAGGATGCTCGTCGTCCTTAACAAGCCTACCCTCCCCCTGAGCCCTGGGTGTCTTCCCCGCACCCAGGGCATTTTTTTGCGCGCACTCCGCCGCCACACCCGCAGGGCTCCGCCGGCCCGCAGCACCCGACCAACCTCGACTGCTTCTCATCAAGTGACGCCGTCGGCCACCCTCAGCCTTCATCTCGGCGACGGTGGGTCGGCCCGTCGATGCTCGACGAAGCCTTCGGGCGGATCCTCGCGCTGGAGACGACGCGCCCGTTCATCACGCCCTCGCGGGCGAACCCCCGATCTTGGAGTGATCAAGGGGTTGAGCGACTTCGAGCGAGGTCTATTGAGTTACGCCAAGGCTGCGCTTTAATCGGGAATGTAGCGGCTCTGTTGCGACACTCTGCAGACACCTCTGATGACGGTTCGCCACTGTTGCAGGCTGTTCTGGCTTGCACCTTCCCGAGCGGCGCGACTTACCGCGCTGCCCACAGGAAGCCGCGCTTGAGGATCGTCAGGTGGGGCTCTGAGGTGACGATGTTGAGCTGGTGGCCCAGCGAGCTGTAGAAGACGCGGCCTTTGCCCCAGGCCCGCGTCCAGATGCAGGGCATCATCACGGTGCCGTTGCCGAGGTGGGGCCCGTCGGCGACGGGGAACGGCGTATAGGCCAGCACGCGGTTGGCCGGGTCGACGTGCATGTAGTATTGCTCTGACGCCACCTCGAAATCGGCGATGCCGCTGGTGATCGGGTGCATGCGGTCGGCGATCTTGACCGAGTATTTCGTGCCGTCATTGCCGGGGTGAGCCACGAACTGGCCGCCGGTCATGAACTGCCACTCGGTGTTGTCGCGGAAGGCGTCGCACATGCCGCCGTGGATGCCGGCGATGCCCGTGCCTGCCTTGACGGCTTCGCTCACCGCCTTGGCTTGGTCGCCCGAGATCTTGCCCATCGTCCAGTGGGGGACGATCAGGTCATAGGTCGCCAGGCGGTCGCCGGGCGCAAACGCATCGAGCGTGTCGTGCAGATCGACGGCAAACCCGCTCTCGCGCAGCATGCCCGCGAGAAAATGCCCGACCTCTTTGGGCTGATGCCCGTCCCAACCGCCGTAGACCACCAGTGCTTTCCTGGACATGGACCTGACTCCTGTGTGTTTGGATGGCGGACATGATCGGCGAGTGATGCCGAAAAAGAAAGAGACGCCGCCGACTGCGACTTGCGGTCGCAGGCAGGCGGCGTCTCGATCAAACGATGCTTATCGCGGTGAAGGCGACTGCGAAGCCCGCCCGGACCGAGCCCGACCCGCGCGCCTTCAGGGCGATCGAGCGCCCGGCGGTCAGACGTGCTTCTCGATCTTGCCCTTCTTCTCGCCGTCCTTCGACTTGCCCTTCTTGTCGTGTTCGTCCTCGGCCTCGCCGCTGTCGTCTTCGTGCTCTTCGAGCTCTTCACCGTCGACGGTGTATTCGACCTCGCGAGTCTTTTCGCCCTTCTTCAGTTCGACCTCATAGTGGACGGTTCCGTCGGCGTAGGTCTCCTTCTCGGCTTCGACGATCGTCGCGCCGGGGTAGTCACGCGCGACGGCGTCTCTCACCGCCTGGGGCAGGTCGGCCGGCTCGATCTCGACTTCGGTCTTGCCTTCGTCGGCCTTGTCTTCCTTGCCCTTGTCTTCCTTGGCCTTGTCACCATCGGCCTTGTCCTTCTCGCCCTGCTTCTTCTCGCCGTAATACTTGTCTTTGCCTTCGGTCTTGCCGCCGTCCTCCGCATAGGCGACGGGGGCATTGACAGCCACGCCCATCGCCCCGACGGCAAGGGCGGCCGAGACGAGCAGACGGGTGAGCGTTCGATCGGTCATGGGAACTCCTTCGGGTTTGTCGGCGGGGTCAACGCCCTCGCCGCTTTGGTTCGTTGTCGTGCGAGACCTGCTGCAATTCGCTCCGCGGCCCAGGCCAAATCCTCGCCGCCCGCGCATCTCGCCCAGTCGTGTCGGCCGATGGTCGATCGGCAGGCGGTCGGCTCAATCGCAAGCGGTCATTGCGCGGGACGGGTCGCGGGCTTGTCGAGCCTGGCACGCTGCTCATCGGTCAGCACCTGCGAACGCGCCGACTCGCGAATAGCCGGGATAAGTGACTCGAGCTCTCGGAAGTAAGGATCGCTTTCGACCTGCGCCATGGAATAGCTGGCCGGGATGGTCGCCAGGATCACCTCGCGCAGTTTCACCCGCTGCTCGTCGCTCAGGCCGAGCGACGACCACTGGCGGGTCACCTTCGTCGCCAGCGACCTGGCGGCGGTCTGCCGGAGGTTTTCGGGCGAGAGTGTCCGCAGGACGTCCAGACGCGTGGCGTTGCGGAGATCCCAGTAGGGCTTGCCCAGCTCGGTCATCTTCGCACGCAGGTCGGCCAGCCCGGCGCCGCCCTGCTGCGTGCGCGACTTCTGAATCTGCTCGCGGATCGACTTGTAGGCGCGGCCGGCGTCCGACGCGTCCCACGCCTCGAGCGCAAGCCGCTGGGCCCGCAGCGCGGCGCGGTAGCGGTTGAGTTCATCGCCCGCGAGGCCCAGCTCGACGGCGGTGGAATCCATGTCGTCGGGATAGCCCGTCCAGACGCGAATCTCTTCGGGCTCTTCGACAGGCTGCGTGGCCGGCGCGGTGGCGGGCTTTGCGGTGGCCGCGGCGGGCGTTGTCACTT
>CAZBOE010000139.1:0-522 GCA_964493365.1 uncultured Tepidisphaeraceae bacterium | reverse complement strand
CGCCCGGCGTCTGCGCAAAGCTGACGTCGTCGACGCCGGTCAGAGACACACCAGTGAGCAAAACGAGGAAAGCAGAAGATCGCATCGCCGCCATCATATCGCGACGACGCGCCGGAAGGCGAGCACTGCGGAGGCGCAACGCTGCGGAGGTGCAACACCGGGAGGTGTAATGCCGTGGAGGTGTAACGCCGGGGCGGTGGAGCACCCCGGCGGCATGATGCGCATCGGGGCCATCGCCCGCGTGGGCTCTGCCGGTGCCGGCAAGGCGGCAGCCGGCCCAGCCGCGCGGGTGTGCAAAAAAGAACCACCCGGCGCTGATCACGCCGGGTGGTGTTGCCGGTGATGAAGCTGAAACGCAATCGGCTCAGGTCGCGTCGGAAGCGGCGGCGACCGCCTGCTGGCCCTGCTCCGGGGTCGCGGCCTTGGTCGACAGCGACTCGAAGTAAAGGTGCTTCTCGCCGTTCTCTTCGGTCTTGACCGAGATGCGGATCAGGTCCTTGCCCTTGAAGTTGCCGCGGAGGA
>CAZBOE010000138.1:0-12594 GCA_964493365.1 uncultured Tepidisphaeraceae bacterium | reverse complement strand
TATGTCGCCGGGCTGGCGTTTGCCGCGCATCCGGTGCATGTCGAGGTGGTCGCGGGCATCGTCGGGCGCGCGGAGATCTTCTGCCTCTCGGGCATTCTGGGGGCGCTGCTGATCCAGCACCGCGCACTGACCGGCGCCGCGCCGCTCACCGCCGGCCGCGCAGCGCTGCTGTGGGCGTGTTTCGTCTTTGCGCTGCTCTGCAAAGAGCAGGCGATGCTGCATCCCCTGCTCGCGGGGGCGATGTGGGTCGGCCACCGGCTCACTGCCGCACAGCCCTGGCACGACGCCGCACGCGCCCTGGCGCTTGATCTCCGGTCGCTCCGTCGATCTCAACCCGCGCTGGCGGCGGTCGGCGCGGTGGCGGTCTCGCTGGCGGCGGTGATCGTCCTGCGCGAGCAGGTGCTGGGGCTGAAGTTCTGGTGGGATCGATCGTTTCTCGACTTTTCGACCCAGCCGCTCGTGAGGGCACAGGGGATCGACAGGCTGATGCTGCCGGTCACGATCGCGGGGCATTATGTCCAGTCGCTGGTGTGGCCGACCTGGCTCACCATCGACCGCGGCGGGCACATCATCGGCCGCGTCTGGAATTCCAAAGACCCGTTTTTCATGCTGGGCGTCGCGGGCATTCTGACGGTGACCGCGTGGCTCGCGTGGGCGGCGGTGCGGAGGCGCGGCGATGTCGTATTCGCCCTGCTGGCCGCCGGGCTGACCTACGGCGTGGTCTCCAACGTGGTCAGCCTCATCGGCACGATCTTCGGAGAGCGCTTGATCTACACACCCAGCGCGTTCCTGGCGCTGGCGGTGGCGCTGGAGGTCGCGCCGGCGCTGATCGCGTCGCCCGCGATGCCTGCTGCGACGATGCGGGCGGGTGCGCCACGACAGGCGGATACGCCGGCAAACGCGACCGCTGCATTCACGGGCGTTACCGCCGGCGCGGCTGTGGCCGGTGCGACGGTCGGCCGGTCGGCAGACAGCGAGACGGCCTTTCGCAGGGCGGTGCGGAGGCTCGCTGTCGCCGTGACGTGCCTGGTCATTGTCGCGTGGTCGGCAAGGTCGGTTGACTACGCCCGCCGGTGGAACGACCGGCTCGCGTTTTACGGGTACCAGCACGCGATCAATCCGCGGTCGGCCAACATCGCCATCCTGCTGAGCTACGAGTATTACTCGGCCGGCCGGCTCGACGATGCCGCCCGCGTGGCTCACAGCGCGACCGACGCGATGCCCGATTACCACCACGCGTGGATCATGGCCGCCCGCGTCGAGTTGGCGCGGGGCGATCTGGATCGCGCGATGGCCTACGCCATCCGCGCCGTGGAGGCCGATCCGAACATGGCCAGCACGGGCACGCTGTCGCTGGTTCGACAGACGATTGCCGACCGCGATGCGGCCGCGGAGAAGCAGGCGGATGAAGCGGCGGACCGCCCCGCCGCGCCGATGCCGCCACATTCGACACCGCCACAGTCGATACCGCCCCAGTCAATACCGCCCGATCTGACGCCTCCTGCCGAATCGAGCCCGCCTGCCGAACGGGCGAGCGAGCCGCGCGTCGCGCCCGGCGAGTAAGTCTTGCCGCGTGAGTGACGTGTCTGCGGAACACATCGATGGCGGCTCTGCTGAGCGCGTTCATCTCGTGCGGCGAGTTCACCTCGGGCGGCGTGAGTCGAGGTGGGTCGGCCACGAAGACCGCGGCGGCATGGGCGTCGCGAAGTTCTGCGCCCAGTAGGCCCCGCTGCGTCCGACGCCGAGGTCGGCGTAATCGCCCACCATGTTTCGGTGGTGGCCGGGGCTGGCAAACCAGAGGTCGAAGGCGCCCCGCGCCGTGTCGGGCCCGCGGGCGATGTTCTCGGCAACGGCGCGCCAGTCATAGCCCGTGGATGAGACGCGGTCGGTCACGCGCGTCTGACCCGAGGTGGGCGATTCGTGGGCGAAATAGCCCAGCGAATTCATCTCGCGGCTGTGCGACCGTGCCGCCTCCACCAGCTTTTCGTCGATGCTCAGCAGCGGCAGGCCCAGCCGGCGACGGTAGTCGTTGACCAGCGCCACGTTCTCGCGCTCGTCGGGGCCGATGATCTCGGGCGAGACGGCCTGGTTGCCCGATTCCACCTCCCGCGCCGCCCGCAGGCGCTGCCATTGTCGGGCCGCTTCGCCGGTGAGCGCCTGGGCCTGCTCGGGCGTGAGCGCGTCGAGGCGCGACTCGAGCCGCCCGAGCACGCCGGAAAGGCGCTCGGCATAGTCTCGCGCCGCGGCCACCCCGGCCTGATCGCTCACATTCCGCGCGTGTTCCAGCGCCTGCTGCTGCAGCGCCGCCACATCGGCGGCAAGAGTCGCGAGGTCGGGCATCATCGGTGTGACTTCGGTGACCGCCTGTGCGGGCAGCGTCGTCAGACCGGCATCACCCGCGCTCTGGCCGGCCGACCCGCCATCCACGGGCGACGACACGGGCGACGACACCGGCCGCGCCACCGCGCCGCCGCTGCTCTGCCCGAGCGCCATCGGTGTCCCGATGAGGCTGATCCACACCACAACCGACGCGCGATAGACCGTGGAGTTGCTCATGGCTGGGTTTGCAGGCAATCGCCGCGCCGCGTATGTCGTTCGCGTGCCGCCCGGCCGGCACGGCCTCGGGTGCTGACGTGCGGCGGGGCGGCAGGTCGGCAGGCGTGAGGTAGAATCACGCGGATGATCCAATGGCTGGTGCTGCTGGCGTTCGGGCTGACCGCGACCGCATTAACGATAGGCGGGCTCGGCTGTGCCGGGCCGGGCGGGGCTTCGTTTCAGACGCCATCGCAGCCGCCGCGCGTGCTGGTCATCGCCCACCGGGGCGCCAGCGGCTATCTGCCCGAGCACACGCTCGAGGCCTATCGACTCGCCATCGCCCAGGGTGCCGATTTCATCGAGCCCGATCTGGTGATCTCGTCAGACGGGGTGCTGGTGGCGCGGCATGAGAATGAGCTGTCCGAGTCGACCGACGTGGCCGATCGGCCGGAGTTCGCCGGCCGACGGGCGGTGCGGATCATCGACGGCGAGCGGGTCGAGGGGTTTTTCACCGAGGATTTCACCCTCGCCGAGCTCAAGACGCTGCGGGCGCGGCAGCGGCTCTCGTCGCGCGATCCCTCGCACAACGGCCGGTACCTGATCGCGACGTTTGATGAGGTGGTGGCGCTGGCGCAGGCCGAGTCGAAGCGCGTGGGCAGGCCGATCGGGGTCTATCCCGAGCTCAAGCACCCGACGTATTTCCGCTCGATCGGCAAGCCGCTGGAGGAACCGTTTGTCGCCGCGGTGAAGTCGGCCGGGCTCGACCGGCGCGACGCGCCGATTTTCGTCCAGTGTTTCGAGGCGCAGACGCTCCGCCGGCTCAGGCCGGTGCTGAGCGTGAGGATGGTGCAGCTCATCGACGACACGCCCGACGGGAGGTCGATGACCACCGACCAAGGCCTCGCCCGCATCTCCGAATACGCCGACGGCATCGGGCCCAACAAGCGGCTGATCGTGCCCGAAGCGCAAGGCGGCTCACTGGCGAGCCCCACCGACCTGATCGCCCGCGCCCACGCCGTCGGTCTCCTCGTTCACCCGTGGACCTTCCGCTCCGATGACCCATTCCTCCACCCCGCCTACGGAGGCGACGCGGCTGCGGAGTATCGGCAGTTCATCGACCTGGGGGCGGACGGGGTGTTCTCCGATTTCCCCGACCACGCCGAGGCGGCGAGGTGACGGATTGATGGGATGACGACTTGAGGGTGGGTCTGCAATGAGGCCCGGCGAGCGACGACAACAACGACCAGGGCGTTGTCGTTGCTTTGCGCTTCGTCGGTATCGCGTCGTCAAGCAGAGAATCGACGCACTGCCTCGCTGGCCGCGCTACACCCCGTAGATCGCGCTGCTACTCTACGACCATGGGGTACCAGAACCGACGTCGAGGGCGTCGCAGACGTAAACAACGTGAGCCTCAGACCAGTGTGGCGGACGATCTTGCAGAGATTCTGGCTGTGCTGTTCGGCCGGTTGTGCCTGAAGCTGTTCAGATTGATCAAGTGGCTTGTCTTGTATCTCGCATCAAAGCGGGTCGCCCGGCAACGGCAAGCCGGGCCGACGATAGCCTTTACGAGCCCGCAAACACCTGCGCCGAGACTGGTTCCAGCGCAACCAATGACGACCGTGGCGCCTTCGCCACTTCCGTACCGTGCTGTTCGCGGCATCGTCACACGTGGGGAGCGGGCGGTGTGGTATTCGCTGCGTCGGGCCGTTCACGGGAAGTACCTCTTGTTCTGCAAAGTCAATCTCGGCGACATCATCGACGGGCCCAGACGAGGAGGCTGGCGCAACAGAATCAACCGCAAACATGTCGACTTTGTCGTCGTTGATCGAGCGACCACCGCCCCACTGCTGGCGATTGAGTTGGATGATTGGCGACACAAAACACCAAAAAGGCAGGCGACCGACGCCTTCAAAGACGCCGCGCTGCGTGCCGCAGGCGTACCGATTTACCGCATCCACGCCGCGCCGGCTTACGACCCGCTTGAGCTCAAGGCTGAGATCGAGCGGCGCATCGGTGCGTAGATTCCCCGGGATGACCCAACGGCCGTCGGTGTGTTGATGACTGTCCGCACCGCTGCATGTCCGCAACCCGCCTGCAACGAGGGCGATGCGGCGTAATGAGTATGCAGGGCTGTGGAGTCGGATCGCTTGCGCGACGGTCATGGGCTGGTAGCCCATGCCACCGAAGAATTCGGGGTAAGCGGGCCGCGGTTGGCAGCCGGTGTCGGGGTTGGCAGCCGGTGTCGGGGTTGGCAGCCCGTGTCGAGATGGGCAGCCCGTGCCGGCGGGGTGGGCGGATCAGTTGGTCGGTACGAACCGCAGCGCCAGGCCGTTGATGCAGTAGCGGAGGCCGGTGGGCGGCGGGCCGTCGGGGAAGACGTGGCCGAGGTGGCCGTCGCAGCGGGAGCAGACGGTTTCGGTGCGGATCATGCCCAGCGAATGGTCGGGAACGTCCTTCACCGCGGTCGGGTCGATGGGCTGATAAAAGCTCGGCCAGCCGGTGCCGCTGTCAAACTTGGTGCTCGAGTGAAACAACGCGCGGTCGCAGCCCGCGCAGGCGAAGACGCCGGCGCGTTTTTCGTCGTTGAGCGGACTGGTGAAGGCGCGCTCAGTGCCTTTCTCGCGGAGGATGCGATACACCGGCGGCGAGAGGCGGGCGATCCACTGGGTCGTCGTGAGCTGCTCGGGCGGCGAGCCGGGCCCGAACAAGCCCGGCGGGAGTTCGACTTGGCTGCCGCCCGATGCGCCCGCCGATGGCTGGGTCGTCGGCACGGTTGACGGATCGCGCGTCGGCTGAGTCGCTGCGTCGGCGTTCGCTGCGTGGGTTGTCGTCGCGGCCGCCGGTCGCGCCAAACCGGCGGACTCGGTCGACGCCGTGCCATCGCACCCGGCGACACCCACCACAGCCAGCAAAGCCAGCGACGCCAATGTGCGTGATCCGACGGCAGCAATGATTGAACGTGCGATCATGGTTGATTCTACGCTGATGCGCGGGCGGGGGATGCGGGGTTTTGGCCGCTTGTCGTTTGCGAGACACGCTATCGTGCCGAGAGCATTCCCTGGGCCGGGTAGAGCAGCGCGATGGCGATGGCGATCACATAAAAAACCAGCCCCACCAGGAGGATGATGACCCCGAGGCGATAGGCGCTGGTCTTGGTGTCGCGATAGCCCAGGCTGGTCAGCAGCCATGAGCGAAGGTCGTCTCCCGGCTGAAGCGTGAGCCAGCGGAGGTGGAGCACGCCCCAGCAGACGACGGCGGCCGACAGCAGCGCCAGCGCCACACCGATGATGATGCACACTTGCGCCGCGCGGTTGGTGCCCGCGATGAGCCGGCCGGAGAAACCGGTTGTGGTGATGACCACGCCCGCCAGCGCGAGCAAGACCTGGGCGCGGTTGTGCAGCACGCCGAACTGACGTTCGAGCATCGACATGATGGCGGGGAAGTCCTCGCCGTAGCGGGCGATGATGCGATCGGCTTCCTGCTGCGGGCTCAGGCAAGGCGAGCCGGCCCTGGCTCGCGCGGCCGGTGAGGCCGCAGGCGATTGCGCTGCGCCGGAGGATGCTGCGGTTGATGGCGCCGCCGGTGGGCGTGGCGATGAGGTTGGGGGCCCGGGCTGCGACGCGGATGAAGCCATGTCCGAATCATCCGGGCGGGTCTGCCGCGTGGCAACACCGCCCTCGCCCACCCAACCGGCAAACCACGCCTCGACGCCCGCATCGACACTCACGCCGACACTCACATCGAAACCCACGCCGACACCCCCATCCGACGCCCGCGCAGCATCGGCCAAACGAAAACCCCGCGACGCCTCACGACGCCGCGGGGAAGGGTGTTGGGTTGATCGATCGGGGAGCGAGGTCGCCGCCCGTGTAGAAGCGGAGCTGGCTTTCGCCTCGGCGCCCTCTCCTCGCGCGGCGCGACGGTGCACCGAGCACGGTGCGCCGGGCCCCGGCGCTAGTCGCGGTAGTAGAAGCGGGTGCGGACGTCGATGTAGCTGCCCGAGGGCTGATACACGCGCGGGGCCGGAGCGACATACACCGGCGGCGTGGCGCAGACGGGCGGCTGATACACCACAGGAGGCTGGTAAACCACCGGCGGCGCGACATACACCGGCGCGGGTGCGACATACACCGGCGGCTGATACACCACCGGCGGGGGAGCGTAGACCACGGGCGGGGCGACATACACCGGGGCCGGCCGATAGGCGGGGGCGTAGTAGCGGTCGTACCCGCGATAGCCCCGGTCATAGTTGGAATAGCCGAACCCGACATCGACCGACCATCGCGACGAGCTGTCGCGGCGGTAATCGCCACGGCCGCGGTCGTAGGAACGGTCGTAGTCGCCGCGCGACCAGCGCGAACCGCGGTCGTGGAATTCGTGACCCCGATGCGCGACGCGGTCGTCATCCGCCTGGGCGGTCGCGGGAACAGCGACCAGGCCCGAAAGACCGACAAGACCCGCGACAATGAGAGACGTGGCACGCATGGGAAATACACTCCTTCTGCCGGACGACCCGCAGCCCAGACGCCTTGCACGGCTCTGCTTGGCTGCGCCGTCGTCCCCGGCCACAGACTGCATCTGCAGGGCAGATGATCCGTCATGATAGCCGGTACGATCCTTCAGACACGCAAAACCCGAGGACGTGAGTGCCACCCGCACCCGACCGACCCTAGACTGGCTGCACAGGCTCTGCCGCGTGAGTTTGGCCGATTGCCCATGTCTGACCGAACGGCACATTTTAGCGCTAAGCATTTGACGATGCTGGCTTTACGCCTGATCTTGGCGGCCGTGTTGCTCTACGCGGCCGGGGGCAAGATTTTGGCATGGTCCGCGTCGGACGGTGCGACGCCGGCGGCCGACCTGTTCGGCGACCTCCGCCAGCGCATGCCATTGGCGGCGGCAGGCGTTATCGGACTGGAGATCCTCCTGGGGGTATGGCTGATCGCAGGGTGGCGACCCAAATGGTCGGGCATCGCAACCGCGGCCCTGCTCGCGGCCTTCACCGGTGCGCTGGCGGCAGAGCTCAAGAAATCGACGCCCCGCGCCTGCAACTGCCTGGGCGGATCGAGCGTGGTCGAGTTGGTGCCGGGCCTCGACGAGATCCGCGCGGGGCTGCGCTGGGGCATCGCCCGCAATGCCGGGCTGATCGCCTGCGCCATGACACTGGCGATGCTCGCGGCCACCAGCCGCCGCCCAAACGCCTCCCAACCCGCGCACGACCGACCAGCGGACCAACCCGCCGATCAACCCGTCAGGCAGCCACCAGCCCCACCCGCGCCCGACGCGGCAGCGGGCGATCGCAAACCAGCGAGCGCGCCCCGGCCCGGTCATGCCGCCGAGACAGCCTGATCGCTCGGCGGGGGCATGGTTTTGTGGTCATCCAGATGCTTTCTGTAGAGGTCGCGGTTGCCGTGCCGCGGTCGGTGGGCTTGCGTGTGCCGGGGCGGCGCGCCACGATGCCGCCGGAGAGCAGCTTTTTTTCTGAGGGATCGAAGCATGTCAAAGGTGTTCAAGGTCGGGACGGTCGGCTGCGGCGGCATCTGGTCGGGCGCCCACGCCCAGGCCTGGGCGGGCAGTGCGGATGTCAAGGTCGTGGCGGTGTGCGACATCGTCCCGGAGAAGGCGAAACTGGCGGCCGACAAGGCCGGGCTGACCGAGTCGGCGGTCTACACCGACTGGAAGCAGATGCTCGCCAAGGCCGACCTCGATGTCGTCGACGTCTGCACGCCCAACCGGCTTCACTCCGAGGTGGCGGTCGCGGCGCTCGAGGCGGGCAAGCATGTGTTCTGCGAAAAGCCCGATGCCGTGAGCGTGGCCGAGGCGCAGCGGATGGCCGACGCGGCCAAGCGGTCTGGCAAGACGCTGATGTGCATGCGCAACAACCGGTTTACGGCCGGGGCGCAGTTCCTGCGGAAGTATTGCCAGTCGGGGCAGATGGGTGAGATTTATGCCGGCCGGTGCGGGTGGCTCAGGCGCCGCGGGATTCCGGGCAAGGGCGGGTGGTTTACCACCAAGGCGCTTTCCGGGGGCGGGCCGCTGATCGACCTGGGCGTTCACATGATCGACGTGGCGGTGTGGCTGATGGGCAACCCCCGTCCGGTGGCGGTGTCGGGGTCGACCTTCCGCAAGTTTGCCGAGGCGTCGGGCCCGGCCGACAGCGTCCACGCGGCGTTCGGGCAGGCGAAGGCGATCGTGTCGCCGTTGAAGCGAGACCTCGCCGGGAACGCGATCGCGGGGATCCTCGCCATGGGCTTCATCAAGTTTGACAACGGCGCGTGTCTGCAGATCGAGTTTTCGTGGGCGAGCAACATCCACCGCGAGACGCGGTTCATCGACCTGCGCGGCACCAAGGCCGGCTGCTCGTTCCTCGACGGCGACGCCGAAGTGTATTGCGAACTCGGCGGCACCCAATACGACCTCAAGCCGCGCCTGCACAACACCGGCAGCCACGGGCACACCCCCGCGATCCTCCACTACATCGATGTGCTGTGCGGCCGCGCCGAGCCGATCTTCGTGCCCCAGCAGGGCGTCGACATGATCAAGATCCTCACCGCGATCTACGAGTCGGCCGAGAGCGGGAAAGAAGTGCGCGTTTAGCGACGGCCGGCGTCGCGAGGGCAAGCGAGCGATTGCCACGGCGATTGACGATCGTGACGAAACCGGATCGAGCGGTACATCGACCCGAGCCGATGCCACGGGCCCAACTGGCAAAGCCGGCGGCGGGGCGTAGGCTTTGCGGGCATGTGCGGGATTGCGGGCATTGTGGCTTTCGAAGGGCGGTATCGGCCGGAGCGGTCGGTGCTCGAGGCGATGTCGGCTTGCGTCGCGCACCGCGGGCCGGAGGGGGCCGGGGTTTATCTCGATTCGGCGCGCGGCGGTGACGGTGGCGGTGGCGACCGTAGCCATAACGGTCGTGGCGGCGACGGCGGGCCCCCGGTCTGCGGGCTGGTGCACTCTTTCCCTACTCGACCCCGATCCGCGCGCGAATCAGCCGCTGGGCGGCTCGCTCGCGGGCGATCGTTTTGGCGACGCGCACGCCGGCAACGACGGCGCGGGCCGCGCAGGTGGGGGCTTTGCAGGTGCGGGCTTTACAAGTGCGGGTGGGGGTGACGCGGTTGCCGGCGGCGACGGTCGCGACACCGCGGGCGGCGGGCGGCGCCGCTGGTGGCTGGTCTTCAACGGCGAAATCTACAACTTCCGCGAGCTGCGCGCCGCGCTCGAGCGCGACCGCCGCGTGACCCACTGGCGCACCACCGGCGACACCGAGGCGCTCCTGTATCACCTGGCGAGCCGGTGGGACGACGATCACCCCGAAGCGGCACTCGACGCGGTCAACGGGATGTATGCCCTGGCGCTGTGGGATGCGCAGCGCGGGCGGCTCATGCTGGCGCGCGATCGGATGGGCCAGAAGCCGCTGTATGTGGCCGAGGCGCCGGGCGCGGGCGGCGGTGTGGGGGCGGTGGCGTTTGCCAGCGAGCTGGCCGCGCTGCGGCAGGTGCCGTGGTTTGACGGGCGTGTCGACCACGAGGCGATCGAAGACTATCTGCGCTACGGCTACATGCCCTCGCCGCGGACGGCCTACCTCGGCGCCCGCTCGGTCGAGCCGGCGACGATGGAGCTGTGGCAGGGCGGGGCGGTGTCGACACGGGTGTATTGGAACGCCGCGGCCGGGCGGGCCGGCGCGGGCGGCGACGCCGATGCGGCGGGTGTGCACGATGCTGCCGATGTCGCGCGCCAGTCGCGGCGGCTGATCGAGCAGGCGGTCGAACGGCAGATGGTCAGCGATGTGCCGGTGGGGTGCTTTCTCTCCGGCGGCATCGACAGCTCGATCGTGGCGCTGGCGATGCAGAAAGTCGCCCGGCGGACGGGCGTCGGGGCGGGCCGGGTGATGACCTTCACCGCGCAGTTCGATGACCCGCGCTACGACGAATCGCCCTTCGCGGCGCGGGTGGCGGCCCACCTGGGGACGGTGCACCGGGTGTTTCCCATCCGCCCCGACGCGGCGGCCGACCTGCCGCGGCTCGCGGCGGCGTATGGCGAACCTTTCGGCGACTCCTCCGCCCTGCCCACCTACTACCTCGCAAGGGCGACACGGGCGGACTCGAAAGTGGCGCTGGGCGGCGACGGCGGCGACGAACTCTTCGGCGGATACGACCGCTACCGCGCCATGCGGCTCGGGCAGCGCGTGCCCGATGCGGTGCGCATGATGCGCCCCCTGACGGCGATGCGCGTCTACTCCATGATCGGCGGCTCTCACCCCAAGAGCCGACGCAGCCGGCTCAAACGGTTTTTGTCGACCATCGATCTCCCGGCGGCGGCGCGATACCGCAGCTATGTCAGGCTGTTTGATGACGCCGCGCTGGCGGCGCTTTACGGAAGACCGCCGGGCGCGAGCGGGCTCGAGCGGCGGATGAATGCGGTCTTCGAGGCGATGACATCAGCCGGCAAAGACGCCGCCGGCGCCGCCATGGCGGTCGATCGCGACACCTACCTGCCGTTCGACCTGCTGACCAAGGTCGACCGGGCGTCGATGCGGCATGCGCTGGAAGTGCGTGCGCCGTTCATGGATCACGAACTGGTCGCCTTCGCGGCGGCGCTGCCGTCGCGGCTGCTGATCGATCGTCGTTCAGGCAAGCTGCCGCTGCGGACGGCGTTCGCGAGCGAGCTGCCAGCCGAGGTCTTTGACCGTCCGAAGATGGGCTTTGCCTTGCCCATCGGCGAGTGGTTTCGTCGGCCGCTCAAGCCGATGCTCAACGACCTGCTGACTGCCGGGTCGTCTTACTGCTCGGCCCACCTCCAGCCCGCGGCGGTGAAGAAGCTGGTGGCCGAGCATGATTCACGCATCGTCGATCACACGCAGCGGCTCTTTGCGCTGCTGATGCTCGAGCTGTGGTGGGCAAGTCGATGACCGGCGCGCCCGGGAAGGGTTCGACGGAAGCCCGCCTGGCATCGAGCGCCGCGGCCGCGGCCGACTCGACACGGACGGGCCGGCACGCCCGGATCAACTCGGCAATGCGGGCTGCGGGCCTGCTCGCCTGTGCGGCGATGCTGCTCACGCCGCTGGCGCTGATCGCCTGGTTCGGGTCGGCCATTCCCCACGAAGACGACTGGCTGATCATGCCCTGGCTGATTGCCGGTCGAACGGGCGAACTGCGCGAGCTGGGCGCGTTGGGCCAGCTGGCTGGCGACGGATCCTTCCCGGGGGCGCTCTTTGGCTTCCACAACGACAGTCGCAAGTTGCTCGCACGCTTGATCACGGCCGGCCTCGGCGCCGGCGCCATGGGGACGATCGCCATGATGGTCGTCACGTGGAGCATCGCCGTGGCGATCTGGCTCTGCCTGTTGCTGCTTGCGGCGCGGACGCTGGGGCTCAGGCGGAGAAACGCGGCGCGCGGTTCGGCTCTGGCCGTGGTGGTCTGCCTGCTGTTTGTGCTGTCGCCGGTCCATGCGGAGAACTGGCTCTGGGCGATCCAGATGGTGGCGTTTCTGCCCATGCTGTTCCTGTGCGCCGGGTTGCTGGCGGCAGAGCGCATGGAGCGGGCGTGGCTTCGCATGGCCGTCTGCGGCGGCTGCGCGCTGCTGGCGACGCTGAGCTATTCGAGCGGCCTGGTCATCTGGCTTGTGCTGGGGGCGGCGCTGCTGATTCGAGAGTGGGCATCGATGAGCGACGACGTTCACCCGACCCGGCGCGGCGTTGCCGCGCGGGCGTCGGTGTGGGCGGCGGTGAGCGTGGCGGCGGTCGGGCTGTACTTCGTCGGTTATCGCCCGCCGGAATGGGCGCCGTCGCCGCTCGATGCGCTGGGCGATCCCGCGGGCGCGGGCGAGTTTTTTCTCATCCTGCTCGGTCAGCCGCTGGTGGGGCCCTATCCGCTGATTTACCGGGCGCTGTCGATTCCGCTTGCGGCAGCGATGCTGGTGCTGCTTGCGCTGGCCGGGTGGATCATCGCGCGGTCGCGCGACCGTGCGGTCATCCGCGCCGCAGGCCCCTGGCTGGCGCTGGCGGCCTACGCCCTGCTCTGTGCCGCGATGATCACGCTCGGACGATACGGCATCGACCCG
>CAZBOE010000137.1:7196-12636 GCA_964493365.1 uncultured Tepidisphaeraceae bacterium | reverse complement strand
AGGTGCAGGGGCAGTTGCGCGCGATGGATGCGCGGCTTGCGGCGCGGGCGTTCGCTTGACCGGGTCTTGAGGAAAACGATCTGCGGGCATCCGGCCCAAGTGCACCCGGGCCTGTGACGCGCGGCCCATGGGGGTGCGAGCCCGCGCCGCCTGACGGCAGGCCGGCGGTCTGCCGAGGTGGAGCGGGAGGCGTGACCGGGCGCGAGACGGGAGAGCGCGGCGGTTGTGGGGTGTCCCATCCCGCGCGGCTCGATCCGCCGGCGGCCGGCCGCTGCCAGGGTGCCCGTCGGTTGCTGGCAGATGCCGCGGCGGTGACATCGGGTCGATGAAGCATGGCTGTGGCCATCGTTGCTCTCCAGTAGACGTTGGTGCTCGGACCCAGCTCTCCCACCCTCCACGCCATCCGCTCGACAGTCCGCGACGACTCCACGCGGCCGGCCGACCTGATCGGACACGGCATGAGCGAGCACGGCCGCGCTTCGCCTGCGTACAGCGTCCCACGATCGACGAGACCATCGACCGGAACGGCTGCCGCGTGGGCGTGCTCACGCCGGTGCCCGGTTCCGAGGGAACGGCGCTAGACAATTGACGACGAACAGATCGGCAAAAACCCCGGCAGACACCCCACAGCCCGCTGCCGCCGGGCTTGAACTCGATCAGGTCGCGCGATCGCATCGACCGCCACCACCTGGGCATGGCTCCCCGACCACCGAACTGACAGCCGCCATCCGGCTCACTGCCATCACTCGGTTGAGTGTGGCATTTGGTCTAACACTCTCACCCAACCCAGCGAAACACTCGGTTGCCAGCGACACTCGGCCGAGTGCTATCACTCGGCAGAGGTGCGGCGTTGGGTTGACGGCCGCCGATCAGCCAAGTGCGAACGATCAGTTCTGGTAGGTGCGCAGGACACCGATCACGACACCTTGCACGCGGCATCGGTCTGCATCGACCACCCGCGGCTCCATGGTTGCGTTGGCCGGCTGGAGACGGATCTTGTTTCCCGCTTCGCGATAAAACCGCTTGAGGGTGGCTTCGCCGGTGTCGAGGAGCGCGACCACCTGCTCGCCGTTGCGGGCGCTGTCGCGACGTTCGATGACGACGTAGTCGCCGTCGCAGAGGTGGTCTTCGATCATGGAGTCACCCCGGACCCGCAGCACATAAACCCCGGTGCGCGACTGAAACATCGACTCGAGGTCGATCTCTTCGCGGTTTTCGACCGCTTCGATCGGTGAGCCGGCGGCGATGTTGCCCAGCAGCGGGAGCCGGGTGCTGCGGTTTTCGTCGGGCAAGGGTCCGTCGGCGATGATCTCCAGCGAGCGGGCCTTGTGCTTGTCGCGCCGGAGCACACCCTTTCGCTCGAGGGCGCCGACATGCTCGAAAATGGTGACCTTCGAGGTGCCGAGCTGATCGGCGAGTTCCTGCATCGTCGGGGCGTATCCGTGAATATGCCGATAGTTGCGGATTGCCACGATGACGTCGGTCTGACGGGGGGTGAGATTCATAATGCACCTTTGGAAGGCATCATCGGTCGGACATCATGCGGCCCCAGACTGCGGCCAGATCAGCAGGCGTTCGAGTGCTGTCAGGAATACATTACCCTAACGGATCAAGGAATGTCAAAGGTAAAATTCCAGATGAGTCCGAATTGATCCGATACACCGGTCGATGGACATGGGGCTTGTGCAATCCTTCAGCGCGATGAAGCAGTCGGAGTACGCTTCGAAGGTGCAGTTCGCCGTCGCGAAGAAGATGCTTGATTCACAAGAGCTTGCCGGGCAGGCGGCGTTGAAGCTGCTAGAGAGTGCGGCCACTGCCGGCGACGCCTACGTGGCGGCCGCGACAGGGCTGGGCAAGAGCCTGGATGTCTACGGCTGAGTGCCGCCGAAACCGCTCCGGGTCCGTCTCAATCGGTTGATGCGCAAGTCATCTGCCACACGGCCGCGCCCCGGGTTGGTGGGCGGGTCATGGGGTTGTGGGCCGGTCATCGTGTTGTTCGGGCGGCCATGATGTTGGTCGGCCGGTCCGGGTGTTGTGGCCTGCCGCTGGCGGGTTGCTACTATTGGGCTCGTGACCTCTTCTCATTCCACCCACGACCACGCCGTATCTCCTGAGTCGATGCTGAAGGCGTGCGGGCTTCGCCGGACGCCCGTGCGGGTTGGTGTTCTTGATGTGTTGTCGAAGGCCGGCAAGTTGATGAGCGTCCCGCAGATTCTGGGCAAGCTGCGGGGGGTCGATTCGGTCACGGTCTATCGAACACTCAACACGTTTGTCGACAAGGGCCTGGTGCACCGCGCACGGGGCGAAGACCGGTCATGGCGCTATGCCATGGGCTCGTCTAAGCCGGAATCGGAGCACCGCCACCCCCACTTCGTGTGTGAGTCGTGCGGCAAGGTCGAATGCCTCGAAGCGTCGACCATTCCCGACGGCTTCATCGGCCAGCTCGGCATCGACGACCACTACGAGGTCACATTCGCCGAGGTGGTGTTGCACGGGCATTGCCCGCGCTGCGGCGACGGCGAAGCCTGAGCCGGTTCGCCCGGGTCAGACGCCGCAAGCCGACAAGACACTGTGGGCTGTCGGGATCGCGGTTGGGTCGGCATGAGTGGCGCGGCATGAGTGGCTCGGCATGACTGGTTCGGCGTGGTTGGCTTGGCGTGTCTGGCTCGGCATGGCTGAGGTCAGTCTTGCTGGGTCGGCAATACTGGGTCGGCGATACTGCGTCAGGGACAATGGCTCGGCGATACTGGGTCGGGTGGCCGTGGGCGACCGGGTGTGTTTGGGTGTCTTTCCGGTTCAATTTAGTTGAGTCGTTGTTGTCGGAGAGTCGGTGTAACCGGCGATTCGGCTCACTCGGTCTGCATCATGACCACCGCAGCAGACATTCGCGCACTCCGCTCGGCCGGCGAGATCAACCGGGCGATCGATGCGGCGCGTCGGTGGGTGGCGTTGGCGCCTGATCTGCCGGAGCCGGCGTTTGAATTGGCCGAGGCGCTGCGCGAGGGGGGCGATCTTGTGTCGGCGCGCGAGGCGTATGCCCGCGTGGTCGAGTTGATGCCTCACCACACGCCTTCGCTCAACGCGCTGGCCGGGCTGCTGCTGGTGGAGAATCAGTTCGCGTCGGCCGAGCTGTTGCTGCGGCGGCTGATCGAGATTTCACCGCGGTCGGCGGCGGGATGGGCCAACCTGGGCATCGCCCACTATGGTCAAAAACGTTACCCGCAGGCGGTCGAGGCGCAGCGGCGGTCGCTGGAGATTCGTCCGAATCATCCGCAGACCATGCTCAACCTGGCGCAGTCGCTGATCGAGACGTCGGAGATCGACGAGGCGGGCGATCTGCTCGACCGCGTGTTGTCGTGGCAGGCCGACAACGCGGTGGCGGTGTCGAATCAGTCGTATGTTCGCCTGGTTCAAGGTCGATTCGACGAGGCGGCGGCGCTGGCGCGGCAATACGTGTCGGCCGATCCTGGCGCGCTGCGGATCGTGAGCCACCTGGTGTTTGTTCTGCTCCACTCGCCGGGCGACCACGAAGCCGAGATCGCCCTGCTTTCGCGGCACTTCGGGCAGTGTGTGACCGAGGCTCTCGGGCCTGTTGGCCGTCCGGCCTACAGGCGATCGGCCCGGCCGAGCCCGGCGTCACAAGACGGGCCGACGTCGATCGGTCGGGTCAGCGTGATCGATGCCCAGGCAAGCGAATCGACGGCTCGGGCGGGATCGACGTCGCAGCGGCCGATGCACATCGGCATTATCTCGCCCGATCTGCGCCGGCACGTGGTTTCTTCGTTTGCGGCGCCGCTGGTGCGCGGGCTGGTCGAGACGGGGCTGGCCCGGGTCACGTGCTTTTCGACGACGCGGCACGGCGACGAACTCACCGACTGGTATCGGGCCTCGTCGCATGGCTTTCACGCGCTGGCCCATCTGACTGACGCCGAGGCGGCCCGGACGATCGAAGCGCAGTCGGTTGACGTGTTGATCGACCTTGCCGGCCACACCTCGGGCTCGCGGCTGGAAGTGCTTGCCCTTCGGCCGGCGCCGGTGTGTGCCACGGTGTTTGGCTATCCCCACACGACCGGGCTGCCCCAGGTGGATTTTCGAATCACCGATGGCGTGTCAGACCCCGTCGCCGACGCCAGGTCGGCCGAGCCGGTCGATCGATTCTACACCGAGCGGCTGCTGCGGCTTCCGCGGCCGGCGTGGTGTTATCAGCCGATGCGGCCGACGCCATGCGCGGTTGAATCGCCCTGCCAGCGAGCCGGCCATGTGACCTTCGGCTCGTTGAACAAGGGGCTCAAGCTCAATCGGCCGCTGCTCGACACATGGGCCGCGATTCTGCGGCGGGTGGACCGGTCGCGGCTTGTGCTGCTGGTGACCGAATCGCGTCGCCATGAAGACTGGGTGATCGATACGCTCGCCCGCGCGGGCATCGAGCGGTCGCGGGTGACGACGCTGCGTCACCTGCCGCCCGACCGCTATATGGCGATGTTTGCCGAGATCGACATCATGCTCGATCCGTTCCCTTACAACGGGGGCGTCACCACGGCCGACGCGCTGTATATGGCGACCCCTGTCGTGACGTTGATCGGCTCGACCTACCGGGGCCGGCAAGGGTTGATGCTGCTTCGCGCGATCGGGCTCGATGAGCTGGCGGCCGAGTCGGTCGAGGGCTACATCGAACAGGCGTCGCTGCTGGCGCGCGACCCGCAGCGGCTGGCGGCGCTGCGCGGCCAACTCCGCGGGCGCATGGAAACGTCGGCGCTGATGGATGCCCGCGGCTATGCCGCCGCTCTGACGGCGGCGCTGGAGCGCGGCATCGCCGGTGATGTCGTGGCCTGAGGCAGAACGGCTTGCAGGCGGCTTGCCTCGGCGAGGACCGGGGCTTACTCCGCTGCGGGCTGTTCGGGTGCGGGCTGGTCGGGTGAAGCCGGCTCGGGCGTGGGCTGATCGGGGCTGCCCTCGGCGGGCTGGTTTTCGGCCGGCTGGTCTTCGGTCGACTCGCCCTGCGATCCCTCTTCGGGTGGGCGGCTGGTTCGCACGTCGGCCGCGGTGATTTCGAGCTCACTGGGAAGCGTCGGAATCTCGCGCGGCTCGCTGGAAGCGATCTCCGACCTGACGCGGCGGGCGTTTTCCATGTGCTCGTCGGCGACCGCCGACTCGCCCATCGAGCGGGCGAATTTCGCCCAGCCGTACTCGGCATTCAACAGCGCCGCACGGGCGGGCGTGCGGTCGGTGTTGCTCGAGGCGGCCTCGATCAGGCCGGTCAGCAGATCGACCGCCTCACGGTAGCTTTCGGTCGCGGCTTCGCGGGCCTCGGTGAGCTGCGTTGCGGTGTCGGCGCTGGTGAACTCAGGCGGCACGGTCTCGCCCAGCGGCGGGAGCGTCTGGGCAAGCTGGCTGGCGACGGTCTGATACCGAGCCAGCAGCACGGCATGGGCGGCACGCT
>CAZBOE010000137.1:0-7186 GCA_964493365.1 uncultured Tepidisphaeraceae bacterium | reverse complement strand
GCAGGTCGGCCAGCGTGGTCTTCACCGAGGCCTGTGGCACGATGTAGTTGGCGCGGTTGTATGCCCGCTCGAGCGACTGCAGCGCGCCGGCGGCAGCCTTGCCGGTCGGCTGGGCGTTGAGGTCTGATGCGCGGCGGTTGAGCTCGGCGCTGAGCTGCGTCGCGGCGCTGGCGGCCGCGCCGTAGGCCGCCTCGGCGGCGCGAAGCGTCTCGGCCGCCTCGGCCCGCGCGGTCGAGATCTCCGACAGCAGCCGTTCGAACTCGGCGGCCCGATTGATCAGCGACGACTCGGCCTGCTGGTCGCTCACCGCCGACCGCGCGACTTTCACCTGATCGGCCAGCTTCGCCCGGGCATCGTCATATCCCTTGGCGAGCGCGGCCGCCTTGGCTTGCAGCGATTCGATGTATTGCGTGATCAGCCCCTGCTGCTGCTCGGCGATCTGCAGGTCGGCCTGCAGCGGGATCAGCGCCGCCTCGGCGGTCTCGATGCGGGCCGACAGGTCTGAGGCGATCTTGCGCTGGTTGTAGGCCTGGCTGAGCGTGTCGATCCGCTCGCGGCCATCGAGCGTCTCCGCGCGGGCGAGCAGGTTTTCAGACTCACCGGCGGCCTCGGCACGCTGCTGTTCGAGCGAGCGGATCTGCTCCTGAACCTTGGCGATCTCGGCCGACAGACGCGACGACTCCTGCCGCGCCGCAGCCAGGGTGGGCAGGGTCTGGCCGTCGGTCTGCACCCAGACGGATTTGCCCCCGTCGCCCTGCGCGTCGGCGATCTGCCGGGTGATCACGTCACGCGCCGCCGACGGGTCTCGCGCAGCGACCCCCTCGGCCAGCGTGTTGCCCAGGGCCAGCAGTTCGCCCGTGCGGGCGATGTCGGTCAGCACGCGGGTGGCTTCGAGATAACGCTCGGTCAGCGCGGTCACCTGCGTTCGCCCGACATCGGCCTTGGCGGCGCCCAGCGCGGCCTTGGCGACGACCGCCGACGGGCTGGGTGAATCAAGCCGCTGGGCGACGGGCTCGATCGCCCGGACCGCCTCGTCGGCCTTCCCGGTGGCAAGGTGAGTTGACGATTCCTGCAGCGCCGAGGTCACTTCGTTGTCGGTCGGCTCACACCCCGCGACCAGCGCCGCGCCCACGACTGCCGCCGCCACCGGACCCAATCGGACGATGTTCCTGACGACACCACGGCGGGCAAAGCGGGCGGGTTGCGACATCGCGGGGCACTCCTGCAGGAAAGCGACGCCGCGCGTCGCGCGGCATCAGGCAATGACGGGCAGAACGCGGTGCGTCAGACCGACCGCAGGCAACCAGACCATGCCCACGGCCACGACGCCAGCCCCGCCAACGCTTCCGCCCGTGCCGTTGAGGGGGTCATCAAGAAATCGGATTGTGTTGACCTGTCAGGAGATAGTCAAACATCGGCCGCCCTCGGCGCTGCGAGATCGGGGGGCTGCATCGTGCTGGTGTCGCGCTGGCGTCGCCCCGCTGGTGCGCTGGTGTCGCACTGGTGCCGCGCTGATGTCACTTTGCTGTTGGCAAGGCCACCCGCCCAAAGCCGGGTTCCGGAAATGGGCGGCGTGCCGGGCCGACGCTCGGGCCGCCGGCGATTCGCCCGTTTGACCCTCCGGCGCGGACGGTTACAATCTGCGGTCCCGACTGGGGAATGGTGTAACGGTAGCACAACTGACTCTGGATCAGTTTGTCTAGGTTCGAATCCTAGTTCCCCAGCTTTCTCCCACCTCCGCCGACACGACACTGCGAGCGAGATTGAATGCGGCGGGTTGTCGGGTGGCGGGTCTTTCCGCAGGGGCCATCGGGCGGCAGACGCTCTGGGGTGCGGGGCTCGGGCCGCGGCGAAATCGCGCGTAGTGGGCTGCTTCACTCCTGCGGTCTCGGGCGCGCGGTCAACCTGGATCAACCACGGTCAAGGCGAAGTTGCTGGATGCTGCAGCGACCCTGATGCGCTGCGCCCGGGCGCGGCACACGTATGTGGGCACGCGCATGTGGGCTCGCGCATGGCGGCACGCGCATGGGATTGAACGCAACTGCGGTTACACTTTCGGTCATGCTCAAGCTAGCCGGATTCTTCTCTGATCACATGGTGCTGCAGCGGAACAAGCCCATCCGAATCTGGGGTTGGGCGGAGGCCAAGGCGGCAGTCGACGTGGCGCTCGGCGGAGATCGCGTAACGGTCAAAGCCGATGCGGACGGGCGCTGGCGGGCCGCCTTGCCGGCGCGGGCGCAGGGACGCGATCTCGAGCTGACCATCTCCAGCGGGCCCGACACGGTGACCTTTGACGACATCGTGGTGGGTGATGTGTGGGTCTGCTCGGGGCAGTCGAACATGGAATGGACGATGTCGGCCTGCGGCGACCGATATGCGGCTGACATCGAGAGCTCGGCGCAGTTCGACCAGGTCCGCCTGTGCACATTTCCGCGGACCGCGGCTGAGCGGCCGGCCGACAACATCGAGACCCGTTGGCGCCGGTGCTCGCCGATGAGCGTGCGTGATTTCTCGGCGGTCGCGTTTCACATGGGCGTATCGCTCCATCGCGAGCTGGGTGTGCCGATCGGGCTGATCTCGACGGCCTGGGGCGGCACGGCGGCCGAGGTGTGGGTTTCGGTCGACGCGCTGGGCGCCAATCGTCACCTGGCGCACTTTGCCCGAAAGGTCGCCGACGCGCCGCCGCGGGAGCCGGACGGCCCTCACCCCGATCCGGGCAACCTCGGCGAGATGAAAGGCTGGCACGAACCCGACAACGAACCCGGCGCCTGGCAGTCGATGGACCTGCCCGTGATGTGGCAGCAACAGGGCCTGGAACACAACGGGGCGATCTGGTTTCGAAGGCGATTCACCCTGCCCGCGGGTTGGGCGGGCCGGCCGCTCAAGCTGTCGCTGGGGGTGATCGACGACTTCGACCGCACGTATGTCGACGGGCAGCAGGTCGGGTCGGTGGGTGCGGAGACGAACCAGTGGTGGGCGACGCCGCGGCTGTATGACCTGCCGGGTTCGATGGCGACACCGGGCGAGCACACGGTCGCGGTCCGCGTGTTTGACCAATGGGGCGGCGGCGGGCTGCTCGGGCCGGCCTCGAGCATGAGCATCGGGCCCGAGGGAGAGCCGCCGATGCCGTTGTCGGGGGCGTGGCAGTACCGGGTCGAGCTGGCGCTGCCGATGCGTTCACCGGGCGGCAACGCGCTTCTGCCGGGCGAACTCTACAACGCGATGATCGCGCCGCTGGCAGACCTGCCGATCACGGGCTTTGCCTGGTATCAGGGCGAATCCAACGCCAACCGGGCGGCCGAATACCGGCACCTGCTGCCGGCGCTGATCGCCGACTGGCGTCGGCAGTGGAACGACCCGACGTTGCCGTTCCTGGTCGTGTCGCTGGCCAACTACACCGCACGCCGGGATACGCCGGGCGATAGCACGTGGGCCGAGCTGCGCGAGGCGCAGGGCCACACCGCGGCCACGGTCGCGCGGGTCGGGTTGGCCCTGGCGATCGACGTGGGCGACGCCTACGACATTCATCCCTCGGACAAGCTCACCGTCGGACAGCGGCTTGCGCGGGAGGCACTGCGACTTGCCCATGGCAGAGAGCTTGCCCCGGGCCCGCGGTATGTGTCTCACCACATCGAAGGCGAATGGGTGACGGTTCGTTTTGCGGGCGTGAATCGAAGCTTGCAGGTGGCGCCGGGTGTCCCACCGCACGGCGGCTTTGCGGTGCAGTCGGCCAGCGGCACGTGGGATTGGGCCGCCGAGTTCGATCTTCGCGGGCCCGACGCGGTTGCCGTGCGTGCCCAGCCGGGCGTGAAGCCGGCGGCGCTCCGCTATGCGTGGGACGCCAACCCGGTCGTCTCGCTCTATGACGCGGAGATGCTGCCCGCCGCGCCGTTCCGCACCGACGCCCCGGAGTGATTGTGGGCCGGGTCATCCCCGGGCCATCCCCGGGTCATCCCTGCCGCGGCGACCCAGTGCCACCGAAGGCTCACCGAGGAGGACCAGACCCATGGTCGGAATCTCGCGACGACACTGGCTCTCTGTGCTTTGTGCATTGCCGGTCGCGTCTGCCGTCGCGATGTCGATCGCGGCGCCGCCCGCGGCCGCACAGGGCGACGGGTGGGTCTGGATCGAAGGCGAAGCGCCCGCGCAATCCGACGTCACCCGCCATCCGTGGTGGTATGAGCAGGTCAAGACCACCGAGCTCTCCGGCGGCGCCATGCTCGCCCATTTCGACGACAACAAGGCCGGCGCGGCGACCTACGTCTTTACCGCGCCCGGGCCCGGCCCGCATGAAGTGTGGCTACGGGGAAACGTCGTGCGCAACCGCGTCAGCTATCGCCTCAACGGCGGCGCGTGGACGGTCATCGACGCCCAGCCGGTCGACGGCGGCAACATTGCTGCCGACGGCCGGATCGACCTGCGGTTCATCGCGTGGGTGAAGCTGGGCAGGCTGCCACTCAACGAGGGCACCAACCGGCTCGAGTTCCGCATCGAGAAGACCGACGCCCCGCAGCACCACGGCATGATCGATGCCGTCGTCGTGTCGCGCGACCGCTTCACCCCGCGCGGGCTGAGCAAGCCGGGAGGCGTCGCGGCGGCGGGCGAGGGGCAGTGGGTCGATTTCGATCCGCCGGATGACGGGTTTGATCCGCGGTCGAGGCTCGACCTTCGCCCGCTCAACGAGGCTCGGGCGGGGTCGATGGGGCGAATCGTGGCGCGTGACGGCCGATTCGTGCACGAAACCAGCGGCACGCCCGTGCGGTTCTGGGCGGTGAACGGACCCAACCGCGAATTGACCACCCTGCCGGAGCAGGCCCGCGCCACCGCGCGGCTGCTGGCCAAGCGCGGGGTCAACCTCGTCCGCTGGCATGGCGCGGTCTTTAACGGCGACTCGGGCGCGGTCGATCAGGCCGCGGTCGAGCAGATGTCGATGCTGATCGACACGTTTGCCGAGGAAGGCATCTACACCCACATCTCGATCTATTTCCCGCTCTGGATGACGCCCGACGCGCCCGGCGCGGCCGACAGCGCTCCCTGGGCACAGGGCTTTGACGGCAGGAGCCACCCGTTTGCGGTGATCTTCTTCAACGAAGGTTTCGAGCGGCAATACCAGGACTGGTGGAAGGCGGTGATGCAATATCGCTCGCCGCGGACCGGCCGCACCATCGCCGACGAGCCGGCGGTGATGGGGGTCGAACTGGTCAACGAAGACAGCCTGTTTTTCTGGACATTCGGCTACGAGCGGGTGCCCACCGCCCAGATGCGGCTGCTCGAGAGGCGACTTGGCACCTGGCTGACCGAGCGATACGGATCGATTGAAGCGGGCCTGCGGACGTGGGGCCTGCGCCATGAGCGCGACGCCGTGGGCGAAGGCCGGCTGGGCATCCGCAACCTCTGGGACATCGCCAACCGTCGGACCCGGCGCGATCAGGACACCGCGGCCTTCCTCGCCCAGGTGCAGCGGGCGTTTTATGAGCGCAACACCGCGTACCTGCGCTCGCTGGGATACGAGGGCATGGTCACCGCCTCCAACTGGACGACCGCGAGCAGCGTTTATCTCAACCCGCTGGAGCGCTACACCTACTCGGTCGGCGATTTCATCGACCGCCACGGCTATGTCGGCTGTGCGCACGAGGGCGAACACGCGGGCTGGTCGATCCGCGAAGGCCACCTCTATCGCGATCTCTCGCACCTGCGGTTCGAGACCGCGGGCGGCACATTCAACAGCCCGATCGTCGAGCCCGAGTGGTTCGGCAAGCCGTCGATGATCAGCGAGACAACGTTTAACCGCCCCAACCGATATCGCACCGAAGCGCCGCTGATGTATGCCGCCTATGGCGCGCTCTTCGACACCGACGCGATTGTGCACTTCGCCCTCGACGGAAGCTCATGGCACCCCAAGCCACGGTTCTTTATGCAGCCGTGGACGCTTCTGTCGCCGACGCAGGTGGGCCAGTTTCCGGCGACGGCGCTGATCTATCGCAAGGGGCTGGTCGATGCCGCGCCGGTGGTCAGGCGGGAGACGGTGACGCTCGACGGGCTGATGCGCCTCTCGGGTATCAGCCTGGCGCAGGAGGCATCGCTCGACGAGCTGCGCAAAGCCGACCTGCCCGCCGACACCGACGGGGCGACAGACTCGGCCCCGTCGACGCCCGCCGGCCACCCCGCACTGCCATGGATCGGTCGGTGGGCGGTGGACCTCGGCGAGCGGGCGGGCGTGTCGGAAATTCAATCGCCAGGGGGAATCGCCGGCTCGACCGTCACCAGCGCGACGCGACAGGTCCGCCTCGACTGGGGTAAGGGCCTGCTCACCGTCGATGCCCCGCAGGCGGCCGGCCTCTGCGGCGATCTCTCGGCCGCCCGGAACAGTCGCGTGGGCGCGTTGACCATCGACAGCCCGATGACGCTGGGACAGGTGATCGCGGTGTCGCTCGATGACCGCCCGCTCGCGGAGTCGTCGAAGATCCTGCTCCAGGTGATGAGCGAAGAACGCCCCGCGGGCTGGCAAACCGCCCCCGCAGGTGAAGGCCGACAGCGCATCGTCAGCCTCGGCACAGGACCCTGGCAAATCCGCCGACTCAGCGGGACAGTCACCTTCCATTGCGCAGGCGCAGCCACCCTCCGCACCACCCCGCTCGACGCCAACGGGATGCCGACGAACGACGCGCCGACGATCGGGGCGACAATCACGCTTCAGCCGGGTGTGATTTATTACCTGGTTGAGACGGGGGGC
Source organism: uncultured Tepidisphaeraceae bacterium (assembly GCA_964493365.1). GTDB lineage: Bacteria > Planctomycetota > Phycisphaerae > Tepidisphaerales > Tepidisphaeraceae > CAZBOE01. The sequence goes on along the minus strand of CAZBOE010000137.1, from coordinate 453 downwards.
TGATGCGTGAGGCGTGACCTTGGATCGTTGTTGGGTGTTGGGTGGTAGGCGGTGCCGGTGGAGGTCGACTTTGTCGGCTGTCGAGTTGACATCCGCGGGCGCGTCCGCGATATACGCGCTGGCTCAGTTGAGGCTTCACGAATCGCAGGAGGCCTATGATCGAGTTCTGGCAGCCCGCGCCACTCCGCTCGGGCCACATCGGCGTGCCGCAGCGATGGATCAACGTTCTGGGTCGCGTGATCGAGCCCGCTCGGGTGCGCCGGCTCCGCGCTATCGTCGACGGCGGCGATCCGATCGAGCTGAGCATGGGTCCTTCTGTCACGCGCCTCGTCGACCCGGGCGATTTCAACCTCGAAATCCCCGTCGAGCTGCTGCGCTGCGGGATCAACACCGTGCGTCTCGAGGTTGAGTCTGAGACGGGGTTGCACACAGACAGTTTTGTGATCGATCACA
>CAZBOE010000136.1:0-12661 GCA_964493365.1 uncultured Tepidisphaeraceae bacterium | reverse complement strand
CTGCTCACCACGTTTAACGAGGTCGACCTGACCGAGGTCATGGCGCTGCGTGCCCGCTATAAGGAAAGCTTTGAGAAGACCCACGGCATCGGGCTGGGCCTGATGAGCTTCTTTGTCAAAGCCACGGTCGAGGCCCTCTATGCGTTCCCGCGGGTCAACGCCCAGATCGAGGGCGACGACGTGGTCTTCTTCAACCACGTGCACATGGGCATCGCGGTCAGCACCGAGCGCGGGCTGGTCGTGCCGGTGCTCAAAAATGCCCAGAACATGTCATTCGCCACGATCGAGAAAGAGATCAAGCGTGTCGCCACGGCCGCCCGCGACGGCAAGCTCGGTCTCGAAGAACTCTCGGGCGGCACGTTCACCGTCACCAACGGCGGCGTCTTCGGCTCGATGCTCTCGACCCCGATCATCAACCCGCCGCAGTCGGCGATCCTGGGCATGCACACCATCACCAAGCGGCCGATGGTCGTCGGCGACGAGATCAAGATCCGCCAGATGATGTATGTCGCCCTCACCTACGACCACCGCCTGATCGACGGCAAAGACTCGGTGAGCTTCCTCGTGCGCATCAAGCAACTGCTGGAAGACCCGGCACGCCTGATGCTCGGCGTCTGATCGCCCCCGGCCGGACTTGGTCGCCGGGCGGGCGGTGTACCCGCGAGGCGACGAGCGAGGCTGGCGATGAACTCATGCAGACCATCGGCCGCGCTGGCTCCCAGCGCGGCCGACCCGTTTCCATGCCCGATGCACCGACCCATCGCGACCGACCCTATAGACCGCCCGCGCAGATCGGCCGGGGTGGATGGCTGTGCCGCCTTAATCAAACACTGACAGATTGGCCGATCCGGTTGTGCCGGTTATGCGGGTTAAGTCGTTGACGCAGCAAGGATTGGGCCTTGTCGGGGGCGGGTTAATGGTTTTCCCTATCCACCCCGGCATATTTGCGCTTGATGAGAATCTGATTTCGGATATCTTTAGGTGGCCAGCGGGCGCGAGTGAAGGCGCGTCCCGTTGGTGTTCGTTCGACCCGTGAAGGGCGTCGGGCGAAGAAAGTCGCATCCATCTGCGGTCGATACCCCTGCCATGCCGGCCACCCGGCGCGGTCGGGCTGAGACTGCAAGACGGTCAGGTCCCCCGGGGCCGGCGGCTTGGAGAGATGCCGATGTCGGTCACTGTGAGCCGGCATCGCACGGAGGACTCAGTTTTGGAGGACGGAGAAATTATGTTTCGTAAACACACTGCCGCCGTCGTTGCGGCTGTTTCGGCTTTGTCGTTCGCGTCGATCTCGTCGGCCGCGGTCACCATCGATGGCTTTGACGTCGATCAGTTCGTGGCGCCCGAGTTTGTCACGCCCGTGACCGGCCCGCTCACCGTCGTGTCGAGCATCCGCACCGTCGATGCTTCGATCTCGACCACGCCCGGCTCGCGTGGGCAGTCGTTGCTGGTCGACATCTACACTCCGGTCAACGAATCGCTGCTGATCTACTCGCTGACCGACTTCGCCGCCGGCGATCTCACGCTGACCTACAACAACCTGGCGCTCGACCTCAGCGGCGACGACAACGTCGTCATCGACTTCGCTTATTTCGACTTCGCCCTGGGCAACGACCTGGTCATCGAGATGACCGTCGTCGCGGCTGGCGTCACCGGCTCGGTGGTGACCAACTCGCTGGCCGCCCCGGTCAGCGGCTCGACCAACGTGTTCTTCCCGCTGGCCGCCACCGGTTTCACGCCGGCGATGCTCTCGTCGGTCACGTCGATCACGTTCGAGTTCGGCACGACCGGCAGCACCAACGTCGGCCGCTCGACCGAGTTCCACATCGACCGGATCTTCACGACCACGATCATCCCCGAACCGTCGGTGCTCGCCCTGGCGATCCCCGCGACCGGCATGCTCCTGCGTCGTCGCCGCGCCTGAGCGGACGATTGGGCGAATCGCCCGGATGCCCGTACGGGCCCTGGGCGGTTGGGCTCAGTCGGCTGACAGCAAAAACAAGAGGCCCGATCACTTCGGTGGTCGGGCCTTTTTCGTTGGTGTGATCACGAACGGCGCTGCCGAATGGGGTGGAATCACTGGCGCGAACCATAGCCCGGCCCAGCGTCTCGGAGCCTTTCTCCGGGTGCCCGCGGCCGATACCCGCGGCCTCGCAGGCAATCCGACTGCGGCCACCGGTTGCGATCATTCAGTCGCTGTCGGGGGGCGTGTAGTTGAAGAACAGCGTGGCGATGCGCATCGCCGCGGCACGGGTCAGTCGCTCTCTCACCGCCAGCGAATCGACGCCATCGCTCTGCTCGATGTAACCCGTCTCAAGAGAGATCGCCTCGCCCTCGCTGCTCTGCTTCGGCCACATCTGCACGCCGTCGGCGGCGCTGACCACCTTGACGTAAGCGGTCAACTCGCCCTTGACCATCCGTGTGCCGAGCGGGCCATCGATGTCGGCCGAGCGGAGGTCGACATAGATCACCTGCTCGGCCGCCACCGCACGAGCGATCTGCGCGATGGTCAGCGTGCGGAAGTGCTTGGGGTCGGCGACACGCAGGTCATAGACCCGGTGCTGCGGCACCATCGGCGCTACGCGGTAGTTTTCGAGTTGAGCGGTGATCAGCGACGCGAGCACGTCGGAGTCCATCGCGTTTTGTCCGACCGAATAGCTCTCGACCACCACTGCCGTCGGGCGCTCGGGCAACTCGAACGCGGCGGGGATCACCGTCGGCCCGCGAAGCCGGTCGGCCATCACGCCCGCGACGGCGCAGCCGCCGACGGACACGGCGCAGGCTGTCGCAAGTGCGGCGCAAGCCAGCCATGCCAGCACGGTCGCAGGGCGTCGGCCCGACCGGCGGCACGTCACGGTGTGGGTTGGTGCGGTTGTCATAGTGTGCCATCCTGCGGCCGGGGCTTGCGCCGCGGTCGTGCGACGCCGGCCCGACATCGAGCGCGCGGCTGCTCAATCTTCTTCGGGCATGTGGGTCACGAGACGGTCGGCCAGCGTCCGCGCGAAGGTCTGCACCGTGCCGCGGTAGATCGCGTTGTCGTTGGTGCCGATGATGCCGTCTTCGGGCGCCTTGGGCGGGAAGACGACGCGGATCGATTCCTCGCGATAGGCGGTTGTCGCGCTTGATCCGTCGGGCGCGACCTCGATCACCCGGATCGACCCGCTCATCGTGCCGCGGAACAGCTCGAGCGTGGGATCGGTGCGCGTCGCAAAGCCGGTGACTTCGACGTAGATCACCCGATCCGTCCCGATCCGCGGGGCGACCTGCTCGATCGGCAACGCCTCGATCGACGGGTTGTCACGCTGGAAGCGGATCACCGACCGCGGCTCGGCGGGGAAGGTCGAGCCCTCGAGCTCCTTCCGCTTGTTCTGCGTCTGCTCGACCTGCAGCAGGGCCTGCAGCGAATTGGCCAGGTCGAGCTGAAGCGCCGGGTAGTCGATCCGCACGCCCCTATCGACCCAGACCATGACCGCCACGCTGTGACCCGCGAGATTCTTGTAAGGCGGCGGGACGGGCTGCGCCGGCATGGCCGAGGCAATCGCCCCCAAGGCCCCGCAGCCACTCACGGCGGCCGCCCCGATTGCGGCAAGCCCCAGCAGACCCAGCGCAAGCAGGCTTCGCCTGACGCCGGCGACCCGGGCGATGCGTGACCGCTGCCCCACGCGGTGGATTGGAGTCGGTTGGATGCTCATACCGCAGCACTATACCGATGTGACGACGTCCTGCCCCCCCTAATCGACGGGGCGAAAAACCAGGCCAGGCAGCGCGACGGCCTATCCATTCCCGCTCAGCGCGACAGCACGACCAGCGCGATTTTCCAGGCCCACGCCGCGATGAGCGCCAGACCGAGGCCGACGATCCAGCGTCCCGGCCGATCGGTGCGGATCAGCCGGTGGAGCGGGCTGCCGGTGACGGCGACGTACGCCGCCGGTGCAACCACGGCGGCCAGCGCGATTGCCAGCATCATGCCCATGGGCTGGGCGACGGCCGCCTCGACGAATCGTCCGCGGACGACCAGCGCAAAGGCGGTGGTCATGCCGCAGGAAAGGCAGGGCAATCCGGTGTTCTCCAGAAATCCGCAAGGCGGGAGCCCCAGTGCCTTGTGCGTGCCCATCCCCCCGGCCGCGGGTTCGAGGGTAGCGGCGACGATCAGCACCGCGAGCGCGGCGGCGCCGACGAGCCCTGCGACAATGCGCGCGGGCCCGGATAGAGGTGAAACTCGACCAATTCTCACATAAACGCGAAGCAATGGGTAGGATGGAGAGGAGGACATGGGTTGTTTGCTCATGTGCTGTGCAAGGCTGGAAGCGGCTTCGCCCCGGAAATAGACAAACGCCTTGTTTCTGGGCACAATGTAAGACGCGTGACAAGCGATTTTGTCTCGCTATGTTATCATGCTGTCGAGCCGCCGCACCGTTGTTTGGGCCGATGCATCAACGGTTTACGTGCAACGGGTCGGGGGCGGGGCGGCCGTGGCTGCCGATGCAAACCTCATTCGGCACTGGGTTTGCATTGTCGGTCCGGGCGTCACGGGCGGTGGATTGCGGGTGTGCCGTGCCGGGCGACAATCGTTTGACCGGGCGGAATTGACGCGTTGACAGCCGCTCGGGTGCGTTTCTACTCTGCCGGCGCGTGGGTGATGCGGTCGCGCCGCTTGGAAGCACCCCAGTCTATGGGAGTGCCCATTTGCTGTACACGTGCTGAATTGATCATCAGGCGTGGGTCGTGATCCTCTGGTAGTGATCCTGTAGTGCCGTAATCAGGTTGTAACGGTTGGACCGTCTGTGCCTTTTGGGCAGGCGGAATCGGCCGGCGTTTGATTGCGTTGCGTTGAGACGGATGAGTTGGGTCAGGCGTCGTCAGACGCCATCGATCGGCCGTCGGTCCGGGCCGGCGAAAGGGCTTTGGGTCATGCGCGTTCTTATGTTGGGATGGGAATTCCCTCCGTTTATCTCGGGTGGTCTGGGCACGGCGTGCTACGGCTTGACCAAAGCCATGAGCCAGATCGGCACGGACGTGCTGTTTGTATTGCCCCGGCCCGTCTCGACACCGTTTAGCACCCACGTCACGCTGGTCAGTCCGCGTGAGGGCTCGCCGCTGGCGGCGCCGTCGGCGGAGCTTCGGCTCGACGAGTTTGAGAATGTCAGCTTCCGCACGGTCGACGCCCAGATGACCAGCGCCTACGCGCGCCCGGAAGAGCCGCTGCCCGCGGGCAGCGCGGCCCAGGTGATCGCCGAGACGCGTCGCGGCGTCAGCCAGACGCTGGTGACCAAGCCGGGCGAGCCCGTTGCGTCGGCATCGACGCCCGCTCCGGGGGGCAACCCGGGCGGCGGCGGCCACAAGGGCGCGGGCGATCATTACGGGGGCGACCTGTTTTCCGAGGTGGCTCGGTATGCGGCGCTGGCGCTGGAGATCAGCCGCGGCGAACAGTTTGACGTCATCCATGCACACGACTGGATGACCTATCCCGCCGGCCTCGCGGTGGCTGGCGCCAGCGGCAAGCCGCTGGTGATTCATGTCCACTCGACCGAGTTTGATCGCTCGGGGCAGAACGTCGACACCCGCATCTACGACATTGAGCGCCGGGGCATGCACGGCGCGATGAAGGTCATCGCCGTCAGTTACCTGACCAAAAACATCTGCACGCGCCAGTATGGCGTCGATGCGTCGAAGGTGAGCGTGGTCTACAACGCCATCGAGGTCGCCAACGGCAACGGGTTTGATCCGGAGCGGTACAACATCAAGAAGACCGACAAGATCGTGCTGTTCCTGGGGCGCATGACGATGCAGAAGGGGCCCGAGTATTTCCTCGCTGCGGCGAAGAAGGTGCTCGAGGTCATGGACAACGTGAAGTTCGTGATGGCCGGCTCGGGCGACATGACCCGCCGCATGATCGAGATGGCGGCGGGGATGGGCATCGGTCACAAGGTGCTGTTCACCGGCTTTCTGCGCGGGGGGGATGTCGAGCGGGTGTTCAAGATGGCCGACCTCTATGTGATGCCCAGCGTCAGCGAGCCGTTCGGCATCGCGCCCCTCGAGGCCATCAGCAACGACGTGCCGGTGATCATCTCCAAGCAGTCGGGCGTGAGCGAGGTGCTGACCCACGCGCTCAAGGTCGATTTCTGGGACACGCACGAGATGGCCAACAAGATCATCGCCGTGCTGCGGCACCCGCCGCTGGCGAGCACGCTGCGGGAGCACGGTTCTTTCGAGGTGCGGAAGCTGAGCTGGGTGGACTCGGCCAAGGCGTGCGTCGATGTGTACGAGTCGGCCGTGGGCTCGTTGAACGGTCGATGAAACTTTTGCCTCCCCTTGGGCGTCTCTTATAGCGATGGGAATTTAGACCTTCCGCGTCGGGCGGCGGCAGGGATATGTCATGCTTCGCCCTGGCACGGCCTGGCGGCATGGCCCTGCGACCGCCTCCGGCAGCGGCACGCTCTGGTTCCAGGCGGAGATTGCGCATTGCGCTGCGAAACGAGGACACCATGATCAAGCGATATACGATGATGACGCTCTTGTCGGCCGCGATGACCGTCGGCGGCATGGCGGCCGGCGGCTATGCCCAGATGCCCGCGGGCGATGCGCAGCCCGGTGGTCGCCCCCACCCGGCGCCCAACCGCGTCGAACTCACGTCGTTTCCATCACTGGCAGTCAGTGCCAGCGCCGAGGTGTCGGTTAAGCCCGACATGGCGGTCGTCAGCTTCGGCGCGGAGTTTCAGGGCAACACCGCGGCCGAGGCACAGCAGCAGGTCAACGCTGCGATGAACAAGGTGGTGTCGGCGGTTCGCGACCTTGATGTTCCGGCAGAGCGGATCAGCACGGCCAACATCTCGCTCTACCCGGTCTACTCCAACTCGGGCTTCTCGCCGCGGGGCAACAGCGAGAACTCCGAGCCGCGGCTTGTGGGCTTCCGCGCGTCGAACACGATCCGCGTTGAGGTCAGCGACCTGAGCCAGATCGGCCCGGTGATCGACGCGGCCACCAAGGCCGGCGCCAACCGTCTCGAGGGCGTGAGCTTCGAGCTCCGTGACGACACTGCCGCCCGGACCGAGGCGCTGACGCGGGCGGCGGAGATCGCGCGGGCCAAGGCGCAGGCGCTGGCCGGGGCGATGGGCGTTTCGCTCGACTCGATCGCACAGGTCGAAGAAGCCGGCGCGACCATCGCGCCACCGATGCCGATGATGGGCCGGGCGCTCAAGGCCGAGATGGCGAACATGAGCACACCGGTCTCGCCAGGCCAGATCCGTGTTTCGGCCGGGGTGACCGTCGTCTATCGCATCAGCAGGAACAACGCCGACAACGCTGCCGACAACGCCGCGGAATAGGCCTGTCGACACGTCTGCACAATCTGGCCGCTCGCCATCAGGGCGCGGGAAACATCGGCTTCTCGCCGCGCAGCACGCCCTCGACATCGCGGGTCACCCAGCTCATGTTACCTAGGGCCGTTTCGGTTCGTGCGGCCAGGTGGGGCGTGAGGAGCACGCGGGGCAGTCCCAACAGCGGGAAGTCGGCCGGCGGCGGCTCGGGCGCGTAGACGTCGAGCGCTGCGCCGTAGAGCCGCTCCTGGCGCAGCGCCGCGGCGAGCGCCACGGCATCGAGCACCTCGCCCCGGCTCGTGTTGATGACGATGCTGGTGGGCTTCATCATCGCAAGCTGCGGCGCGCCTACGAGGTTTTCGTTGCCCGGGCGCATATCGACATGGATCGACAGCACGTCCGCCTGGGCATAGAGCTCATCCGGGCTCACCCGCGTCGCCGGAAAATCCACCTCGTCTTCGACCCGGCGGATGTCGTGATAAATCACGCGCATGTTCAGCCCCACCGAGGCGCGCCGACCCAGAGCGCGGCCGACGCGCCCCATGCCGAGAATGCCGAGGGTTAGCTGATCGAGCTGCCGGCCGCGGACGGTGTTGCGGATGTGCTTGAACTCGGCGCTGCTGTAAGCCCGCTCGCTGAAGAAGTTCCACGGGCGCAGGATCTGCAACATGTAGCCGATGACGAACTCGGCCACCGAGATGGTGTTGGCGTCGGGCGTATACACCACCTCGACGCCGCGCTTGCGGCATGCCGGAACGTCGATGTTTTCGAGCCCGACGCCGCCCCGGCCGACGACCTTTAGGCGCGGCGCGCGGTCGAGCAGGGCGGTGTTGACGCGGGTGTAAGTGCGAACGACCAGCCCCTGCGCCTCGCCGATCAACGAGGCGAACTCGGCTGATTCGGCCGGCGCTTCCACCACTCTGACGCGCTGCGCGAGCCACGCGAGCGGCTGGGGGTCTGAGCCTTCCGTCACGAGGACCAGAGGCTGGTTGCGATTCGATGTCGATGATCCGCCGGCGTTGGTGTCATTCATAAGCGGAAAGGATTGTAGCGAATCATCCGCAGGCTCGCTGTTTGCTGCCTCGTAAGATGTGATCAAGCATGACACTTCAACATGGCGCACCGGTGGGTGGCTGTGCCTGGGTGCGGCTCTGGCGGCGGCCGGGGCATTGGGCGGCGGATGTGCCGCGGGCGACGACCCCGGGCTCGCTGCCCCGGCAGGGCAGAGGTCGGTATCGGCTGAGCCTGTACCACCCGGATCAGCACTCAGCGGCACCGGGCTCCGCGGGCAGCTCAGGATGGATCGAGGCATTCCCGAGGCGGGCAGAGCCAGCGGCACAACCGATGGGGGGCTGTCGGGCTCGAGCGGGGCAGGCTTGCCCGCGGGCGATCGACTGCGGGAAGACGTGCCGGTGAGCCCGCCCGGCAGCAACAGCGACTGACACCCGCCGCGCAAAGGGCGGCGAGAACGAGGAACTTCCATGGCGATCAGGCAAAACAAGAGCGGCGACGCGACGGGCGGCACGCCATCGGGCGATAACGCGAAAGTGGGCGGCGGCCGCGAAGAGCGTGACAAGATCGGCGGCAAGGGCGATTTCGGCATTCCTGCCGACCAGGCAATCGACCGGGCCCTGCGCCAGGACGACGAGTATGCCGCGCGGCCGGCGGGCTCGAGGATGACCGGTCGCGGCGACACGGCCCGGCAGCACGGCGTCGGCGCGCAAGGCGGCGGTGTGGGCAAGGGATCGGGCGGCGATGTCGACACCGACCTGATCGGGGTTGGCACGCCCGGTGGCGGCTCCGTCACCGGTGACACCGAGTACACGCCCGGACCCGATGACGCCGACAACGGCACCACCAACCCCTCGACGTCAGGCCGGCGCTATGACGAGCACTATCCGGCCCAGGTCGGTGGCGACCACCGCGTCAAAGGCGGCGACACGCTCGACCACGGCGGGGGCGATGCGTCGACGTCGGGCGGCTCGCAGGGGGCCAGCAGCGTCCAAGGCTCGCAGGAGGATCAACTCGACAACGCCGCGGCGGGCGAGATCAGCCAGGGCGAGGCACAAGGCGATGACAATTCCGACAGCGACAACGCCCACTGAGAGCGCGCACCATCGCCCAGGCCCGCCGATGAGCGCTGCCGAAGGCGATGGCGCCGCGGGTCGGCCGTTGTGGCCGGTCGCTGCGCCGCGTGACGGATCGGCGCGTCGCCGGCACATGAAGATGTGATGGACAAGACAATCATTGGAGTAACCATGAAAACAGCCAGCGCTATTGTTGTGATCGCCGGGGTCGGCCTGATGGGCGGCACCCTCGCGTGCATGCCCGAGACCGCCCCCGAGAGCGGGCGGTTTGCCACCGACCCGGTCGGGCGGCAGACCACGCTGGACGAAAGCCCGCGTGTGCTGCCCGAGCCGGAGGTGCTCGACGGCGGTGCCGGGGCGTCCAACGCGCCGGATAACGCCGCAGGGGCGCGCTCGACGCGTGCCCGGGCCGACCAGCTTGATCGGCTCGACATCCCCGAAGAGCAGCGGCCGGGCTATCTGCAGCGGCCCGAGGGCAACACGCGGCTCAGCCCGCGTGTGCGCACAGGCGACAGCACGAGCGACCCGATCGAGTCGCAGCGGCCGATCGATGCGCAGCCCGGCTCACCGCCGCCGCCGAACCCCACGACCATCCAGCGCGAAGGCGGCACCAACAACCGCCAGAGCCCCGCGCGCAACTCAGGCTCAAGTCGCTGAGTGGTGCCTGCGTGGCGTCGGGCGAGGCGATCGCCCGCCGGGCGATGGGCGACGCTGCCTGCGCTGCCGCGGGCCATAGCCGATCTTGTTCCTCCGCCCAAGAGGTTCTGGCTGCACGGTCAGAACCCCTCTGGGCGTCTGCGCGGGGTTGGTGTCTCCCGCGCGGGCATGGGGGCGACAGGCGAAGCGCCATTCACTTCTTGGGCGCATATCCGGCCGGGCGAGGGTCTCGTCAGCGGGGTGGGACGATGCCGGTGTGTCTGACGCACCGTCCGATAAACGGCGGTCTCTCCGAGCCCTTTGAAAAAGTCGACTGGACATCGGCGCGAGACGAATCGTATGTCCTCGTCAGCCAGATGATGAGCCGTCGTTGCCGAGGGTAGGACCGCGGCCAATCCGCTCATCCCTTGTTTTATCGCAATGGAAACGGTGGTCACGGGAGACACATGCACTCAAACTGTGCGCATCGGGCTCGGCCGGTTTCGAGGGGATTTACGCTGGTCGAAATGCTGGTGGTGATCGGTGTGATCGCTATGCTCGTTGCGATGCTGGTGCCGACGATGCGTAAGGCGCGCACGGCGGCCTCGCAGCTGCAATGCCAGAGCAACATCCGCCAGATCAATGTGGCGGTGAGGCTGTATGCCGACAGCTCGCGTGGGTGGTTGCCTTATTCGTCGATCGTCCCCCGTCGGGGTTCGAATCCCGCAGACCAGTGGACGTGGTGGGAGCGCATCAGCGGCATCGCGCCGGGGTCGGCCGAGCTGATCCCGTGGAAGCCCAACCAGCCCAGCCAGGTCTGGTATTGCCCACTGGCGATCGACACCCTCGCCAGCACATACGCCTCGATGAGCAGCTTCGACACCAACAACGGCACGGGGAAGTTCTATGCCCACTTCGGCATGAACGCCTATTTGCTGCCGCTGGCGCGCAATCGAAATGCATCGGGCACGATCAACTGGCGCGGCTATGGCGCGCCCAACTTCAGCAGCGGTCAGCCGGTCAGGATCACGTCGCTGCCGCGTCCGAACGAGTTGGCCCTGCTGGCCGACGCGAGCCCGGGCACGATGAACACCACCGCGCCGACCGGGTTTGTGCAGGCGTTTAACCACAACGGCACACGTGACTGGGGAACCAACGTCACCGGCGGCGTCATGGCGCCATGGCCAATCCGGCGCAATGTGGCGGTCAACAACCGCCAGAGCGGGCAGGTCACGCCGGAACTCCACGGCGGCACCGTCACCATCGCCTATCTCGACGGCCATGTCGGCTCGCTGACCTCGCTCCGCGAGGAAGACATCCGCCCCGATCTGTCGGCCGTCCGGCAGCGCCCGCTACCCTAGCGGCAGCTCGGCCATCTTCTACGAAACATGCGGTCCGAGATCCGAGGCATCGCCCGGATGGGCCGCGACAAGCGGAGAAATTGCACCACGCCGCTGCATGGTCACCCCATGCGGCGGCGTCCGGTTATGGCGTCGGCGAGGATCGACTTGTTGGCGTATTCGATGTTGCTTCCCGCCGGCAGCCCGCGCGCCAGGCGGGTGATGGTGACGCCGGGGAAACGGTCTTCGATCTCGCGCTGAATGTGGAGCGCCGTGCCGTCGCCTTCCATGGTGGGGTTGGTGCCCATGATGATCTCGCGCACCGCGCCCGACTCGACGCGGCGAAGCAGGGCGTCGATGGTGAGGTCCTGCGGGTCGATCCCCTCGAGCGGGCTGATGCGCCCGAGCAGCACGTGATACGCGCCGCGATACATGCCGGCGCCCTCGAGCGCCAGCAGGTCTTTGGGCTGCTCAACGACGCAGACGAGCGACTGATCACGCGCGGGGTCACAGCAGATCGCACACGGGTCAGACTCGGTCAGGTTGTAGCATGTGCTGCAGTTCCGGATGCGGGTCTTGATGTCGCGGATCGCGTCGGCCAGCTTGAGCGCTTCCTCGGGCTGCTGCTTGAGCAGGTGGAATGTGATCCGCTCGGCCGAGCGCATGCCGATACCCGGCAGCCCGGCAAGCAGGTTCATCAGGTTCTGAATACTGTGGGTATAGCTGCTCATGTGACAGCCATTATAGCGCGGGCGAGCCGGATCGCGCACAGCACCGATGGTCTCGCGGGCGGGGGTCGAGCCGGACGATTGCCGGCACAGATCGCGCCCTCGGATGTGCGCCGCGGGCTGGTGTGAGATGCGCCTGGGTCGCTCAAGGCAGGCCGTGGAAGCGGGCGGCGGTCACGACATGCTTGCCGCGACCGCCTCGGCCGAGCGAAGCTCGATCACGATGCGTGCGCCGCTTGGCGTGTCGTGGGCGGCGATCTTCCCGCCCGAGCGCTGCACCGCATGCTTGGCGACGACCAGGCCGATGCCGGTCGGCACGAATTCGGACGTCGTCGATTCCGCCTCGAGGCAGGCGAACGGCGAGTCGCCCGACAGCGGCTCGCGGGATGCAGCGACTACCCGGGCGGCGGCGTCGGCTCCGTTGGGCGCGGCGCGTGCGGCGACCAGATCGCCCGGCGCGTCGGACGGGCCGTTGAGCCACCGGCGCACGGGGGCGGGCAGGCCGGGGCCGTTGTCTTCGACGATCAGCCGCACCCACGGGCCGTCGGTCTCAGTCC
>CAZBOE010000135.1:2883-12662 GCA_964493365.1 uncultured Tepidisphaeraceae bacterium | reverse complement strand
GACCGGGCCCGTCCGCGCCGGCATGAGCGGCCACCGCCCCATGCCGGCCGCCGCCCAAACCCCTGCCACCAAGCGGGGGCCCAAGCCTCACCGCAAGGGCCCGTCTCGCCCGCCGACAGCGCACGCCGCCTCGGCAGGCGCTGCGCGCTCGGCCGTCGCACCCGCCACCCGCCCCTACCCCATGCCCCACCCGGGCAAGGCGTGGAAAAAGGCGAAGCCGGTCACGTCGCGGTGACTGCAAGTCGACGAATTGCTCCTCGACGCCGTCAGGTGACGCGACGCAGCGCTCTTGCGAAGAATCGGGATTCTCCTTGACATAACTCATCGGGCGAGTGCACCATTCCATGAACAATCGGAAAGGGGCCACGGTGGGAAAATCAAGTCATGGCAATGGGATCAGCACGACGCGCGTCTTTAGCAGGGCCTGCGTAGTCGAATCGCTGGAGCAGAGACGCATGCTGTCATTCGGGGGGGGCGGTGCTCTGGTCAGAATCATTTGAGCGCGAGGGCGCGGCGTCAATCGCTGCACTCTCGGCTGCAGAGTCTGTCGAACCTATGCTGACGGTTGACTGGTCCACACGGGCGGCATGGTCGACGACGCCCGACGGCAACGGCTATCTGGGGCGTCTGGGACGTGGTCGGTCCGCCTCGTTGAACATCGAAGGTTTGTCGCCTGGTGCGCAGTATCTCTTCACGTTCGACCTCATGGCTATTGGCAGTTGGGACGGAGCAACCGACCGTCGATTTGGCGGCGAGCAATGGCGGCTGGATGTCAATGGCGTTTCGCCGCTGCGCGCGTGGTTTGATCACACGGTCGACGCCAAGACACGGGCCTCATTCTCCGGTGATACGCAGATCGCGAGATCCGGGAAATGATCACGTAGCAAACGCGTTAGACTGTGGCGAGGGCGCAATCTTCGCGATGGGCATCATCGGCAGCCGCCTCACAGGTCGCTCCCCAGCGAATCCGCTTCCGCTGGTGCTTTCAGGCTACAGTCACGGTGGCGGAACGCTCTACAAGCTTACGGAATTGCTGGATGCCGAGCTGTCGTTCGCTGGCAAGTTTGCCATTAAATCAACGAGCTACGTTGACGCAATTCAGCTTCCGGAGTACCACAACGGGTCGATATTTCCGTTTGCCGAGACTAGGAAGCCGATCACAACCCCCTCGCATTTCAATCAATATATAAGTTTCGGATTTATCCACGGTGCGGCAACCGAGGGTGTCCCGCAGAGCTCGCAGATCGACTACGATCGGAACGATATTCAGTTTGACAGCGCATACCACTCCCGCATGCACCGCCATCCACCGGTTTTGAATGAGTTGTCGGCCTTTATCTTGAGAACCGTGATCTAATGCGAAGAATAACACTTGCCAGCGTTGCAGTGAGTTTCGTTGTGTCCATGCTCAATGGAATTGCATGGGGTGGGGGCGGGCCACATGTCGTTAGAAAGACGTCGCACGAGATTGAGTTGAACTACGAGCCTCCTCTGGAGAGTCGTGAGCCGCGGGGTGATCATCTAGTTGCACTTTCTGAAGACAGCGCGATTGCCGTCACAACATCAATGGCGAGCATGTCTGATGAAATGAAGGCGTTAAAGACATATGGGATCGCTACCGAAGTTGACGTGGCTAGGGTCGGCGACAACGAGTATCGAATTACCGCGAGGCGTCAGAACGGCGTCACATTGGCATTTCTGAGAGGCCCTGTCCGCACTTATTCACGTTTGGTGCAGGACAGAGGGGTTCTGATCTCGATCGTAGGCGAGTGCACCGAGGCCTCGGCCGACGTGCGGATGCCGCAGCTTAAGCGGATGGTCGACAGCGCGGTGATCCGAAAGTTGCCGGGCAACGCGCGCAATGACCGCGAGCGAGCCGCGATCGACGCGGCTCTTGCGAAGCGGCAGGCGGCAACGACGCAGCCAGTCGAAGGGACGGCAGCGGCCGCCCGGTTGCTGGATGAGCAGGAAATCGAGCGGATCGCCGACGAAACGGTCGAGGCCGACCGGGTCTTTGAGATGCTCAGGCGGGAACGCTTCACGGACAATCCGCCACCGGTGGTGGTGCCGTTGGACACGTGTCGCGTCATTCTCGACCCGCCGCAGGGGCTCGGGCCTGTGTGGGGCCCGGCAAACGGGAATCCTCACACGTTCGGGCTGTCGTTCGTGGGGGAGGAGTTCATGATCAACCTCCAGCAATCGAAGAACATGCAGCGGGACGTCGCTCAGGCGAAAGAGAACCCGCAGACGATCGAATGGCTCGAGGTGCAGGTTGCGGGGCGTCCGGGTGTGCTGATCCGACAGAGCTTCAACAACCTGATCCCGGTCACGCTGCCGCGCCCGCTGCAGAAGCCTCTCCCGCGTGGCGGTGATGAGGTCGCAGGCAACAGCGACGCTGCCGATGGGGATGGCGGTGAGGCGAGCAAAGGTTCGGTTGCATTTGGTGGACCTTCTGCTGCAGATGCATCTCCCGACCAGCGGGAAGTGTCGATACCCGCCGAAGACCCGCTGAAGACCACAAATCGAGACCTGATGCTGATCGTTGAGGTGACCCCTGATCGGGTGTTGCGGGTCGACGCGCTCTACCCGGCCGCGAGGGAAAAAGAGCTAGGTGAAGCACTTAAGAAGTATTTGCTGTCGATCCAGATCGAAGAGGTTATGGGCGCGCCCGAAGACGACAAGGCTCGGCAGGCCCCTTGAGTTTTTCTGGGCGGTGGGTATGCTTCGCGGTTCGCTACTTGGAATGGTCCGGTAAGCGGTTCAGTGCGTGATCGCGGCCGAGAACGCCGGGCCGATTGATACGGAGAGTTGGACGCTATGGCGGTGAAGCTGCGTTTTAAGAGGCTGGGTCGGAGCAATCATGCGTTCTTTCGCTTGAACGCGATCGATTCGCGCACGCCGCGTGACGGCCGCGTGATCGAGGAACTGGGCTATTACGATCCGAAGAACAAGGATCAGTCCAAGCAGTTTGTCGCCAAGCTCGACCGGTGCAAGTACTGGCTCGACGTCGGCGCCGTCCCGTCGGAGACGGTGTCGAGCCTGCTGAAGAAGAGCGGCATCGAGCACAAGAGCCTCCGCCTGCCCAAGCCGGGCAAGCCCAAGGCCGCCCCGGCGGGCGATAAGAAGGCCGAAGCCGCGGCGAGCTAAGGCGTGCGGGGTATCAGCCGCTGAGGCTGCGGGCGATTGGGCCAATCCCAACCCCCGGTAGCTTTTCGAGTTGCGCCTCAATACGAATCCCACCCGGCCCGCTTCATTCCGAGGCGGGCCGGTTGCTTTCAACCCCTGTAAGCCCGCCCGGCCGGTGTGATGCCGGCAGCCGCAAGGGATGTGCCGACAACGGACCCGCCCATGCCCCTGCGGATCGACATCATCACGATCTTCCCGGAGATGTTCGGGCCGATTCTCGGAACATCGATCCCCAAGCGGGCGGCCGAGAAGGGGCTGGTCTCGTATCACCTGACCCAGCTCCGTGATTTCACCACCGACGTCCACCAGAAGGTCGACGACCGGCCGTTCGGCGGCGGGCCGGGCATGGTCATGATGTGCGAGCCGATGTTCGCGGCGGTCGAGGCGATCGAGTCGGCCGACCCGACCCCGGCGACGCGCATTCTGCTCTCGCCGCAGGGTGTGCCGCTGACCCAGAAACTCGTCAAGGAACTGGCCCAGAAGCCCCGCCTGCTCCTGATCCCCGGTCACTACGAGGGATTCGACGAGCGGATCATCGACGGGCTCAAGCCCCTGGAACTGTCGATCGGCGACTATGTCCTCTCCGGGGGCGAACTGCCGGCCATGGTGCTCATCGACGCGGTCGTCCGCCTCCTGCCCGGGGCGATCGGGGCCGAGGGCGGCACGGCCGACGAGTCGTTCGAAGACGGCCTGCTCGAACACCCGCAATACACCCGCCCCCGCGAGTTTCGGGGCATGGAGGTCCCGGATGTGCTGCTCTCGGGGAACCATAAGCTGATAGCCCAGTGGAGGTTAGAGCAGAGAAAGGCCCGCACGAAAGCCCGCCGGCCCGACTTGCTGGGCGAGTGATGCCGTCGGCCCATGAGCCCCGGGCAACGGGCGACCTGCTGGAATGGGCGACGTGCGGGAACCGGTGACCTGGGGCAACGGGCGGCGTGCGGGAACCGGCGGCCTGGAGCAACCGGCGACGTGCGGCAATGGGTTGAGTGGGGTTTAGGGCGACCCGGCTCGATGGGCGACGCGCGGGAACGGGCGAGGCCTTGCCCGCTCCCTTCCATCTGCCCGGGCTGTTGATATACTACGTGGCTCGCGCCGGGCGGCGCTGTTGGAGTTTGCCATGACCAATACGATTATCGCAGAGATCGAGAAGACTTACCTGAAGGCCGATGCTCCCGAGTTTCGCGTGGGCGATTCGGTGGACGTGGCGACGCGGATTGTGGAGGGCGACAAGGAGCGCATCCAGGTCTTCAGCGGCACGGTGATCATGAAGAAGGGTGCGGGGATCAACGAGACCTTCACCGTTCGGCGGATCGTGAACAACGAGGGTGTCGAGCGTATTTTCCCGCTCCACTCGCCGTTCATCAGCAAGGTGACGGTCAAGCGCTCGGGCGAAACCCGTCGTGCCAAGCTCTACTACCTTCGCGACCGCGTCGGCAAGGCGACCCGCCTGGCCGAGAAGCGCGAGGTCAAGAAGGACACGCCGGCCCAGCAGGCGCAGCCGGAGATGGCCGGCGCGGGCGCTTAAGGGCTCGGCTCATCGCGACGGCGCTGGGGCCTCAAGGTTTGGCGAGGCGATTCTGGCGAAGCGATGGCGTGGCTGTCGGTTATTGCAGGCAATCGCTGCGACCGGCCGGCCCAATTGAAGAACACACCCGACCTCCGGCGATGAGCCGGAGGTTTTTTTGTTGAGCTTGGGGAGGGTGGTGGGGAAGTGGAGGCGCGGGTTGGCGTGCGGACCGCCGGCGGGACGGCAGCGCCGCCAGAGCGCGTGGGGAAGACGCGGGCGGGACGCCCGAGTCACGAGAGCGCGTGGTGGGGCGCGGGTGGGACGCCTGCGCTACGGGGGCGCGAATTGGGACCGCGGGCGGGACGCCCACGCCACGTGAGCGCGTGGGGGGACGCGGGTGGGACGCCTGCGCTACGGGAGCGCGAATGTGGGACGCGGGCGGGACGCGCGCGTTACGAGAGCGCGTTGGGTGGCGCGGGTGGGAGGCCCGCGCTACGGGGCGCGAATTGGGGACGCGGGCGGGACGCCCGCGCCACGGGTGGTGACTTGCGGGGGTGCGGTGAAGAGGGGGAGGCGGCGGACGGGAAAACCAATCGGGACGGCTCCCGGAAAGGGCCGTCCCGAGGTCCCGCTATTCGATTGTCTGGGCCGTCAGATGACGGGACGCCGGGTGTGTCCTCCTGCGACTCTGGCCGGCGATGTTCGGGCGACCCGTCCGCGGTGCGATGTCTTGATCACCGGGCGCTCGCTGCGAGGGTCAGGCGACCTGGCTGGTCGGGCTGTCCTCGTCCGGCGGGCGGTTGCCGGTGGGGCGGGCGTGGCTGTTCTCGTAGGCGTCTTCGTTGGTGTCGCGCTCAGGTGCGGGGCGTGTCAATCCGCCGCGCTGGGCGAACTGGCGAAGGGCCTCGGGGTCGAAGAACAGCTGGTTTCGGCCTGTGCGGAGCAGGTTCTGTCGGCGGAGCTGGGTGAGGGCGAGGCTGACGGTCTCCCGCGCTACGCCGACCGCCTGCGCGAGCTGCTGGTGGGTGATGCGCAGGACGATGCCCTGGTTGCCTTCGCCGCCCTCGAAGGGCTGGGCAGCGGCGGTGGTCGAAAAGCGGATCAGGGTCGTGATCAGCCGGGCGTTGCAGTCGTCGAAGACAAGCCGTGCATGGTCGTCGCGGGCCGCCTGCTCGCGCGAAGCCAGCTGGCGCACCATCTCCAGCGCCAGCGCCGGCTGCTGAAGCAGCGCCCGTGAGACGGCGGCCGTCGATACCTTGAGCACGGTCGACGGCACGACGGCGGTCGCGCGGCTGTGGTGGGTGGCCGACGCGGTGAGCGAGGCGGCGCCAAACCAGGCGCCGGGGCCGTGAATGTCGAGCAAGAGCGTCTGGCTCTCCGGGCCCATGCGATGCACGCGGACCTGCCCGCGCTGCACGACATAGAGGGTGTCGGCCACCGTGTCCTGTTCGTGCACGATGGCGCCGGCGGGGAATACCTCTGCCCGCCCGCCCTGGGCGGGATCGGACAGCAGCACGAGCAGGGGGTTGGAGGTCAGCGAGTTGGTCGTGGCGTTCGGGGCATTGAAGGGTGAGCCGACGACGGATGATCCAAGACCCGGAACAGATGGGGCGGAATTCATTGCCACAGCACCTTTGTTACAGCGTTGGCCGGGTCGTTATGCGACCCTGCGGAGGGCGCGTGCGAACAACACATTGGCACGGCGGTTCGATCGCACAGCGACATAAAGTCGGAGAGGACTCCAACGACGATCGAACACTTCGACGCCGCTGTTACGCAGATATGGGTTGATTTGTTCTGGTGGTTACGCAATTCGCGTGAGCGACGTTGCTGAGGCTGGCGGTCTGGGCGGAGGCCGTGTCATTCCGGCGCGGTGTGGGCGTCGTGTGAAAGTGCCGTGACGGTGGCGTGAGGGTGTTGTGACGAAGGTGCGACAGGATGTTGCAGTGGTGCGACGGTAGTGTCGCAGTGGTGCGACGACCGTGTCGCGGTGGGGCAGCCACGGTGTCGCAGTGGTATTGGCGGCGCTATGGCAAGGGTTTGGTTGTGGTGTGACAGCGCCGGCAACCCCCCCGGCCGGCGCGCCGGTGGTGGGGGAGGTGGTGACGCGGGTCCGGCAAGCGCTCGGCTGCTGTTCCAAGCCGGGATTGCGCAGGGCCACAAAGGTCACGCCGCCTGGCGTGGTTTGCCGTCGATGCTAAGGGGTGGGCTCTGTCGATCAGGGCGTCGATCAGGTTTTCACCTGCATCGCGAGGATTCGGGCGATGGCTTCGCAGATTTCGGTGCGGTGCACGCCGTTGAGCGCCAGGGCGAGTTGGGTCTCCATCAGGCCGTAGGGGATGCCCGTGTCATAGCGCTGGCCTTGCACGATCATCGTCCAATACTTGTCGGGGTTCTGCTGGCGGAAGTGTTCCTGGGCGGCGGTGAACTGGAACTCGCCCTTCTCGCGGATGTTGTTTTTGATGAGGTATTCGAGCGAGTCGAAGATGGCCGCGTTGAAGACGTGGATGCCGAAGTGGCAGAGGTAGTTGCCCGCGGGCAGATAGGGCGTGACGAGCTGTTCGCGCGCGACCTCGGGCGACGGTTTTTCGATGATCGACAGGGCCTTGTAGATGCCCTTGTCGGGGTGGATGGGCTCACCCTTGATGGTGCCGAAGAGGTGGAGCAGGCGCTCGACAGTGGGCTGCACGCCGGTGCAGGCGTCGAGCATGTATTTCTCGAAGGTCTTGATGATCTGGGCGGCGCACCGGTCTTTGACGTCGCTGATGTAGATGTGATCGCCCAGCATGAGCAGGAAGGGCTCGTCGCCCACGAACTTCTTCGCCTGGTAGACGGCGTGGCCGTAGCCTTCGGGGGTGTGCTGTTCGGCGAAATGCAGCCGCTCGCCGAAGGCGCCGAGCCGTTCGCTCTCGAGGATGGCCCAGTCTTTTCCGCGGAAGGCCTTGGCCTCGGTGTCGGTCATTCGGCGGAAATAGTCGCGGTAATACTTCTCTTCGCCGGGCTGGGTGATGATGCAGATTTCCTCGATGCCCGAGGCGATGCACTCTTCGCCGATGATCTGAATGACCGGCTTGGTGAGGCCGTCGCGATCGACGAGGGGGAACATTTCCTTCTGCACCGCGACCGAAGCGGGATACTGCCGCGTCCCGCGGCCGGCGGCGGTGATGACTGCCTTGCGCACTTTGGCCATAGCGTCTGCCCTTGGTTGAGGATGAGCCGTCAAGGTAGGGCGGGGCACAGATTGCATCAAGCCGGCCGCCGCCATGTGACACGATGCGACAAAGGGATGACGCAAATGTGAAAAACGGCCTGTCCCGTGCCGGCGTCACCCCTGGCCGCGGGGCAAACCAACCCGGAAGCCATCCGTGCAGGGCTCGGCCGGCTGGCGTCGGGCGACGGGCGGGTGGCGCGTGGGGCGATGCTCATGCGAGGAACTTGGCCCGCTGCTGGGGCGTGGGCATCGGGCAGGCGTCGAGCGTCTTGTTTCGCCCGACGGGAATCCGCGTGCGGTTGGCGGCGATCAGGCGATAGACGCCGTCGCGCAGCGGGCGCGGGATGAACCGGGCGGCCGACAACCACCGCCAGGGCGCGGGCATCTCACGGACGAGCCGCAGCGTGGCGTCGGTGTTGCGCAGGGTGCGGTCGGCATCGAGAACGACGACCGACCCGGGACCGGCCGGCAGCCCGCGGGCGGCCAGCAGCGACTGACCGAGCGCGGTCTTGCTTGAGACAAACCGAAAGCGATCGCCCGGGTCGCGGGCGAGCATGAACCGGACCGACGCGCTGCACATGCCACACGACCCGTCGAAGAGAACGATCAGGTGATCGGTCTCCGGCATCGGCGGCGCTGCGCGATCAGCGGCGGCGCGGCGCGCATGAGGCTGTGACGGGTCGTTGCTCACCATGTCGATCATAGGCGGCCGCTGCGACGAATTGCCCGAGCCCGCGGCGCTCACTACGATGCCGCGGCCCTGGGCAATCGGCCTCAGGCGAACCCGACTCGGGCGCATGACCCGGGCGCCTGACACTGGCGCTTGACCCAGGCGATTGCCCCGAGCGCTTGACCTGGGCGACCGCCCTGGGCAACAGGCGTCATGCGTCGGTCGGCGCGGCGGTGGCGAGATTTCTCGTCGGCGCGCCGGGTCAGTCGGGTTGGATCAGGACATCGAGACACCAGCACAAGGAGCAGAACATGAAGGTCGGCGATATCGCACCGGAATGGGAGATGATGAACCAGAGCCGCGAGAAGGTGAGCCTTTCGAGCCTGCGCGGGAAGCGGGTGATCATGCTGTTTTACCCGATGGATTTTTCGCCGGTCTGCACGGAGGAGCACTGCTCGTTCGGCCCCAAACTCGGTGCGATCAAGAAGGATGACAACACCGTCGTCTTCGGCGTGAGCTGCGATCACCCGTTCGCCCACGACGCGTACAAGAAGCAATACAACATCCCCTACGACCTGCTGAGCGACACGAGCCGCAAGGTCTGCAAGGCCTATGACCTGTTCATGGGCGAAGAGCCGTTCAACTGCTCGAAGCGCGGCACCGTCGTTATCAGCCCCGACGGCAAGATCGCCTACTGGCAGGAACAGCCCGTGCTCGAAGCGCGCAAGGTGGAGATGCTGGCGAGCATCTAATCAGGGAGAGGCTTGCAGCAGGCAGCTTGCGACTTACAGCGGGCAGCGGGCAGCGGACAGAAGGCAGAGCGAAGACGGCGGCTAAACGAGGCGGTCGGCTGTGAGCCGTCGGCACCAAGCACTGGGCCGTCGGCGCTGGGCGGTCGGCCGGTGGTGGGCGTGGGTGATGCCCGCGATCGACCGCTGCGGCTTTCCTCTGCCCGCAGCCTGCTGCCCGTAGCCCGCGCGCACCCACTGCCGACTGCCGACTTTCCTCTACCCGCTGCCCGCTCGTCGCCGACGGCCCGCAGCCGGCCGCCCACTGCACACTACACCGGAAGCACTCGGCCCAGGGTCGAAAGGAGTTCGACCCGGGGGATGGTCGACTGTTCGCTGGTGGCGAAGTTCTTGACGATGATCGTCTGGTCGGCCAGTTCCTGGTCGCCGGTGATGAGGACGATCGTGGCTTTCTCG
>CAZBOE010000135.1:0-2861 GCA_964493365.1 uncultured Tepidisphaeraceae bacterium | reverse complement strand
CATCGATCGGCCGGTGAGATCCATGTCGGCGGCGTAGCCCGCGCGGCGGAGGTCGGCCAGCAGGGCGAAGTTGTGGCGGTGGGCGGCTTCGGACTGGCCGATGAGGAAGATGACCGGGCGCGTGGGGGGCTGGGGCGTCACCTGCTGGGCGTCGAGGGCGATGAGCAGGCGTTCGAGGCCCGAGCCGAAGCCGACGCCCGGGGTGGGTCGGCCGCCGAGCTGTTCGACGAGGTTGTCATAGCGTCCGCCGCCGCCGACGGCGTTCTGCGAGCCCAGCCCGCCGGCGGTGACTTCCCACAGCGTCTCGGTGTAGTAGTCGAAGCCGCGGACGAGCGATCCGTCGACGGTGAAGGCGATGCGCGCGTTGGTCAGCAGTTCCTGCACACGGTCGAAGTGGGCGCGGGAGTCGGCCGAGAGGTGGTCGTAGGCGCGCGGGGCGCCGGTCACGGCTTCGACGTCGCGCGGGTCTTTCGAGTCGAGGATGCGCAGCGGGTTCTCACGCAGGCGGCGCTGTGAATCGGGGCTGAGGGCGGCCGACCGCGGCTCGAGGAAAGCCGTCAGCGCGTCGCGATAGGCCTGCTTTGACGCGCGGTCGCCCAGGCTGTTGACCCGCAGGGCGAGGTCTTTGAGCCCGCAGCGGGCGTAGAAATCCATCTGCAGCGCGACGCACTCGACATCCTGCTCGGGCTCGGCCACGCCGAACGCCTCGGCGCCGAACTGGTGGTGAATGCGCAGCCGGCCTTTCTGCGGACGTTCGTAGCGGAAGTTGGGCCCGATGTAATAGAGCTTGTGCCGCGCGCCCTGGTCGTTGAGCAGGCCGTTTTCGATCACGGCGCGGACGACGCCGGCCGTGCCTTCGGGGCGCAGGGTGACCGAGTCGTTGCCGCGGTCGGTGAAGGTGAAGGTCTCTTTGTGGACGACGTCTGACGTCTCGCCCACGCCGCGGTGAAACAGGGCGGTGAACTCGAGCACGGGCGTGCGGATCTCGCCGAAGCGATAGAGCTCGGCGGTCTCGCGGGCGATCCGCTCGATGCGCTGCCATTTCCACGCGTCGGCGGGGAGGATGTCTTCGGTGCCCTTGTAGGCGGTGATCTTGGTGCTCATGGCGATGGCGGTTTCCGGGTGAGTGGGGGCGGTGACGCCGGGGCGAAAGAGAAAGGGTGAGCCGCGTGGCTCACCCTCTCGTGGTTATTGATGAAGTTGAGAGCGGCCGACGGGCTTATTCGGTCGGGGTCGGATGCTGCTCGCCGCCGGCGGGGGCGGTGGGGTTGGGGGCCTCGACCTCTTCGACCTTGGCCTTTTCGATGATGGTGTCCATGGCCTTGCCCTCGCGGAGCTGGAGGTAAAGCTCGGCCAGCGTGCCTTCCTTGGCCATCTGCTGCTTGAACTTCTCCGGCCGCAGGCCACGCATGATCGCCATCATGGCGACCTGGCCGTTGAGCTCGTCTTCGTCGACCTCGACGCCCGCGTCGTTGGCGACCTTCTGGAGCATGAAGAACAGCTTGAGCTCGTTGACCGCCTGCACGTCGGCGCCGCCGCGCAGGGCTTCGAGGTTCTGCTGGATCGCCTGTGCCGGCACGCCCCGGCGGAGCAGATCGACCGCGCGGCGCTGCACGATGCGCTGCTGCTGGCGCTGGGTCATCTTCTCGGGCAGCTGCATCTGCACGTTCTGCAGCAGATACTGGGCGACCTGCTGGCGCATCACGTTCTGCACATCCGAGCCGACCCGCTCGACGAGCTGCTCACGCAGGGCGCTGCGCAGTTCGTCGATGTTGTTGAAGCCCAGCGACTCGAGGAAGTCGGGCGTGAGCTCGGCCAGCTCGAGGGCCTTGATGTCCTTGAGCTTGAACTCGATGCCCACCGTCTTGCCGCGGAGCGCTTCGTTGGCGAAGTCGGCCGGCGCGGTGACGGTGATGGTCTTGGTCTGGTCGATCGCCAGGCCTTCGAGCTGCTTGTCGAGATCGTCGATCTGGAACCCGCCGACGCGGCCGGGGCGGACGACGATCTGGGCGTCGTGCGAGTGGCCGACGACGTTGTCGCCGTCCTTGATGTGGACGTCGGCGGTGATGTAGTCGCCCGACTGGACATTGCGGCCTTCGACCGGCACGAGCGTGCCCTGTTGTTCACGCAGGTTTTGCATGGCCTGGTCGACATTGGCTTCGGTCACGTCGACCTTGGGCTTCTTGACCGTCAGGCCCGAGAAGTCGGGCAGGGTGAACTCGGGCTGGACTTCGACGGTGAAGCTGTAAGAGATGCCGCCCTCGGCGCCGATGTCGAGCTTCGAATCTTTGTCGATCTCGGGCTCGCCCAGGGGCTGCAGGTTGTTCTTCTCGACCGCCTGCTCATAGCTCTCGCTGATCAGGCTCCGGCGGACCTGGTCCTTGATCTCGCTCGAGAACTTCTTCTCGACCAGCTTGCGCGGCGCCTTGCCGGGGCGGAAGCCGGGCAGGGCGGCGGCGGAGCGAATCTCCTTGAACTGCTCGTCGAGCTTGGCGTCGACGCGGTCCTGGGGGATCGAGACGTGGACCTTCTTGGTCGCCGGACCGGCGTCTTCGACCTTGATGTCGTACTGGAAGGTTTCTTCTGCGACAGCGGTGCCGCCGGTTTCAGTTTCGGCCATGATCGGTCTACCTCGGGCAAGCGGGCTAATGACAACCGCCGCGCGTGGCGAACCATGCCCGCGCTGGCGAGAGCCCAGCAATTTAACGGCTGAGCGGGGGAAAGCAAAGCCGCCGCGCCGCGGTGCGGATCGGCGCCCAGTCAGGACACCGCTCGGCTGCCGCACGGCCGCCGCTCGAACACTGCTCGGGCGGGGCTTGGGCAGGATTGGGCGGGGCTCGGGCGGGGTTGGGCGGTTGTCG
>CAZBOE010000134.1:0-12880 GCA_964493365.1 uncultured Tepidisphaeraceae bacterium | reverse complement strand
TACACTCTTTCCCTACACGACGCCGTTCGATCCCCCCTTTTCCGCTGCGCGGGTCGACGTCCGATTTTCGTGGCCCGTCAATCAGACGCTGCGTCCGGAGCGTTTTTCGACCGGTTGACCAGAGGCCAGGCCGGTTAACTGTCGAAACAATACAAGACGTTTGATCCGAGGTTGCTCAGACAAGCAGGCCGCCCAACACCGACAACAGGCAGATCGACCATGGCAAAGAAACGCATCAATACCAAGTTCGTCGCGATCCTACTGGCGGCCGTCGCCACCGCGGGCGGCGGGTTTTTCGTCGCGAACCGGTTCTTCTTCAAGAAGAGCCCTGAGCAGTACATCCTGCGAAGCGAGGAGGCGCTGGCTGCGCGAAACTTCGGCAGCGCCGCGACATTCCTGCGTGCCGCATCGGACGGCCGGCCGACCGATGCCGACCTGGCGGTCAAGTGGGGCCAGGCGGCGCGTTTTGCAATCGCGACCGACACCGACCGGCGCGGCGAAGACCTGACCGCCTTTCAGCGGGCCCTGGAAATCGACCCCAAACACCCCGGCGCGTTGCGGGCGATGGTCGAATACTGGGCCGAGGTGGTCGAACTGCGTCCCAGTCCCGAGCCGCTCCAGCGGCTGCGTGAGTTTGCCAACCGGTTGATCGCGGTCGAACCCGACAACAAGCAGGCCCGGGCATTCGAGCCGATCGCGACGATCCGGGCATACGGCGTCGGGATCGAGACCAAGCCCGAGGCGATCGACACCGCCATCGCGGTGCTGAGCAACCTGTGGATCGAAGAGCCCGAGAACGCGGAGCTGCCGCGGTTCATCGCCCAGGCCCACCTGAGCCGCGCGAGCCGGGCGATTGAGAACAACGACCCCGAGACCGCGCTGCGCGAGTTTGACCTGGCGGTGAAGGTTGCGGACGACGCGGTCGCCAAGGCGGATCAAAACGCCTGGACGCATTTCCGCGCCTTCGAGGTGTATGCCGATTCGTCAAACCGTCTGCGTCTGCTGGGGCCGCAGATGCGGGAGGCCGGCAAGGTCGAAGAGCTGAGAAACCGCATCACCGGGCTGGAAACCAAGGCGCTGGTCGCGCTCGAGCAGTCGCGCGCCCTGGTCAAGGTCGAGGACCAGCTCCGCTATGTGCAGATCATGGTTCAGTCGGCGGCGCAGGCGTTCCGGCGCGGCAAGGTTGATGACGCGGTTCAGATCATGAACGAACTGATCGCGGCGCGCCCGAACGATCCGCAGATCGTGCTGCAGGCGGCGCAGATCCTGGGCCAGCGCCCGGAGACGCGCCGACAGGCGATCGAACTGCTGTCGGTCGACTCGTCGAAGCTCAGCGGCGGACCGGGCGTGCAGGCGACGCTGGTGCGGCAGACGTTTGACGACCGGGCGCGGGTGATGCTGGTCACGTTCCGGCTCGAGGAGTTTGCCGCGGCGCCGGCCGAGGAGAAGGCGGCAATCGCGACGGCGATCGAAAAGAGCCTGAACGAGATGGAACAGGTCAACCCCGAGGGGCCCGACCTGCTTCGGCTCAAGGGCAAGTTCCTGCTTCTACAGGATCAGCGTGTGCCGGCGATCCAGACGCTGAACCGGGCCCGCACGGTGCTCGCCCGCGACGAGCGGGCGCGGCCGCAGTATCTCGAGACGGTGTTCCTGCTGTCGCGAGCCTATGCCGCGACGCAGCAGACCGGTCCGGCGCGCGAGATGGCGCTTGAGATCGTGCAGGCGGCGCCGGGGGTTCCGGAGTATCGGGCGATGCTGGCCGAGGCGTATCTCCGCGAGAACAACGTGCAGGCGGCGCGCGAGCAGCTTGAGTTTCTGAAGGAAAACCACCCCGACAACCCGACGACGATCCGGCTCGATTTCGCGCTCAACGGCAGCGACGAATCGCGTGTCGCCCAGCGGGAGTCGTATATCGTGCTGCCCGAAAGCAGCGTGGGCGAGAAGCTTTCCAAGAGCCAGGCGGCGCTGATGCTCGACGAGCGCGACGAGGCTCTGCGGCTGATGCGCGAGGCGCACAAGCAGGACCCGAAGAACGCGGTCGTGCTCCAGCGGCTCGTGAGCCTTGAAATCGGTCACGCCAAGGACCGCGAGGCCGCGAAGGCGGCGGTCGCGGAGAGTCTGGCGGCCGACCCGGCCAACGAGCGGTTCCGCTTCCTTCAGCTCGCGCTGGAGAAGAACGACCCGCAGGAGCTCGAGGCGCTCAAGGAGCAGATCGTCGAAGAGACCGCGGATGACTACACCCGCGAATTGCGGCGGTATCAGCTGGCTGTTGAAGCGGGCGAGGTCGACAAAGCCATCGCCCACCTCAAGAAGGCGAGCGAGATCAAGCCCGACGACGGCCGGGCGGCTGACCTGCTGTTCCAGGTGTATCTGCAGCAGGGCCAGTTTGAGGCGGCCGAGCAGTTGATGCCGGCGCTGCGGAAGAACAACCAGGACATGGCCGGCGGGCGGCTGTATGAGTTCAGGCTCGAGCAGTTCAAGGCGGTGAACCTGTCGCGCCAGCGGGTGAGCGATCCGGCCGAGCAGGAGCGGATCGCCCAGCGGGTCAGCACGCACCGCCAGAACGCGCTGACGGTCGCCCGGCAGATGGTCGACGAGCTGCCCGAGTTTTCGATGAGTTATCTCGCGATGGCGCAGGCGCAGCAGGCGCTGGGCCAGCTCGAGTCGGCGATGTCGAACTACACCATCGCGCTGCAGAAGCAGGCGCGGAGCAACGAGGCGATCCGCGGGATCATCGAGGTGGCGTATCGCCTCAATGACCCTGAGACCGCGATCCGCTACATCCGCCAGGGCCGTGGGCTCAACCCGCAGGACCCGAGCTTCCTCGAACTCGAAGTCAACTGGGAACTCAATTACGGCGACTCCTCCAAGGCGCTCGCGTTCCGCGAGGGCATGGCGTCGAGAAACCCGGAGTCGCCCCAGGCGGCGCTGGCGCTGGCGGCGACGCACCTGCGCATCGCCGAGCTGAAGAACGCCCGCAATGACCAGGCTGCCGCCGAGACGGCGGGCAAGGCGGCCCAGCGTGTGCTGCTGGCGGCGATCGCCAAGTGGCCGGACGGGCCGGCGTCCTACCAGTCGCGGATGAGCCCGGGCTTCGTGACCGGTGAACTGGAGCCTGTGAACAACGCGCTGGTCGCCTGGGCGCAGTCGGAGAAGTGGCGGTCGCGTCCTGAGCCGCGGCTGATGCTGGCGGATCTCGCCGCCCGCGCGGGCAACATGGCCGCTGCGGAAGCCGCCGCCCGCGAGGCGCTCGCGCTCAGCGGCGACAACGCCGACATCAAGATGGCGCTGGCCAACTTCTACCAGCAGACCGGCCGGTTTGACGACGCCATCGCGACGATCGATCAACTGCCAAACGTTACGACCGACCCCGACCTGATCCGCAAGCGGACGGAGCTGCTGGTTCGCGCGGGTCGGAACAAGGACGCCGAAGACAAGCTCGTGCCGCTGCTGCGCGACAACCCGCGCGACGCGATGTATTCGAACCTGCTCGCCATGGTTTACCTCAACCAGGGCCGGGTCGATGACACGCTCAGGCAGCTCGAGCAGACGCTCACGCTCGAGCCGGCCAACCCGCTGGCGCTGTATTACCGCGCGTTGACGCGCATTCGTCACCGTGCCGGGGGCGTCGATGGCCCGGCGCAGCTTCGCATGGCGATCAGCGACCTGTCGGTCGTCCGCGAGCGCAACCCCGACAACCTTGACGTGCGCCTGGCGCTGGCCGACGCGTACCGGCTGAGCAACCAGCTTCGGTCGGCGACCGACGAGCTTCGGCAGGCGGTCCGCATCGCTCCGGGCAACAAGCAGGCGCGGCTGCGGCTGGTCGAGTGGCTCATGCAGGACGACCCGCCCCGCGTGTTCGACGCGCAGCAGGTTCTGCTGGAGGCGCTGGTGATGCCGTCGCTGCAGAACGACGACGACGTGCACCGGAGCCTGGCGATGGTCCGCATCGCCAACGCCGACTCGCGCGGCGCGGTCGACAGCGCCAGCAAGGCGATGCAGATCAACCCCAACAATCCGAACAACATCCAGACGTATTTCGAGGTGCTGCTGCAGACGCGTGCGTATGACAAGCTGCTCAAGGAAGCCGACACGCTGGCGTCGCGGGCGTCGGGCGATCTGCCCTGGTGGTTCTACAACTACCGCGGCGCGGCGCTGACACAGACCGGCAGCCGCGACAAGGCGATGCTTGATTTCGAACGCGGCATCGATATCGCCTCGAGGGCCAACGACGACCAGGGCCTGTCGGTGATCACCCGCAACATCGCGACGCAGGTCGGCTTCGAGCAGGCCATGGCGCAGATCGGCGACCGCAACCAGACCGACGTGCGGTGGATGATCCTGTCGTCTCACCTGCTCATGCTCAAGGGCGACACGACCGGCGCGGTCGAGATGGTCGAGCGGGCGCTGGGCCGAATGGATTCGCTCAACCAGCGTGACCAGGAAACGGTGCTCCGACTGGCCGGCACGATTTACCTGACCGCCCGGCCATCGCCGCTGAGCGAGAAGGCGCTCGATGCGTATAAGCGGCTTCTCGAGCTGGTGCCCAATGACCTCTCGGCGCTCAACAACGTCGCGTGCATCCTGCTCGATCAGGTCAATCCCCCGCAGCCCAAGGAGGCGCTGAAGTACAGCGAACGGGCGTATCGCTACATGTCGGACCGCAACGTCTACGAGCCGCTCCTGCTGGATACCCACGGCTGGGCGCTGGTGCAGACGGGGCAGGTCAACCAGGGTATTGCGATCCTGCGTGATGCCGTCGGGCGGGCCCGGTTCGTCGAAGGGTTTTATCACCTGGGCGAGGCGTATCTGCTGATCAACCAGCCCGCCCAGGCGCGGGAGGAACTGCTCAACGCCAAGAGCCTCATCGACGATCCGGCGCGGAGCAAGGTGATCGACCCGGCCTTCCGGGCGAAGGTGCAGGATGCGATGCGCCGCGCCGAAGAGGCGCTGAACTCGGCCGCCGCCCGGTAGCGGGTGTTAGGCGGGTGATTGGGGGTGTCGGCGGGTGTGGGGCCTGCCGTCGGTTGGTCGTGCGCTGCCGCCCGGTGTCGAGGCGGCAGTGGAGAGGTCTGTCATTGCGTCCGATAACCTTCTGTGTCATGAGACGATAATCGGATTTAAAAGGGGAGAGAGTCCGACTTTTCGGCCGATGTCTGGACAAAACCGTGGTTTCGGTTATTCGTGTCCGCCCAAGACATGGCGCATGATGTTGTTGGTCTGCGCTGTTTTCAGGCCGATAGTAATGACGGCAACCAAAACTGTGTCGACCGTTGTGTCGTAAAGCGTTATAGCTGCTCGTGAAACCCCGGCGAGCAGTGAAGGGCCGAAGCGGTCGGAGCGAGTCGAGCCTGGCATGCCAGAGCTCGCCGTGAGGAGCCGACAGGTTGCCCGGGGTCGGCCGGAAGGCGGTCAGCCGCAGGCGAACCGGGCGTGAAGCCGCCCTTGCGGCGCTGCACTGTGAAGACTGTGAAGCAGGAGAGCCTTTGTCATGACAACGCTGCCTCAGAACACACCGCTGCGGGCCCCTCGTCCGGCGGACATGCCGGTTCCCGCGATGCCGTATGCGGGTCCGGGCGTGACGCAAGGCCAGGCTCAATTCGGGCCCGCTGACATCTGGCGCGTCGTCCGTGGGCACGTCTGGCTGATCCTCTCGCTGCTGATCATCTCGGGCACGATCGGCTTTTTCGTCAACGGTTACCTCGCTCGGCATTACTCGCGCTTCACCGCCCGCGGGCTGGTGCAGGTGATCCAGCCGGAGAACACCAACCCGCTGGTTCAGCAGCAGGGGCTTGACCGCTATGCCCTCGAGGCCGAGCAGAAGACGCAGGCGCAGCTGCTCCGCCAGGAAGCGCTGTTTTCGTCGGTGCTGTCGAACCCCGACAGCCCGATCCGCACGACGTCGTGGTGGATCCGCAACAAGCGCGACCCGCAGCTTGCCAAGAAGTCGCTGCAGGAAAACTTCAGCGCCGGGATCATTCCCGAAACGCGCCTGATCTCGGTCTCGATGACCGACTCGAGCCCGGAAGACGCGACCGCGATCGTGAGGGAAGTCGTCGATGCCCACCTGCGCAACCAGGCGTCGATCGATCGAGAGCAGGAATTCGAGAAGAACAACTCGCTGACCACAATCAAGAATCGCATCGACCTCGACCTGCGCAACGTCGAGCGTGAGCGAACGGACCTGACCCGTCAGCTTGCCAGCGCGGGCAGCCTTGCCGACCTCAACGAAATGCAGATGAAGCTCTCGTCGCTGATGACCTCGCTGGGTCAGCAGCAGACGAGCGTGCAGACGCTCAACCTGATGATCGAGCAGCTCGAAGGCGCGCTGCAGCGCGGCGAAGACCCGCCGATGGTGGTGCAGCAGGTCGAGCAGGATCCGCGGGTGCAGCAGCTCCAGCAGACGATCAACGGCACGGAGCTCACCCTGGTCAACATGCGTGCCCGCATGGGTGATGAGACCCGCACGATCCGAACTCTCGAAGCGCAGCTCGAGCGTCAGACACAGGAACTGGCTGAGCTCAAGGCCGAGCGGCTGGCGGAGATGAAGATCAGCGTTCCGCAGAACCTGCGGACGCAGCTCGAGTCGGCTCAGAAGTCGCTGGCCGAGACGCAGGGTTCGCTGGAAGATTTCCGCCGAAGCACGGGGCCGGCATATGAGTTGAGCATCCGGCTTCAGCAGGTCAACAGCCGCGAGCAGCGGCTTCGCGAAGAGCTGAAGATCGTCAACGACCAGTTGCTGGACACGCAGACGAAGCTGGGCGCCGACCGCGCCCGCACCGTGAGCTGGATTCAGTTGCCCAGCAAACCCGATGCGCCGAGCTTCCCGGTTCTTTCGGGCACGCTGGCGATGGCGATGCTGATCGGGCTGTCGGTGGCGCTGGCGATCGCGTTCCTCCGGGAGTTTTTGGATACGACGATCAAGTCGCCCCGCGATCTGGCCCGCGTGGGCCCGATGCCGCTGCTGGGCATGGTGCCGCACGAAGACGACGACCCCCAGACCTCGGGCGCCAAGCTGCCGCTGGTCATCGCCGAAGCCCCGCACTCGGCGACGGCCGAGCAACTGCGGCAGGTGCGCACGCGGCTGCAGCATTCGGCTTCGCTCGATACGACCCGTTCGATCCTGGTCACCTCGCCTCAGCCGGGCGACGGCAAGACCACCATTTCCGCCAACCTCGCTGCGGGTCTGGCGCTGGTCGGGCGGCGCATTCTGCTGGTGGATGCCAACTTCCGCCGGCCTGAGCTTGCCAAGCTGTTTGGTGTCGACAACAGCCAGGGCTTCAGCACCGTGCTGACCGCCCCCGACACGCTGACGGCGGTCGCCAAGCCGACGTCGGTGCCCAACCTGTCGGTGCTGGCGGCGGGACCCAAGCCCTCCAACGCCACCGAAATGCTCGAGAGCCAGTTGCTCATCGATTTCATCGACCGGGCCATGGAGCATTACGATCACGTGATCTTCGACTCGGGTCCGATCCTGTTCACCTCCGAGGCCGTGGCGATGGCGCCGCGTGTCGACGGCGTGGTGTGTGTGCTCAGGGCCCGCGGCAACACCCGCGGCGTCGTCTCTCGCCTGCGTGACACGCTGCGGCAGATCAAGGCGGAACTGGTTGGCGTCGTGCTCAATGGCGTCCGCGCCCACGGCGGCGGCTACTACGCCCGCAACATCCGCACCTACTACGAATACTCCGGCTCGGGCAAATAACCCCTCGGGCTGCCGGCCATCAGGCGGGCGAACAGCGCCGGCCATCGGCGCCGGCCCTGCCAGACGAGCCGACGCCCGCAGGCTCGGAAGCCGCTTGCGAAAGAACACCCGATCACGCCGTGTCCTTCATGGGATACGGCGTGATTTGTTTGGCGGGCGCTTCTGCAAAGCCATCCGCCCCTGGTGTCACGCCGCAGAGAGGCACGGTGCTCGCCGGCGATGTTGTCGGAGCACACGAACAACCGACATCGTCAGTTTGCCGCGGTGCGGCGGGAAGACCGCCCCGTTTATAACCCGGGCGAGGTGCCATTGCCGTTCGCTTGCCATACACTTGTGGCAAGATGAGAACGTTGACGGCACTGGTCTTGGCGGGTCTGGTGCTCATTGCCGGCGTGGTCGGCTTGGCGGGGGCAACAGGCATTGACGGAACGGCGCGGGCAGATGGCGTGAATCGCCCGGTGCTGCAGGTTGGCAATGCGCAGGCGCTCGCCGCCGGGGCTTCCGCCACGCGGGTCGCCACCGAGGCGGGCGCTGCCGAGCCGGTTACTGCTGAGTCGGTTACTGCCGAATCGGTTACTGCTGAGTCTGGCGTGGAGTCGGCGGCCACGGCTGCGCAGGCCCCGACGACGCGACCCGCGGCCCTGGCGAAGAAAGGCCGCACGGGCGGCGAGGCCGCGGTGATTCGGATCGACACCGACATCGACCGGTTCCTCTTCAGAATCATCAAGAGCCGATTCGACGACGCCCGCGCTGCCGGTGCCGAGGTGGTGATTCTGCACCTGACCTCGCCCGGGGGCGAAGTCTTCGCGTGCATGGAGATTGCCCGGTTTCTGCGCGAGCAGAATGACCTGCACACGATCACGCTCGTCGATGAATACGCCTACTCCGGGGGAATCTGGCTGGGCATCTCGACCGACGAGCTGGTGATGCTGCCCGGGTCGGTCATCGGCGACGCCGCCCCGGTCAGCATGGGCATGGGCGAGATGGGCGCGACCGAGCGTGCGAAGATCGAGAGCCCCGTGCTCGCCGATTTCCGGATGTCGGCCATCCGCAACGGGTATGACCCGCTGCTGGTGGCGGCCATGGTGAGCATGCCGCGGGTGGTTCACTATGTTGAGTCGCCGCAGGGCGAGCGGCGGTTTGTCGAGCCCGCGGAGTATCAGACGCTGACCGGGCAGGGGTGGAAGCCGGTTGAAGGCGTGCCCGATCCGGTCGATCGGGCCGACACGCTGCTCACCGTCGATGACGAGCTGGCCGCGAAGCTGGGCCTGAGCGGGGGAACGTATCCCAGCCTCGATGCGTTCATCAGTTCGCGTGGCTTCGAGGTGGTCGCCACCTATGTACCGACGGCCGAGGAGACGTTCATGAAGTATCTGGTCAGCCCGGCCACGGTCGGCCTGGCCATGACGGTCTTCATGCTCTCGCTCTACATCGCCTTGTATACGCCGGGCACGGGCGCTGCCGAGGTGGTTTGCGCCGTGTCGCTGGGCGTGGTGATCGTGCTGCAGACGATGAGCGACACCGCCTCGTGGTGGGAGATCGTGATGGTCATCCTGGGCATCGCGCTGCTGGCGGTCGAGGTGTTTATCCTGCCCGGCTTTGGCATCGCCGGGATCAGCGGGGCTTTGCTGGTGCTGGGTGGCCTGGTGCTGACGTTTGTGCCGACCGGGGCGCCGGTGGTTCCGGACCTGCCCGGCCAGCCGGCGCTGCCGTGGTGGCCGGTCGTTCGGGACGGGTTGCAGACCGGGTTTCTGACGGTGGTGTGTGCTGTCGCCGCGTCGATGGGGCTGATGGTGTGGCTGGTGCGTTATCTGCCGAAGATTCCGATCGCCAATCGGCTGGTGCTCCAGACGGTGGCGGGCGGCACGGTGGCGACCACGCCCGAGGGCTATATCGCCACGTGGCCGGCGGTCGGCGCGACGGCCGTCGCGGTCACCGATCTCCGGCCCAGCGGGAGCATCGAGCTGCCCGACCCTGACACCGCGGCCACGCGGGTGGTGTCGGCCGTCAGCGACACGGGATTTGTCCGACGGGGCACGCTGGTCAAGGTCATCAGCGTCGAAGGAAGCCACATCGTCGTGCGTGCGGTGACGTAGGTGGCCGCGGGTTGACCCGCGGACCGAGGCAATACAACTTTGCATCCATGACAGCCATCTCTTTCGCCATCCTCTCCATCACCATCGGCCTGGCGCTGCTGGCTCTGGAACTGGTGATTCCGTCTCACGGCGTGCTGGGCGTGATGGCGGCGCTGGCGCTGCTCGCCGGCGCGGGCGGCATGTTCGTGGTTGATCCGACCTATGGCGCCGCGACGCTGCTGGTGATGATGTTGTCCGTGCCGTTTGTGTGGGTCACCTTCGTCAAGCTGTGGCCTCACACGCCGGTCGGGAAACGGGTGTTGCTGCCTCGGCCGCAGGTGACCCCGCCGCCCGAGCCGTCGCCCGTGGCGATCGGCCAGCAAGGCGTGAGCATCACCGAGCTCCGCCCGATCGGCGAGTGTGAGTTCGAAGGTCGTCGGATGGAAACCGTGAGCGATCTGGGCATGATCCCGCCGGGCAGGATGGTGAAAGTTGTAGCGCTGGACAACAACCGTCCGGTCGTCAGGGTGGTCTGAGCGGCTGGTCGGAGCTCCGGGCTTGCCGGTGATCGGGCGGGTGATCAGGTTGGTGATCCGGCCGTGCCGGCATTCGACCGTGCCGTGATTCGACGTGCTTTGGTTCGACCGTGCTTTGATTCAATCGGGCACGGGATCTGGGCTGCAGTACAACGCTGCCACCGCAGCAGAAAAGGGAAGAAGCAACATGGGACCGTTTGTGTGGATCATTGTCGGCATCGTCGCCATCGTCCTCCTGGTGATGGTGATCGTGATGCTGCAGTTCATCGGGCTGTATGTCAGGGCGTTTTTCAGCGGCGCGCATGTGTCGATCTTCGACCTGATCGGCATGCGTATCCGCGGTGTGCCGGCGGCCACGATCGTCGACGCGCGGATTCAGGCGATGCGTGCCGGGCTTGATGTGACGACGCAGGAGATGGAAAGCCACGTGCTGGCGCGGGGCAACGTTGTTCGCGTGATCAACGCGATGGTGGCCGCGAGCAAGGCCAACATCCCGCTCGACTGGAAGACCGCCACCGCGATCGACCTGGCGGGTCGTGACATTCTCGACGCCGTGCAGACCTCGGTGAACCCGAAGGTCATCGAAGTGCCCAACCCCGCGCTGGGTCGCGGCACGATCGACGCGGTAGCGAAGAATGGCATTCAGCTCAAGGTCAAGGCCCGCGTGACGGTGCGGACGAACATCCGCCGGCTGGTGGGTGGAGCGACCGAAGAGACGATCGTCGCCCGCGTGGGCGAGGGCATCGTGACCGCCATCGGCTCGGCCGCCGAGCATACGGATGTGCTGGAAAACCCGGACCACATCTCCAAGGCCGTGCTCAACAAGGGCCTGGACGCCAACACCGCGTTCGAGATTCTCTCGATCGACATTGCCGACGTCGATGTGGGCGAGAACATCGGCGCCAAGCTCCAGGCGGAGCAGGCCGAGGCGGACAAGCGGCGCTTCCAGGCCGAGGCCGAGAAGCGGCGAGCGCTCGCGGTTGCCCACGAGCAGGAGAACGTGGCGAAGGTGGCCGAGAATCGGGCGCTGGTCGTGCTGGCCGAGGCGGAGATTCCCAAGGCGATGGCCGAGGCGTTCCGCAACGGCAACCTGGGCGTGATGGATTACTACAAGCTGCGCAACGTGCAGGCAGACACGACGATGCGTGAGCAGATCGCCCGGTCTGACGAGAGCAAGTCATGAGGCGGGCTGACAGCGTTGCGCTTTGAAGTCTGACGGGCCCGGTTGCATGGCCCGTCTGCCAGCGGCGAAAGCGAAGCGGCGCTTGCGCGTCGAGTCAAGGCGGCCGATCCATGGGCGAGAATCTGCTCTACATCATTGTTTTCCTGCTGCTCTGGGGCATCAGCGCGATTGTTTCTGTGCTGGGCAAGGCGAAGCAGAAGCAGGAAATGGAGCGGCGTCGACAGGAGCTCGAGCGCCGCGGTCGGCAGTCGGGCGAAGGCGATGAGCCGGTGATCAGGCCGGGCGAGAGTCCGGCTCCGCAGCAGGCGACGACGATGGAGGAGGCGCTTCGCCAGGCGCGCGAGCAGGCCGAGAGGGCGCGGGCCGAGCGGGAGCGCCAGGAAGCCATTCGTCGGGAGACGGCACGGCGTCGCGCCGAGCAGCAGCGTCGGCAGCAGCAGGGCGGTCGGCCGGGCGCGGATGTGCCGTATCCCGGTCGGACTTCGCCTTCGCAGCGTCAGCCTGTGCCCACCTCGCCAGCGCCGAGGCCGCCTGTGCCCAGGTCGCCCGTGCCCAGAATGCCGTCGCCCGCACCGTCGCCGGGGTCTGTCTTCCGCGTGCCGCAGCAGACGGCTTCGGAAGGACGCCCGGCGCAGCAGCCCAGGCCGCCCCGGCCCGCGGAGACTCAGCCGCGACCGGCGCGCGGCGCCGAGCTGACCGAGACCTCGATCGGTCAGACATCGGCCCAGCGAGCCGGAGGCCGCACGATGCGGCCGAGCCGGATCACCGCCCGCACCCTGCGCGAGCAGTTCATCCTGACCGAAATTCTGCGTCCGCCCGTGGCGCTGAGGGATGAGACGTAGGTGGCCGGGCCCGGGCGAGGGGAACGAAATCCGTTGGGCTGGCTGAGAGACATGCGTGACGGGCGCACGCGCCAGCGCCCGGTTGCCCGGCCGACGGTCGCGTCGGGGGCGATGTGCGGGCTCTCAACTTCCTCCGGCCTTGCGGATTTTCCTCACACCTAGGAGCTGCGGCACGGGCCGCTCGCGGCCTTCGGACGGCGTGTTGACGACCTCCATCGTGCCGTCGTCGGCGCGGAGGGTCATGGTGGTCGAGCCGCCGCCATCGAGGTTGATCGCGGTAGCGGCGCCCTGGCGAATCAGCTCGGCCGACAACTCGGCCTTGCTCATGCCGACGCTGGTGAACTGTCGGCCGTCGACGACGAGCAGGATGAGCGTGTTGCCGTCGGCGGTGAGGCCGACCGCCGTGCGAGGATGACGTGGATCGCCAGCCGACCGTGCCGGCACCGCCCGGCCCTGGTGGACGACAAATGCATCGCCCGCCACGACATGCCGGGCCCCGCGGGGAATCCGCTCGACCTGAACCAGGCGCACGCGCCCCTCGG
>CAZBOE010000133.1:11680-12901 GCA_964493365.1 uncultured Tepidisphaeraceae bacterium | reverse complement strand
CAGCACGGCGCGGGCGATGTCCTGCCGCCGGCCGCAGGCGATCGCCTGAAAAATGGCCGAATGCTCGGAATCGACGGGAATGATCTCGGCGCCGGTCTTTCTGGCCAGCGGCATCAGCAGCGAGCCGGCGATGACCAGCGACTCCTTGTTTGCCAGGGCGACGCGCTTGCCCGCCTTGACCGCGGCGAGCACGGCAGGCAGCCCCGCCGCCCCGACAACCGCCGCCACCACCGTATCGACGTCGTCGCGGGTGGCGATCTCGACAAGCGCCTCGGCCCCCCGCAAAAGGCGGGTGGTCGTGCCTGCGACGGCCGCCTCCGCGGCGGCCGCGTCACAGCCCGCGTCTGTGACCGCCACCACCGAAGGGCGAAAGCGCCGGATTGCCGGCGCGAGCAGGGCCGGTCGTCCGTGACACGAGAGGGCGGTGACGGTCCACGGCTCGCCCAGCGCGCCCAGCACATCAAGCGTGCTCTGCCCGATTGACCCGGTGGCGCCCAGAATGGCGATGCGGTGACCCATGGAAACGTGTCGCCCGGAGAGAAGGCTCAGAAGCTCATCGCCTGTTTGAACGCGTGGAAGCGGTCGTCGATCTTTTCACGCGTGGCCGCGGCAAGACCCGCGAGCGAGAAATCGGCGATGGTGTGGCTGGCGGTGACCGTGCCATATGCCAGGGCCCGCCTGAGGGTGGCGGTTGACACGATCCCCTGCGTCGCCAGATAGCCCATCATGCCGCCGGCAAAGCTGTCGCCGGCGCCGGTCGGGTCGATCACCCGGTCGGTCGGGTACGCCGGCAGGGTGAACAGCTCGGGGCTGTCGGGGCTGCCCGAGGCAAGCATGCTGCCGTGCTCGCCCTTCTTGATGATGACAAACTTCGGGCCCAGCCGCAGCACGTCTTTGGCCGCTTCGACGAGGTTCTTCTTTTCGGTCAGCAGGCGGGCTTCGCCGTCGTTGAGCACCAGGCCGTGGATCACCCTGAGCAGCTTGAGCAGCTCGGGCTTCTCGGTGGTGATCCAGAGGTTCATCGTGTCGGCCACCGCGAGCTTCACGCCCTTGAGCTTCGACAACATGTCCTGCTGAAGTGCCGGGTGGGTGTTGGCGAGGAACACATACTGGCTGTCGAGAAAAGCAGTCGGAATGCGCGGGGCCTGCTCGGCCAGCACGTTGAGATCCACCTCGACGGTCTGCGCCTCGTTGAGGTCCTTCACATACGAACCGTGCCAG
>CAZBOE010000133.1:9003-11658 GCA_964493365.1 uncultured Tepidisphaeraceae bacterium | reverse complement strand
CAGCCCCGTCGTATCGACGGGTCGGCCCTCGAAGACGTTGAGGTAATCTTTGGGGCAGTCGTCACCCACCACGCCCACGAGCCGCACGGGCGTGAAGAAGGACGAGGCATAGGCAAAGTAGATCGCCGACCCGCCCAGCACGCTGTCGCGCCGGCCGGCGGGGGTTTCAATGGTGTCGATGCCGATGGATCCTGTGACGAGAAGCGACATTCATCCTCCGAAGGTGGTTCATCATGTTGCGCCGCTTCCGTCCGCCGGGCGTTCGATGTTCGCGGACGCCGGCGTGCGGCAGGCAGATCATAGCGGCCCGGGCAGTTGCCTCACCTTTACCCGCGTCTCGGTCACCGTGTAAAGCCGCTGGGGCGAAGGCGACCGATAGCGGGCAAACAGCCGGTCGATGGCGTCATCCTGCTCGACGTCCTGCCCGGCCAGCTGAAGGAACACCATCGCCCGCTTGAATTTCACCGCCTGCTCGAACGGCGCGCGGACGACCGCGTCGTCGGCGGTGAGCAGGTCGAGTTGATGTTTGTTGGCCGCCGCCAGCACATCGACCGGCGCGGCGTCGGCCGACAGCCCGATCTCGTCGGGCCGCGTGACCACGTGCCCGTGCCGGACAACCGCCTCCGCCACCGCAGGGGTGAGCGGGCCATGAAGCAACCATCGCATGGACGTGAGATTAGCCGTTGCGGGCACACGCGTCGACCGTCGGGAGGATCGGGCCAGAGGTATCGAGGTCGCCCCATGACGGAAATGCCCTCCTGCGGCACAATGAGGGGCATGTGGCCGTTCAAGCCGACACAGCAGTCAGAGCCCGATGACCGCGCGTATCTCTCGCCCTATGCCCGCGCCGCGCGCAAAAGCCCCGGCGCGTTTTCGTCGCTGCTGTGGGCAAGCCCCCAGTCGCAGCACCTGCGCTTCGACGCCATCGCCCGCATCGCCGATCTCGGCGGAAGATCGCTGCTCGATGTCGGCTGCGGGCGGGCCGACCTAGCGGTCTACCTCGAGCTGCGCGGCATCAACCTGAGCGAATACATCGGCATCGAGGCGATCGACGCCACCGCCGCCGCCGCCGAACAGCGCGGGCGCGAATTCGGCTGCGACAGCTTTCGCATCATCCGCGGCGATGTCGTGGCCGACCCGCGCCTGATGTTCACTGGCAGCGACGTGATCGTGGTCAGCGGCTCGTTCAACACCTTCGACCGGGAGACTTTTTACTCGGTGCTCTCGCGGGCCTGCGACGCGGCCGCGGAGGCGCTGGTGTTCAACTTCCTCAGCAGCCCCGACCTGGCGGCCGCCCGTTATCTCACCTGGCACAGGCCGACGGATGTCGAGGCGTTCGTCCAGAAGCGCGGCCGGCGATTTGAAGTGCTCTGTGACTATCTGGATGGAGACTGCACAATGGCGGTGTGGAAGTGAGTATTGACCAAGCTGCAGCGGGCGGCTCTCGTGTCGCCCGGATCGATACGCACGGCCACATGCTACCGGGCATCGACGACGGCTGTGCCGACGTCGCCGAGTCGATCGCCTGTGGCAGGATGTTTGTCGAAGCCGGCTACAGCCATGCGGTCTGCACGCCGCACTTCTGGCCCACCTTTCCCGACAACACGGTGCCCGGCATCGTCAGCCGTGTTCAACTCCTGCAGACGGTTTTTGACCGCGCGGGCGTCGCGCTGCGCCTGGTCGCGGGAGGCGAGATCGGCCTTCGCGACGGGCTGACGGCCTGGCCCCGTGAGGCGATACCGACCTACGGCATGGCCGGCCGATACGTGCTCTTCGACTTCTGGGCCGACGAGTTGCCGCCTTACTTCTGGCCCACGGTCAACTATTGGATATCGCTGGGCCTGCAGCCGATCCTTGCCCATCCCGAGCGCATTCGGGCATTCCACCGCGACCCTCACACGGTTGTCGATGTCGTCACCCGGGGCGGCGTCTGGCTGCAGGGCAACCTGCAGTGCCTCAGCGACCCCCGCGGCGAAGCCACGCGTGAGATTGCCGAAGAACTGCTTCAGGCCGACCGCTACGTCATGCTCGGTTCCGACGTGCACAAGCCCGAGACCCTCGCCTGCCGCCTCGAAGGCCTGCGCCGCGCGATCGATCTGGTCGGCCTCGATGTGGTCGAGCGGCTCACCCGCACCGTGCCCGCGCGCCTGCTCGGGCTGACGCTGTAGCCGACCCGATCGACATCCCGCGCGCGGCGCCGCCCCTTCGAGCGGATCGCTGCTGTGGGCGGGGCGGTCTGCTACAGGCCGGCGAGCTTGTCATAGAGGGCCGCGGCTGTCCGCGTGCCGGCGAAGAGGGCGTCGAGGTCGAACTTTTCATCCGGCGCGTGGACCTGGTCGTCGGGCAGGCCGAAGCCGACCAGCAAGGTGTCGATCCCCAGCGCCTTCTTGATCAGCCCCACGACCGGAATGGACCCGCCTTCGCGGATGAACGTCGGCTTTCGCGCAAAGCCGACCTCGACCGCGTCGGCCGCAAGCTTCGCGGCCCGGGAGTCAAAGAGCACAAGCACCGCAGGGCTTGCGCCGTGCGTGCTAAACTCAAGCTTGATCCCGCGCGGGCAACGGTCTTTCATCGCCTCGATGAAGGCCTTCTGGATCTTGGCGAGGAACGGCAAGGGCCCACCCGGCCCGCTCGTGCCGAGCCTCGCGCCCTCGT
>CAZBOE010000133.1:7874-8993 GCA_964493365.1 uncultured Tepidisphaeraceae bacterium | reverse complement strand
GATCTTGGCCGGGTCTTGCCCGGGCACGAGCCGCATCGACACCTTGAACGACGCCTTTGAAGGGATCACCGTCTTGGCGCCCGGGCCCTGGTAGCCGGTGGTGATGCCGTTGACGTCGCAGGTCGGCCTCGCCCAGCGGCGCTCGAGGATGCTGTAGGCCTGCTCGCCCGGGGCCACATCGACCCCCAGCGAGCGGAGGTATTCGTCTTCGCTGAACGGCAGTGCACGCCACATCGCCCGTTCTTCGTCGCGAAGCTCGATGACATCATCGTAAAAGCCTGGGATC
The DNA here is from genome assembly GCA_964493365.1 of uncultured Tepidisphaeraceae bacterium. GTDB lineage: Bacteria > Planctomycetota > Phycisphaerae > Tepidisphaerales > Tepidisphaeraceae > CAZBOE01. The sequence continues at coordinate 8,707 of CAZBOE010000133.1, read as the reverse complement.
GTCACACGACCGCTTACCGGATCATGCAGCGATGCGATGAGCCGAGCCGCGGCATTGGCCGGGTTGGTGACGGCGCCGCCGAACATGCCCGAATGCAGATCGCTCGAAGGGCCGGTCAGGAATACTTCCATATAGACCAGCCCGCGCAGGCCATAGGTGATGGCGGGGTGGCCGCGGTCGAATTGCCCGGTGTCCGAGATGACCGCGATGTCGGCTTTGAGCTCGGCAAGGTTGTCGTTGATGAAGCTTTCGAGGTGATGCGAGCCGATTTCCTCTTCGCCCTCGATCAGCGCCACGAGGTTGACCGGCAGCCCGCCGTGCGCCTGCCAGGCGGTGATGGCTTCCAGGTGACACCAGACCTGTCCCTTGTCGTCGACGGCGCCGCGGGCATAGATGGCTTCGGAGCCCGCGCGGGTCTTGCGGATCGTCGGCTCGAATGCCGGCGTGGTCCACAAGTCGAGCGGCTCGGGCGGCTGGACATCGTAGTGACCGTAAAACAGCACCGTCGGCCTGCCGGGCTGATGCTTGTTCCGCGCCACGACGATCGGGTGGCCGGGCGTGCTGCGCACCTGCGCGGTCAGCCCGGCCATCTTCAGATGATCGGCGACCCATGTGGCGCAGCGCAACATGTCGGCCGCGTGGTCGGGCTTGGTGGAAACCGACGGGATGCGGAGAAAATCCTTCAGCGCCGCCAATGAGGCTTCGCGGCGGTTGTCGATGGTCGAGAGCACGTCGTTGAGCATGCCCGGGATTGTCACCGTCGGGGCGGACATTGTCACTGCCCGGCGCCGCCCCCCGCCGAGGCACATCGACCACACCCGCGCGATCGATCG
>CAZBOE010000133.1:6627-7817 GCA_964493365.1 uncultured Tepidisphaeraceae bacterium | reverse complement strand
CGCTGCGGCTGACGTGCGCGCCGGTGAGACTAGGGCGTCTGCGTCGGCTTCTGCGCGTGAGAGGCGATCGCCGGAGAGACTTCGGCCGGGCGGTCTTCGTTGGCATCGCTCAAGGATGCGACCAGTGTGCGCCCGTCGGCGTTCTGTTCCGCCGGTTCATCGAGCCGTTTGAGCCTGCCGATCTGCGGGTAAATCAAACCGATCAGCCCGACCGCCACCAGCGTGCCGATGCCCCCGAGCACAACCGACCCGCGCGGGCCCAGAAAGTGGGCCGTCACGCTCGATTCCAATCCGCCGAGCTCGTTGCTCGACCCGATGAACACGTTGTTCACCGCCGACACCCGCCCGCGCATCGCATCGGGCGTGCGGGTCTGTACGAGCGTGTGTCTCACCACCACCGACACCGCGTCGAAGGCCCCCGACAACAGCAACACAACAAAGCTCAGGATGACGCTCTGCGAAAAGGCGAACACGAGCATGCACACCCCGAATCCCGCGACCGACAGCAGCAGGTTTCGCCCGGCGTGTTTCATCGGGGGCAGCCACGCCAGCAGCAGCGCCATGACAAACGCCCCGATCGGGTCGGCCGCCCGCAGAAATCCCAGGCCTGTTCCGCCCACCTTCAAGATGTCTTCGGCAAAAACCGGCAGCAGGTAGATCACGCCCCCGAACAGCACCGCGAAAAAATCGAGCATCAGCGCCGCGAGAATCACCTTGTTCCGGGCGACCCACGTGATGCCGGCGAACAGCTCCTGCACGCGTGACACCGCCCGCGCCGCGGGCTTGGGCTTGAAGCTGCCGGGGATCATCGCGATCAGCACGACATAGACCGCGACGCATGCCGCGGTGAACAGGTAGGTCGGCGCCACGCCCATCCCGTTTCGCACGAACAGCCACTCGATCATGATGCCGCCCAGCGCCGGGCCGGTCGCCGAGGCGACCTGGAAGAGCATCGAGTTCCACGCCATGCCCTGCGCGAAGATCGAGGTGGGCAGGAGCTGCGGCATCAGCGCCGACCGCGCCGGCCAGCCGATGGCAAACACGACGCCCTTTCCCAGCAGGATCAGGTAATACACCCACACCGGCGCGCCCCACCGGCTGGCGAAAAACAGCGCGACCGAAAGCAGGGCGATGGCAACCGCGGTGATCAGCACGATCCGCCGCCGGTCGAACCGGTCTGCCAGCGAGCC
>CAZBOE010000133.1:0-6617 GCA_964493365.1 uncultured Tepidisphaeraceae bacterium | reverse complement strand
AAGCATCGTCAGCAACAGCACCGGCAGCGCCTGCGCCAACGCCACCCAGCCCAGCGTCAAGACGTCTTTGGTCTGGCGGTAAAGGTCGAGTTGGACACCCACCGACAAAACCTGCGTGCCAAAGACATAGGCAAACCACCCCAGGCAGAACAGCACATAGCCCCTGTGACGGAGCGGGGCGATCGGGTCATGTGGCGTGGCGGCGGTCTCACTGCGGTCACTCATAGGCGGGGGCATCCTACGCAGTCGCGGTCATGCTGCACAGGCAAGCCTGCGGCGGCCTGATCAGCACGGCGCAAGGGGCGCAAATGGCGCGTCGACGCCTGCCGCCCACCAAGGCGATCTGCGCAGCGCCACCCGCGATGCCGTCACGCCGCCCACCCCGGTATTGTCCGGCGAGCCCCGCCCGCCGCGGACACGGGGAGTCGTTAATGGATTCACACCTGCTAGAATCCCCGCTTAACAGAGCCGCCTGATGTGGTCATGCGGCGGTCCAGTATGAAAGAGTCTCCATTCGCCGCCTCGTCCGCGCCGCAGCCCGACACCCTCGCCCAGGCAGTCTCCGCGCTCGCCGAGCATCCGCAGGCCATCGAGCGGATACGCCGGTCGGTCGGGCAAGCCGGCTTTGAGGTGCTCCTTCGTCAACTGCCGGCCCATCTCCACGTCATGGCCGACGCCCTTGCCGGCGCGTCGGTCGATCACGCGATGGGCACGTCCACCCTTGTCACACTCCACGCCGAGCCGGCCACGGTTCTCGACTATGCCGATCTGCTGGGCCCAGCGGCGTGCGATGCGCTGACCGCCGAAGGGGTCACGCTGTCCGCTTCCCAGCGCGGACGGGTCAGCGAAGCAGCCCGGCTGTTGTCACGGAAAATCCTCGGCCAGACCCACGGACATCTCCTGAGCCGGCTCAACTCCGAGGCCGACGCGCTGGCCAAGTATCTCTCGTTCCTCTCACACGATCTGCGGGGCGGGCTTAATGGCATCGTGCTCATGATCGAAGTGCTCAGCCGCGAACTGCAGCAGGACGCGCGCTTCGCCAGCACGGTCGACGACATCGACGTCATGCGCCGATCCGTGCTCGATACCGTCGCCACGATGGATCGCTTTCTCTATGCCGAGCGATTTCGCCAGGGCACCGTCCGCCTCAGGCCGGCCGAGTTCAACATCCGCGAGCCGATCGAGCAGGCCTCGGCGATGTTTCGTTACGCCGCGGCCGACCGCGGCTCGACGATCGCAGTCGATCTGCAAGGTGAGCCGCTCACCGTCACGACCGACCGCATGATGCTGCTGCTCATCCTTCAGTGCCTGCTCTCCAACGCAGTGCGCTTCAGCCGCAATGCGCTGATCAACATCAGCGGGGCGACCGAGCCCGAAGGCCATGCCGTTACCGTCACCGACCACGGCCGGGGGATCGAGCCGGCCTTCGTCCAGCTTTTGACCGCCCGCCCGACCGGCCCGTTCACGCTTCCGCCCAAGGGCGGCGGAATGGGGCTGCTGCTCGCCCGCGAGGCCGCGCGGCTCATCGGCGGTTGGTACAGCGTCCGGACAGCGCGCGACGCGGGAGCGAGCGTCACGATCCACCTGCCGCGCGGCGCCGCGATGCCGTGACTCGTCCGGTGCGAGGCGGATGGACGGGGCGCTGCTATAGTGCCGCAATGCAGACCGCACGCGCACGCTCGTCGCCCGTTGGCCCATCGCCCGCCGGCCCATCGCCCGCCCGCCGATCGCCCGCCCACTCGGATTCCGCTCGCGCTCATTCCGCCCCGCGTGCGATCGTTGCAGTTCGGTCGCTCGATACGCCGATCGGAAGCCTTCGCGTCGCCTGCACGTCAGCCGGAGTCTGGCGCGTCGATTTCGCAGACGATGCCGGCGTGTCTGAGCCGCCGGCCGAAGCGATGAGCGTCGACGGCGATGCCGCAATCGCCGCCAGGCATGCCCAGCTCGCTGTCGATCAACTGCAGGCTTATTTCCACGGTGCGCTGCGCCACTTCGATCTTCCGCTCGACCTTGCCGGCACGACCTTCCAGCTCCGCGCCTGGGCGTGGCTTCGAACCATCCCCTTCGCCCAGACGCGGTCATACCTCCAGGAGGCGCTCGCGCTGGGCGGGGTCACTTACTCGCGCGCCGTCGGCATGGCCAACGGACGAAACCCCGTGAGCATCATCGTGCCGTGTCATCGCGTCATCGGCGCCGACGGCAAGCTCGTCGGCTACGGAGGCGGGCTCGAACGAAAGGCATGGCTGCTCAGACACGAACGCGGGCCTTCGGGGCTGTTTGGCTGAGCGCTTCGCCGCTCACTATTGCGCTTGCCGTGCCCGGTCGGCCCTCTTGTTCACCGCCCACGCCCCCACTCACGCTCACGCATGCCGCTGCCGCGGCACATCCCACAGTGCGTCCGGCCAGCGATAGCTCCCCGGCTTGATGAGCACCGTCGGCGCCTCGCCCGCCCCGGTGACCTTGAGCTGCACCACCCCCGTGGCCAGTTCGCCGGTGACATCGAAATGATCCCACCCCATCCGGCGGCAGACCGCCGAGGCAGTTCCGCCGCCTTCGATCGTCAGCCCGCTCACCGACTGCGCCGCCTTGAGGATGCACGCCGCAGCCTCGGCAATCGCGTCCTGAATGCGCTGCGGCGCCTCGGGCGACCGGTCCGGCGGCTGCGGAATCGTCAGCAACACCCGCCCCGATGACCTGAGCACACTCACCGCCTGGTCACACCATGTCCGCAGCGATGCCGCCGCCTGGGTGCCCGCGTCAAACACGTCATCGGGCATCGGGCTGATCATCACGCCCTTGTGCTCGGCGCGGGCGATCAGCTCGTTGCGCCCATAGGCCGACGCGCTGCCACACACCAGCAGCATCGGCCCGACCGGAACGTCCGTGATAAACCGTTTGCGGAAGGTCATGCCCTGGTGTTCGAGCAGCGCGACGAAGAAATCGGCCGCCCCGGCCAGCAGGATGTTTCCCCGCGCTCGCGCCGCCCACTGTTTAACCTGTTCCGCGCCGCCCGCGCCGACCGAGATGCCGTTGAGCGGCAGCGGCTCGCCCGCATCGACAACCCCGATCGTGTGCGCAGCCGGCTTGCCCAGCAGTTCCAGCACATCGGCCGTGCGGGCGGGATATTCAGGGTCGTTGGCAAACGCCGTCGCATACAGCGGCAGCCCGTCGATGTGATATTCGTTGTTTTCGATCGCCCGCCCGCGCGACGGATTCTGCGGCACCAGCAGCGCCGCGGGTCTTCGCAGACCCGCCATCATCGCTTCCAGTTCCGCCATCACCGGCCCGCGCAGCACCGAGTCGGTCTTTTTGAAAATCAGGTCGAAGCCCGCGGGAAATCCCACCGGGTCGGCGGCCGAAAGCTCGTAGATCCGCCGCTTGATCACCGCCGCCGCGTCGGCCGGGCTGAGCATGCGCGAGTCGGTGTCGATGACCGTCAGACCCGGCTCGCATCGGCCGGCCTTTCCCCTCACCAGCCGCGGCGTCATGCCGTAGCGCAACCCCACCCCCGCGATCTCCGCGGCGCCGGTCAGGTCATCGGCAATCACCAGCACGCGCTTCAGCACGACGCCCCCCGTGACGCACATGCTGCGGCGTCCCGCCCGCGCGAGCCGGCCCGGGCAACCCGCCGAGCCATCTTCGCCGCGTAATCGATGGCGTCGATCAGGCTCGCGTCGCTCGCCGTTCCTTTGCCCGCCTGGTCGAATGCCGTCCCGTGATCGACGCTGGTCCGGATGATCGGCAGCCCCAGCGACACGTTGATCCCGCGCACAGCCTGCCAGGCGCCGCTCGCCTGGTCATAGCGAAACCCGCGCACCTTGACCGGAATGTGTCCCTGGTCGTGATACATCGCGACCGCCACGTCATAAGCCCCGCTCACCGCCTTGGCGAAAAACGTGTCAGGCGGATGGGGCCCGCTCGCGTCGATGCCCGCTGCCCGTGCGTCGGCGATCGCGGGGATGATCTCCTGCGCTTCCTCGGTGCCGAAGAGCCCGCCGTCGCTGGCATGCGGGTTGAGCCCCGCGACGCCGATCGTGGGCTTGTCGATGCCCAGGCCCAGGCACGCCTCGTGTGCCAGCTCGATGACCTTGAGCACGCGCTGCCGCGTCACCGCGTCGCAAGCCTGGCGGAGCGAGACGTGTGTCGAAACATGCACCACGCGGAAGCTCCCCTCCGCCAGCATCATCGTGTAGTCGGGCGTGTTCGTGTAATGCGCGAAAATCTCCGTATGGCCCGGAAACTTGTGCCCCGCGGCCACCAGCGCCTCCTTGTGGATCGGCGCCGTCACCGTCGCATCCACATCGCCCGCCATCGCCAGCCCGATCATGACCCGCACGGCTTCAAACGCCGCATGCCCCGCCACGGGCGACACCTGCCCCGGCAACACGTCTTCGAGCCCGCGGAGCCCAAGGTCATAGACGTCGATGACGTCGCGCGAAAATGCCGATTGATCGACCCGCGTCACCGGCGCAACACGCATCGCCGGCAGGTCAGGACACACCCTGGCGATCACGCCCGCCGCCCGGCGCATCGTGGCCGCGTCGCCCACCACCACCGGCCGGCACACCGCATGGACCTCATCGCGCAGCAGCGCCCGAGCGATGATCTCGGGCCCGATGCCCGCCGGGTCGCCCATGCTGATCGCCACGACGGGCCGGGTGTTGCCCGCCCGGCCATCGCCGCCCGCGCTGCCATTTGGATGACTGTCGCTCCTGCCGTCGGCGGTCGCCTTACTCACGCCAACACCTCCACATCGCCCACATGATCGGTCAATGGCGGCAGCATCGTCCGCCCGCAGATGCCCCGGCGCTCCAGCATCGCCTTGAGCGCCGCCAACCCGTCGCCGAGGCTTCGGCCCTTGAGATAAGCGCCGCAGATCGCCTCGGCCCTGGCGCTGGTGGCTTCCACCTCGTCCCACCGGTTCGCCAGCGCCGCGTCCATCATACGGGCATACAGATCGCCCACCACGTGAGCCCCGCTGGGAATCAGCCCGATCCCGCCATGGCGCAGCCCGTGCACAAACCGGCTGCTGTTGCCCAGCAGCACGGGAAAGCCCCCTCGGCCGCCCGTCAGGTTCAGCAGCTCGGTCAGCCGCTCGGCATCGGGCGACGAATCCTTGATCGCAACGATGTTCCCGTGCGCCATCAGCCGGGGCACAACCTTCAGGGCGATGTTGTGATGCGTCGTCTGCGGGATGTTGTAGATCACCAGCGGTAGCGCCACGTCATCGGCCAGCCGCAGAAAATACGACTCCACCTGCTGGTCGTTCAACGGGTAATAGCTGGGCACGTGCGCCACGACGCAGTCGGCGCCCGCCGACTGATATTGCCTGGCCGCTGCCACCGACTCGCTCTGGCAGTTTGAGGGAATGCCCGCGTAAACCTTCGCCCGTCCGGCGGTGTGCGCCGCCACGACTTCGACCAGCCGCAGCCGCTGCGGCATCGAGATCGACATGGCTTCGCCGGTGGTGCCCAGCGGAAAAACGCCCGCGGCTCCGCCCGTCACCAGCAGGTCGACGATCCGCCTGGCCGCCCCGGCGTCGATTTCGCCGCCCGGCGCAAACGGGCTGACCATCGGCACGACCACGCCCCGATAGCTGTCGCTCAGCGCCTTCATGTCTCGAGCGGTCATCGTCACATCGCCTTCCGGTAAATGGCCGTCGCGTCGTCGAGCGTGAGCTCGCGGACATTCCTCTCCAGCAGCCGGGTGACGGTCATCGCCGCCGCCGCGAGTTGCGGAATCGCATCCGACGGCACGCCCACATCCGCAAGCCGCTGCGGGATGCGGCAGTGCCCGCACAGTCTGCGGATGATCTCCAGCCCCCGGCGTGCGGTGTCGATGTCGCTCTCCGCGGGCTGCGCCCCCAGGGCCAGGGCGATCCGGGCATAGCGCTGCGGCGCAGCGGGCAGGTTGAACTCCATCACATGGCAGAGCAGCATCGCATTGGATACGCCGTGGGGCACGCGGTAGGCGCTGCCCAGCGGATACGCCAGCGCGTGCACCGCGCCGGTGTTGACCGGGCCCAGGCAGATGCCGCCATAGAGGCTGCCGCGGCTCACGGCCGTCCGCGCTTCGATGTCCTGCCCGTTGTCATAGGCCCGCGAGATGTGGCTGCCAATGAGTCGGATGCCTTCCAGCGCGTAGAGGTCGATCACCGGATGGGCAAAGCGGTTGGCATAGGCCTCGATGCAGTGGGTCAGCGCGTCGAGCCCGGTCGATGCCGTCACCGCGGGGGGCATGCCGACGGTCAGCATCGGGTCCACATACGCCGCATCGGGGACCAGCCACGGACTGATCACGCCTTTCTTGAGCGACTCGGCCGGGTCGAGCACGATCGCGTTGGGCGAGACTTCGCTGCCGGTCCCCGCGGTCGTGGGAATGCACGCCAGCGGGATCGCCCGCTGTCCGAGTTTGCCGATGCCAAAGACGTCTTCGATCCGCTGTGTGCCCGGGAGCAGCGCCGCGACGAGCTTTGCCAGGTCCATCGGGCTGCCGCCGCCCAGCCCGACCACCGCCTGCGCCCGGGCGTCTCGCGCCGTCGACAGCGCCGCGGCCAGGTCGCGGGTCGAAGGCTCGCCCGCCAGGTCGGCCCAGACGCCGACCGACAAACCAAGCCT
>CAZBOE010000132.1:0-13038 GCA_964493365.1 uncultured Tepidisphaeraceae bacterium | reverse complement strand
CCGGGACGGCGGGGGCGTCATCGCGGCCCTCGGCCCGGACGAACGCCGGGCCTGGCCGATCGTCACGGCGACGATCGGCCGGCAAACGGCTGCTGACCTCGGCGAGGGCGCTGTTCACTCAGACACCATACCACACACGCAAACAGGTTGCATGTGTTGCCAGGTTTCAGGAACCGCCGTTGTCCTGCCGAGCCCGCGCTGGTCAGGGAACGGCCTCAAACCCGGTCAGCCAAGGCGGTCCGGGCGTCAGCGACGCTGTTGATCGGCGGGGATCGGTCCTACTATTCCTACTCGAAAGGATTGAGCCGCTATGTTCCAGGTTTGGCAAAGCCCGCTTCCGCAGATCTACAACAAGCTGTCCGACGCCGAGCTCAAGGTGCGGATCGCGTCGGCCAAGGAGACGCTGGGGTCGCGGCTGAGTGTGCTGGGGCACCACTATCAGCAGGATGACATCATCGAGTTCGCCGACTACACGGGCGACAGCTTCGAGTTGTCGCGCAAGGCGGCGGCGCAGACCGGGGCGGAGTATGTGGTGTTCTGCGGCGTGCATTTCATGGCCGAGAGCGCCGATATCCTGACCGACCCGGCGGTGAGGGTGATTCTGCCGGACATGGGGGCGGGCTGCTCGATGGCCGACATGGCCAACATCGACCAGACCGAAGACGCCTGGGCGCAGTTGGCCGAGGTGTGCGGCGGGCAGACGATCATTCCGATCACCTATATGAATTCGTCGGCCGCCATCAAGGCGTTTGTCGGCCGGCACCACGGGGCGGTCTGCACGAGCAGCAACTGCCGGAACGTGCTCGAGTGGGCGCTGGCGGGCGGCGCGGCGCCGACGGCCCAAGGTCAGACCGGCCAAGGTCAGATCGGGCAGGGTCAGGCCGGGCAGAGTCAGGTCGGGCAGACCAAGATCCTGTTTTTCCCCGACCAGCACCTGGGGCGAAACACGGCGCACGCGATGGGCTATCCGCTCGATTCGATGATCGTCTGGGACCCGACCAAAGACCTCGGCGGCAACACGCCCGAGGCCGTGAAGGCGGCGCGATTCGTGCTTTGGAAAGGCCACTGCTCGGTGCACGCGCTGTTTCGTCCGGAACATGTCGACGAGGTGAGGCAGAAACACCCGGGGATGAAGGTGATCGTCCATCCCGAGTGCAAGTGGGAAGTGGTGCAGAAGGCCGACATGGCCGGCAGCACGGCCTACATCGTCGAGCAGGTGAGAAAGGCGCCGCCGGGCACGAAGTGGGCGATCGGCACCGAAGTGCATTTGGTCAACCGCCTTCGCCAGCAGCACCCCGAGCAGCAGATCATCGTGCTGTCGGAATGCCAGTGCCTGTGCACGACGATGTATCGCATCGACCTGCCCCACCTCTGCTGGGCACTGGAAAACCTGATCGAGGGGAAGGTGGTCAACGAAGTGCGCGTCGACGAGCAGACCCGCAAGTGGTCGCTGGTGGCGCTGGAGCGAATGCTCTCGATCAAGGGAACGGGCAACCCGATCGGCAAATCGCAGCCGGTCGGCGGGACGGTGGACTAACCCGCTGACATCGTTGCACCGGACTCGGTCGGCGCCGGTTTGGCAGCGTCGCCCGCGGCGCTTGCGGTGCGTCAGCCGCGGCGCGGGAACCTGGCGGCGCGTGAAGTTGGCGGCCCGTGAAGTTGACGGCGCGTTGACTGCTCAACGACTGCACCCGCGCTAGAGCGGCTTACCCGAGCGACTCGCCATGAACGGGTGAAACCGGCTCGGCGGCCCAGCCGTCGTGGTAGAGGTCAGCCAGGGCGAGCCACGCGCTGGTTTCGGCGAAGGCGCTGGGCAGCGGGGTCGGCCAGACATCAATGGCGACGCGGGTGGCGAGCTGCCCGAGCAGGAGCGCGCGGACGGCATTTGTCAGCTGGCGGGCGAAGGGGCCGGGGGTGATGAGCGGGCCGGTGAGCACGAGGCGATGCGGGCGCAGCAGGTTGACGGGGTTGGCCAGTGCGTGGGTGAGGTGGGCGAAGACCGCATCGAGCGGGCCGGCGACATCGGAGAGATAATCCCGCGTGAGGTCGGCCAAGGTGAGATCGGCGCGGCCGCCAGCACTGGGGGCTGCGGCACTGATGGCTGCGGCGTTGAATGCCGGTGTGTTGGCCGCTGAGGCATTGAGGGCGGTTCGCGAAGGGCGCGGGCGGTTGGACGCGCTGTGCCTGAGAAACTCGGTGGAGACGATGCGTTCGACGCAGCCGGTGTGCCCGCAGTAGCAGCGCGGGGTGTCGACGGGGAAGCGCGTGTGCCCGAGCTCGGCGGCGCCGGACACGCAGCCCCGGGCGGGCCGGCCGGCCACGAGATAGGCGGCGCCGAGGCGGCCGTCGTCGATCGAGACGAGAATCACGTCTTCGTCCGCCTCGCGGCGGTGGGTCAGCAGCCATCGGGCGGCGACGGCGCTCTGGTCATTGCCCATGATCAGGGGTGTGCCCAGTGCGCCGGCGGCGTCGTAAAACGGCTGCAGGGGCACGTCGGCTTCGTCGGGCACGGCCGACGAAATCAGCAGCCGCCGACGGTCGAGATCGATCAGCCCCGGCACGGTTGCGCCGACGAGCAGGGTGTGCCGGGTGGCCGACTGCGTGAGAAGGCGTCTGGCGGCCGAGAGGAGCCGCGGCCGGCCGTGCCCGCCCTGGGGTTCGTCGACCCTGCGGGTGACGGGTTCATCGAGCACCTCCCCCGTCAGCGACACGCGAGACGCCTGGACCCGTCCCGGTTCGAGGGCCAGGCCCAGCACGTGTCGGCGCGACGGGTCGAGTTCGAGCGGCACGCGCGGCCGCCCCTTGGGTCGTCCGGTGCCGCCGACGGGCTCGGGGTCGGCTTCGCGGATCAGGCCCTTGGAGAGCAGTTGGTCCGCCGCCTGCCCGACGGCGTTGGGCGTCAGGCCCGACTGCTCGTGGAGTTCCCACCGGCTCAGACGCTGGTGACGCCAGAGCAGTCGGAGGAGGGTTTTGTGGCGGGGCTGCATGGGCGAAAGCCGGAATGCGCTTGCATTTTTTATCTTGTCAGATAATAAATCACATCAGCGGAGAGTCAAACCGCGGAAAGGCACGTCTGATGAGCATGCACCTGCACGGGGCGACGGAGAAGGTTCCGATTTCGGTTCTGCCCGACGCGAAGGAGGTCAGCGCGGCGGTTGCGCGGGAGATCGCGCAGTTGATCCGCAGCAAGGCGTCGCAGGGGCAGCGCTGCGTGCTGGGGCTGGCGACCGGCTCGACCCCGGTGGGCGTCTATGCCGAGCTCGTGCGGATGCACCGCCACGAGGGGCTGAGCTTTGCCAACGTCACCAGCTTCAACCTTGACGAGTATTACCCGATGCAGCCCGGCGAGATTCAGAGCTATCGCCGGTTCATGCGGGAGCACCTGTTCGACCACATCGACATCGACCCGGCCCAGGCGCATGTGCCCGACGGCACGCTGCCGATGCCCGAGGTCGGCGGATACTGCGCCCGGTATGAGAAGATGATCGCCGACGCGGGCGGGATTGACCTCCAGCTGCTGGGCATCGGCCGCACCGGTCACGTCGGCTTCAACGAGCCCGGCTCGAGCCGCGAGAGCCGCACCCGCCTGATCACGCTCGACAAGGTCACGCGGCTCGACGCCGCCAGCGACTTCTTCGGCGAGCAGTATGTCCCCCGCAGGGCGATCACGATGGGCGTGGGCACGATCCTGTCGGCGCGGCGGGTCATCCTCATGGCCTTTGGCGAAAACAAGGCGCCGATCGTGGCGGCCGCGGTCGAGGGCCCGGTCACCAGCATGGTGGCCGCGAGCTTCCTGCAGGAGCACCGCGACGCGCGGTTCTTCCTCGACGAGGCGGCGGCCGCGGGGCTGACGCGATTCCGCTGCCCGTGGCTCGCGGGGAGCGAGATCGACTGGACTCCCGCGATGATCCGCAAATCGGTCATCTGGCTGGCGCGCGAGGTGAAGAAGCCGATCCTCAAGCTGACCGACGAAGACTACAACGAGTATGGCCTGCAGGATCTGCTGGCGAGCCGCCAGGGCGGCGCCTATGAGATCAACATCGACGTCTTCCGCATGATGCAGGAGACGATCTCGGGATGGCCGGGCGGCAAACCCGAGAGCGCCAAGCGGCGCGGCGACATCGATCGCCCGGGCGATGACGTGTTCCCCAAGCGCGTGGTCGTGTTTTCGCCCCACCCCGACGACGACGTGATCAGCATGGGCGGCACGCTGATCCGCCTGGCCGACCAGGGCCACGAGGTGCATGTGGCTTACCAGACGTCGGGCAACATCGCCGTCTTCGACGCCGACGCGATCCGCTTCGCTGATTTCGCGGCCGAGTATGCCCAGCTTTTCGGGCTGGCGCCCGACGCGGCGGCACGGATGGAATCGCACGTCGAGGAATTCCTGCGCCGCAAGAAGCCGGGTCAGGTCGATTCGCCCGAGGTGCAGCAGATCAAGGGTCTGATCCGACGCGGCGAGGCGAAGGCGGCCGGCCGCGATTGCGGCATCCCGGTCGAACGGCTCCACTTCATGGACCTGCCGTTTTATGAAACCGGCACGGTGAAGAAGAAGCCCGCCGGTGAAGAAGACGTGCGGCTGACGGTCGATCTGCTGCGGAAGATCAAGCCGCACCAGATCTACGCCGCCGGCGACCTCTCCGACCCGCACGGCACGCACCGCGTCTGCCTGGCGGTCATCTTCGACGCCGTCCGCCAGGTTATGAACGAGCCGTGGTTTAAGCAGTGCGAGATCTGGCTCTATCGCGGCGCCTGGCAGGAATGGGAGCCGGAGAAGATCGAGATGGCCGTGCCGATCAGCCCGGAAGAGCTGATGCGCAAGCGGTCGGCGATCTTCAAACACCAGAGCCAGAAAGACCGCGCGATGTTCCCCGGCGCCGATGAGCGTGAGTTCTGGCAGCGCGCCGAGCAGCGCAACCGGGAGACCGCCAAGATCTATGACCAGCTCGGGCTGGCCGAGTATGAGGCGATGGAGGGGTTTGTGCGGTGGAAGCCTTAGGCGCCGGCGTCCGTCGCCGGGCAGACGGGCGGGCGGCGGTCATCGACCAAGCATCACCCCGGCAGCCTTCATGGCGTCGCGCGCCGCGGCGGCCATGAGCGGCCGCGCATCTTCGACCGTGCTCCGGCAGTGAATGCCGAGGAAGTAGTGGCATCCGCTGGCGATGTCACAAATGTAGCACAGGTCGGAATTGGCCAGATCGTCCGGCCACCAGCCGGGCTTGTTCCAGATCGCGTATCGCCCGATCTCTGCCAGGCCCTCGCGGGGGAAACACTGGTTGGTGTGGGCCAGGTCATCGGCCAGCGCGGCATAGCCCGGTCGACGCCGATACGGCCCGGCAAACGTCGCGGCCAGCACGCGGATGAAATCGTCGGTGCAAAACCAGTTGGATTGACCGTCGCCGCCGTCGGGGCGGCCGGTGTTGTGGCTGTCGTTGAGCGGCAGATCGACCGGCGGGCGCGGGGGCAACACCCCCAGTGTCTGGCCCGACGGCGCAAGCAGCGTGACCGCCCTGCTGTGGTTGTAGCGCGGGCGTGCGAAGTTGCGACGAACCAGCGCCTTGACGCAGCCCCAGTTGCGCAGCGCCGCGTGGGTTTCGGCAAAGCCGACGATCTCGGCGAGCGTGTTGAACGAGTCGTTCCCGCTCTCGCGGATCATGTCGGCCAGCAGCGGACGCAGGGGCTGGGGCGGCTCATCGCCCAGGGCGGCCGATGCGTCGAGCGGGATGTTCAACCCGTGTAGCGCCTCGATCAGCAGCACACCCGTGATGAGCTTGACCGTGCTGGCGGGATAAAAGCCGTAGAGCCCTGTGCCGCGCCAGCGCGCGGCGCGGATGCGCCCCGTTGCCGTGTCGAGCCGGGCGAGGGTCAACGCCGATCCGCTCGGCAGATCGACAGCGTCGGCGAGCGCCGCGTCGGCCGCCGGGTCGGGCTCGAGCACGACAGGCCACGACACCTCGGGCAGGGATGACCAGGGCTCCATCATGTCAGACCCTCGACAACGCGACGCCCTGCGACAAGACCACCGGCGGCGCGAACACCGGGCAAGCGTGCGCCGCTTGGGTGATCGAACCGGGCGATCCGTCTTGCGGGCAGTTCCGCACCCGGCACCCGTCGATCAGCGCTCGGCGTCGCGGGTCATCACACGGGGGTTCGTGCGATCCGCGATCGCGATCAGGCGATCGTCTCGACGTCGATCCACCGGCCGCTCTCGCGGATCGACCGGTTTCCCGCCTCCATCACCGCGACGTTTTCGACGATGTCGCGCAGGTCGGCCGGCGCGGGCTTGCCCTCGAAGAAGCCGACCATGCCGCGCACGAGCCGGTTGTAGACGTCCGCAAAATCGACCTTGAACTGCGCGAGTTGCTTCTCGCCATGAACAGTGGCGCCAAAGTCATAGCAGCCCTTGCGCTCGAGGCGGAGCGTGGCGTGTCGGCCGTCGGCATACTCGAGCTGAACGACTTCACGGTCGGTCGTCGAGCGGGCCGACACGCGGGCGATGCCCGGGCCCCAGAGGGCATCGACCATCTCGATCGTGTGGACACCGTAGAAGAACAGGCCCTCCATCGAGGCGTTGAGTTCGCCGGGTCCGAAGGCGTCGATGGCGTGGAGTTTTCCGAGCCGGTCGGCCATGCCCCGCACCTGCTCGACCTCGCACGCAAAGCGCAGGCTCGACGCGCTGTAGCACCGCGCGCCCGAGGCCCGGGCGGTGGCGAGCAACTGCTTCGCCTGCCCGAGATCGCAGGTGAGGGGCTTGTCGATATACGTGGGCAGCCCGCGGCGCAGGCTCGCGAGCGACTGTTCGAAGTGGCGGTTGCCGTTGACGCTCAGCACAAGCACGCCGTCGACCTCATCGAGCATGCCATCGAGTGATGACGATGGCTGAGCACCCAGATCGGTCGTGGCTTTCACCCACTTTTCGACATCGGCGGCCGGCATGTCGTGCCGCCCGTCGGTCCAGAAGCGGGTGACCCGGCAGGCGGTCTGGCCGGCGTCGTGGAGCGCCGCGATCCGCCGCGAAAACTCGGGGAGGTGGCTGCTGTCGACGCCGATGGCGCCGAGACGAATCGTGCGTGCGCCGACGCCGGCGCGGGTGGTCGAAGAAGGGGCGATCGCGGGGGTCATGTGGGTGTCTCCTCCACTGCAAGCGGCGGACCGCCCTCCACGTTGGGACGGGCGGACAAGCCGGTGTCAAGGCTCAGCCTCTCTGCCTCGAGAACAGCCGTCACGGCGGCGGCTTCGTCGAGTGTGGCTGAAGGTTTTCGCTTGCGGCGCAGCGCGTTGATCATGTCGCGCACTTCGCCGTCATATCCGTCGATGGCCGGCAGCAGCGGCTGGCGTATCTCGCCGTTGTGCGACAACGTCAGCGCCGGCGACTGTTTCGAGTCAAACTCGACGCTGCCGCCTTCGAACAGCGCCTGGTAGCGCATTCGAAACGGCGTTTCCGGGTCGGTCCATACGCCCTTGGCGACCACGCCCGGCCCACCCGCGCCAAACTGGTAGACGCTGGTCACGCCGCGGATGCTTTCGCCCGCCCGGGCCCGAGTGCCGCCGACGGCATCATCACCGGCCACCGCCGGCTCGGCACGGACCGACGCAGGTGTTCCGAAAATCCAGCAGATGAAATCGACGTCGTGCACGTGCAGGTCAAACAGCACGCCCCCGCTGCGGGAATCGTCTCGGTAAAACTCGGGCGACCACCCCGGCGCGGGCGATATCCGCTCAAACCGCACCGACAGGCAACGCCCCATCGAGCCGGCTCGGATCATCTTGGCGAGCGTGTCCCAGCCCGGCCAGAACCGCATGCACATCGCGGGCATGCAGACCATCCCGCTCTGGCGCGACACGTCGGCGAGATGACGCACAAGGTCGGACCGCAGCGCGACGGGCTTCTCGACCAGCACATGCTTCCCCGCGCGCATCGCCGCCTCGGCCAGGGCCACGTGACTGTCGGTGGGCGTGCAGATGCTGACCAGGTCGACGGCCGGGTCGCTGAGCAGTTGGGCGGCATCGGCATATCCGTTCACGCTCGAGGGGTCGAACGCCCGCTGCAGGCCGATGCCCGAGCCCGCGACGCCGTTGCCGACCAGGCCGGCAAACACCCCGGCGCGGCGTTCGGCCTTGCCGTCGCACACCGCCGCGAGGCGGCACGGATAGCCTGCCAGCGCGGCGCGCTGATAGGCCCTGACGTGGGTCGCGCCCATGAAGCCGAGCCCGATCACGCCTACGCCGATCACCCGGTCGTCCGCGGTCAGCGACATGGCTCGCCTCCCGCGCCGCGCGGGGGCGCCGCAGCAGAAGTTGGCAGGTCAGAGGCGATCATTGAAGGTGCCCTAGCGGGGCTGGACAGCCGAGTGTGGCGGAGCGCCGCGCCCGGCGGCGTGGTAGGCCTGATCGATGACCTCGTTGACCGACATGCCGTCCGCAAACGACGCCAGCCGCTGTCGCGCTTCGCCGTCGCCTCCGATGGCGGCGGCAAACGCCTGCAACTGCCGCTCGAACCGCACTTCATGCGTCTCGACGGTAATCGTCCGCGGGGCCGCGCCCAGCGAGTCGATGCGGAGCAGTTCGGTGGGCTTGTCAAAGTCGTAGGCCAGCAGGCCGGTCGTGCCGACCAGGGTGACGGTGAAGCGGGCGGGCTCCTGCCAGCCGCTCATGATCACGCCCGCGGCGCCGTCGTCAGACCGCGGCCGCAGCAGAACGGTGGCGTTGGTGTCGCCGCGGCCGGGCCACTCGTGGGCCAGCGCCGCGCCCGCGACCGAGCCTCTGCCGCACAGGTGGTGATAGAGGTCGATGCTGTGACAGCCCGTGTCGAAGAACGAGCCGCCGCCGCTGACGGCCGGATCGCTCATCCACTTGTCGCGCAGGGTCGGATGCCAGCAGGCGAAGGTGTTTTCGAAGCGGATCACGCGTCCGATGTCGCCGGCGCGGGCCAGGCGGCGCATCTCGACCAGTCCCGGGGTGAAGCGGTGGCAATAGGCGACAGCCGCCACGCGGTCGGGCGCCGCCTGCGCCATGGCCGCCAGTTCGCGGGCGTCGGCGAGCGTGTGGGCCAGCGGTTTTTCGACCATGACATGCAGCCCCGACGAAATCGCCCGGGCGACGATGTGCTGGCGGACCGACGGCATCGTCGCCACCACCAGCCCCGAAAGGCTGCCGGCGACCTTGCTGTCGGCGAGCAGTTCGTCGATGTCGGAATAGGCTTTCGCCCCCGCGGCGTCGGCGACCGCGGCCCGCGCCTGCGGGTTGGGGTCGGCCACCGCGGCAAAACAGACCACGTCCCGGGATTCCCGGGCCGCCGTCACGTGCGCCCGCGCGATTCCGCCGGCGCCTATAAGACCTAGCTTGCACACTGCCATCAGTCTTATATAATAAGCCACACCGGTGTGGCTTGCAACACTCACCTCTGTCGGGCCGCCGGTAGGATCCGGAAATTAGTGAAGGGACTGGAAAAAATGCACATGCATGGTGATCTGAACTGCTCTGACCG
The DNA here is from genome assembly GCA_964493365.1 of uncultured Tepidisphaeraceae bacterium. Classification (GTDB taxonomy): domain Bacteria; phylum Planctomycetota; class Phycisphaerae; order Tepidisphaerales; family Tepidisphaeraceae; genus CAZBOE01. The sequence continues at coordinate 3,551 of CAZBOE010000132.1, read as the reverse complement.
GCCGAACGGCGTCGATCACGTCGCTTCGGCAGCACACGCCGCGGACATGCCCTTGTCCTCTCCCGAGCCTGAAATGGGCATGGGGCTGGGCCTGGCGGTGTCGGCAGCGTTCGGACTGGGCCTGTTCATGGCGGTGGGCGCCCAGGCCGCCACGCCTGAGATCCGCGCGACGTGGATGACCACCACCGCGAACACCGCGCTGTCCAACCTCACCAACTCGACCAACGCCATCCGCAATCTCAGGCAGACGGGCCTCAACACCGTCTATGTCGAGGCGTGGAAGAACGGCTACACCCAGTTCCCCTCGCCCACGCTGAAAAACTTTATCGGTGTCGACCGCACGCCCAGCCTGGGCACGCGTGACCTGCTGGGCGAGACGGTCATCCAGGCCCATCGCAACGGCATGCACCACTTCGCGTGGTTCGAATACGGGCTGATGGCGCAGTTCGGCAACCCGTCCAACCCGCTGGCCACGAAGATGCGCGACAACGGCTGGCTGCTGCAGACCTCGACCGGCGCCTACACGACGTCGACGCAGGGGTTCAGCTATATGAACCCGCTGGTGCCGGAGGTGCGGTCGCTGATCAAGGGCATCGCCCTCGACGCGGTGCGGCAGTACGACCTCGACGGCATCCAGTTCGACGACCACCTCGCCTGGCCCGTCGACTTCGGCTACGACAACTACACCCGCCAGCAATACCTCGCCGAAACAGGCCGCAACCTGCCCAACAACCCCCGGTCGGGAGCGGGGTCGGCCGAGTTCCTCCGCTGGCGTGCCGACAAGCTCACCGGCTTTGTGACCGAGCTCTACAACGAGCTCAAGGCCGAGCGACCGGGCATTGTCGTCTCGATCAGCCCGTCGATTTCGGGATTCAGCTACAGCAACTTTGCGGTCGATTGGCCGGCCTGGCTCGACCTGGGCTTGTTCGATGAATACGTGCCGCAGGTCTATCGCTCGACGATCACCGATTTCAACAACACCTGGCCCGGCCAGTTGGCGCAGTTCAACGACCGCCCCGAAGACCTGATCGCCGGGCTGCGCGGCAACGGCACCGGCGCCGACACCCCCTGGGCCGACCTGCGGCAGATGATCCTCCGCAGCCGCACCGACAACGCCCGGGGACACTCGGTCTTCTATAGCAAGGCCATCCTCGAGTCTTATCCCAACGAGTTCACCCAGTTCTACAACGTCGTCAGCAACGGTCACGCGCCGCACCCTGATTTCCCCGTGGACTGGCGCTTTCCGGCCGTCGTGGGCAACGAGACGTCGTCCGACCTGTTCACATTTGACGTTCCCGAGACGGGGTATTACCTGCCCATCGTCTTCGACGGCACACGCTGGACGCCGCTGACGATCAGGCCCTATGTCGCCGGCGAACTGCAATTGAGCCTGCCCGGCGCACTGGCGGCCGAGCTGCTGGTCGACCGGACCAAGACGTTTCTCGAAGGCGACGCCGACAGCGACGGCGACATCGATTTCGACGACCTGGGCATCCTGCTGGGCAACTACAACCTGACCGGCATCCCCGCCTACACCGGCGGCGACAGCGACGGCGACGGCGATATCGACTTCGACGACCTGGGCCTGCTGCTGGGCAACTACGGCTTCAATGTCACCCCGGCCGAACTCGACGCCGCGGCCAATCACGCCGCCCAGGTGCCCGAACCCCAGGCCGCGATCGTCCTCGTCCCGCTCTGCGGGCTGCTGGCCCGGCGGATCAGGTCCGCGGCCTGAGATCGCGACAGGCCGATCTGCAGCGGTCATGCCGCCCGCCCGCCGTTGAAACTGACTTCACTGTTCACGGAAAGGACACGTTATGTTCAAGCGTCTGCTTCCCGCCATTGTTGCCGCCCTGGCGGCAGCGCCGTCGATGTCGGCTTTCGCACAGACCAATGACGGGCCACAGCCCGCCCAGCCGCGGCACACGGAAGTCCGCGGGACATGGCTGACCACCACGGCCAATGAAAACATCGCCACGCCGGCAAAGACGGCCGAGTCGATGAAGAAGCTCCGTGAGATGGGTTTCAACACGGTCTATGTCGAGACGTGGAAGAACGGCTACACGCAGTTCCCCAGCCCGACGCTCAAGGCCACCATCGGCGTCGAACGCAGGCCCAACCTCGTCGAAGGCTTCGACGAGCCGCGCGACCTGCTCGAAGAGACGATGATCCAGGCCCACCGCAACGGCCTGCTCTATGTCGCCTGGTTCGAGTACGGCTTCATGGCGGCCCACAAGGGCACCGAAAACGAGCTGCGTACGCAGAAGCGCGAGTGGCTCAGTGAAGACATCAACGGCAACATCGTCGCCCCCAACGGGTTTGTCTGGATGAACCCGCTGCGCCCGGAGACCCGCGCGTTTCTGACGCGGATCGTGCTCGACGCCGTGGACAAGTATGACCTCGACGGCGTCCAGCTCGACGACCGCCTGGTGTGGCCTTACTACACCATGGGCTACGACGCCTACACCCGCGAGGTCTATGCCCGCGAGCACGACGGACGGCAGCCGCCCGAAGACCCCAAAGACCCGCAGTGGATCCGCTGGCGCGCCGACAAGGTCAACGAGTTTGCCAAGCAGTTTGCCGACGACGTCCGCAAGGCGCGCCCGGAACTGATCGTGACGGTCAGCCCGTCGCCCTTCCCCTGGAGCTACGAAAATTACTGCTGCGATTGGCCGGTCTGGGTGGCAGGCGGATGGTATGACGAATACATCCCCCAGATGTATCGCAACAACTACCCCCGCTTCGAGCAGGAATGGCTGGCCAACATCGAATGGATGGGCGAGAAGAAAGACCAGCTCGTCGCCGGGCTGCGCGTGGTGGGCGAGGGCGATCCGACCCCGTGGGCCGACCTGCAGAAGATGATCGAGCTCACCCGCACGACCGAGTCGGGCGGCTATGTGCTGTGGTTCAGCCGGGGCGTGCTGGAAGTGTATCCGCAGGAGATCGCGGCGTTTCACGACGTGGCGACGCAGGGCCACGCGGCGCACCCGCTCCGGCCGACCAACTGGCGGCTTCCCCCCGTCGTCGCGCGGCATACGTCGGGCGATGCGTGGGAGGTGAGCGTCGAGACCCCGGGCAAATATCGCACGATCTATCGCAAGGGCGACGTCTGGAAAGAAGCCGGCACCGCAACCTATGAGGCCGGCAAGCACACCCTGAGCGTCAAGGGCGCCGACGCGGTTGAGTTGCTGATCGACCGCCGCGGCGCCGACCCGCGCCAGGTGGCGGCCCAGGCGAATTAAGTGATGCCGACGCGGAGGAGTGATGAGCCGCGACAGTATTCCACATGAGGTGGTGATTCGTCCGCGACGCCCGAACCGGGCGCTGGCGGTCACCTGGCTTCTGGTGATCTCGGCCGTCGCGCTGATGTTTCTGATCGGCCCGGTCATCCGCCAGAGCGAGAGTCAGCCGGGCAAGGATCAACCGACGCCGCGTCAGGCCCGGCCCGACAATCCGACCTCGCCCGTCGCCAACAGCCCCGGAACGGTCGCCGCCTCAGGCATGGCCGGCGTCGAGCCCGGCAGGTCGATCGGTCAAGACGGTAGCGGCGT